>NZ_JAQYXB010000396.1:0-17961 GCF_036322405.1 Streptomyces sp. SP17BM10 | reverse complement strand
GTGTCCGCCAGCGCGGTGTAGTAGTCGATGGAGCCGTCGGGGCGGCGGTAGAGCATGGCGAGGTCGGTGCGGCCGTCGCCGTTGAAGTCCCCGGCGACGAGCTTCATCGCGTTCCGGTCCCAGTGGCCCTCGGCCGGCACCATGTACCCGGCCGTGAAGTCGCCCAGCAACCCGTCCGTGTCGCCCGGCGCGGTGTAGAAACCGATCCGCCCGTCCGCGTGGTAGTACGCCATGAGCGCGTCCGCACGCCCGTCACCGTCCGTGTCACCGCGCACGCCGCGCTTGCGCACGACGCCGTCGACCCACCCGGCCACGTCGTCCACGCGGCTGGAGGACACTCCGGTCCGGGTCTCGGCCACCCCCAGGCACCCGCCCTGCCACGAACGCGACGCCACCGCCACCAGCTCGGCCCGGCCGTTGCTCTCACGGACCGTGGGCGCACCGGTGTCGCCCTTGCACACCGCCGCCCCGTTCTGGCCACTGGTGGCGATCGTCGTCGCCTGCACGGCGTCCAGACCGAACACCCCCGAGTGGAGCTTGCCCGGCACCCACTCGTCCTTGGTGCGCCCGTACCCCGCCACGCGCAGCTTCTCGCCCGCCACCGGCGCGCCCGCCGCCAGGGCCAGCGGCGCGATGCCGTCCACCGGCGTGCTCAGCCGCGCCAGCACGAGGTCCCGGTCGGCCCGCGGCACCAGCTGCGTCACCTGCACCTCCCGCCCGGCCGTCCCGGCCAGGTCGGTGCGCCCGATGACGGCTCCGGTCTTCCACCTCGGCGCGCCGGCCGTCAGCGCCTGCGGCTGCGCCGGGTCGTCGGAGAAGCAACTGGCGGCCGTGATCACCCAGTTGCGGTCCACCAGCGCACCGGTGCAGGAGCGGAAGCCGTCACCGATCGAGAGCTTCGCGGTGTAGGCGTACGCCCCGTCCGCCGCCGCCTCGCCGACGACGGCCCCGGCCGGCGCGGCGGAGAAGGTGGTCAGCGCACCGGCGGCCGCGGCGAGTGCGACGCAGAGTACGCCCGCGCGGCGTGAACGGGACGAAGTGCTGTGGGACATGGAACGTTCCCCCCTGGGAAGAGCCGGGATCAGCCGGCGGCAGTGGTGATGACGGTCGCAGTGGCGGTGGCAGTGGTGGGAGTGGTGGCAGCGGTGAAGGCCGTGACGCCGGCGATGGCGATGGCGGTGGTGACGGCCACGGCGGCCCGCAGGGCGCGGCCCGCGCCGGACGGCGCGCCGGCACCCCGCCGTGCGGGAGTCCCCGCCCCTCGCACCCATCCCCCTTTTCCACGGCTCCGCAGCGCATACGGACGTTGCGGTGCAAAACGCCCGGGACGGCCCGCGCCCTTCCCCCGGAACACCCTGACCAAAGGTCATGGAGGAGTAAGGCAAAGCCAAAGAACAGGAGATCACAGGACCTGGAGAAACGGCTGCGCCCTTGAGGATCTTGGCCGGAAATCCCCGGTCATCCGCATGATCACGCAGGTTCCCCCGCCGGTCCGGGGGAGCGTCGGGGCCCTGCCAGCCCGGCGCGCGCTGGGGCACCGGGGGCCATTGCGGAAACCTGAAGAGCCGGTTCGCGCCACCGCCCGGAATTTCGCGCCCCGTTCTCCGCGCGGTTCACATCGTGTGCTGTGCGTTCTCCGCGCAACCGGATGAGGCGTGGACGAAGGAGAATCAAGACGCCTTTCCCGGACATTCCGGCGCGCGCGGCGCGTGGGGTGCGGTGCGGGCGGTGTGCTCGGTGCGGTGCGGGCGGTGTGGGCGGGGTGCCGGCCGGGTGCCCGAGGCCCGGGCCGGCGGCGCCCTGGTGGGGGACGTGGTGGGGGAGAGGGGCTCGGGTCAGATCGCGGGGGCGGGGGGCTTGCCGGTTTCGTGGGCCAGGGTTTTCGTGGAGACGGCGTCGAGCAGCGGGCTCAGGCGGTCGGTCAGGCGCTGGTAGTCGGTGGTGTGGCCGTCGGACCACTGGCCGAGGCCGACGATCATCGCGCGGCCGGCGCCGGCGAAGGCCTGCACCATGCCGCTGTCGGCCGGCAGGACGGGCAGCCCGGCGCCCGGGGGCGGGGCCTGGGCGCCGACCTGGTAGTCGGTGGCGTCCGCGGCCAGCCGGGTGAGCACGTGGGCGGTGTCGGCGGGGTCGTTGAAGGTGAACACCGACAGGTTGTACTGGTTGCTGCGCTCGTCCTTGTACAGGGCGATCTGGTGGTTCAGGCAGCCGTGCCCCTGCTTCACCAGCGCGATCAGGCGCGGGCCCACCGAGTCCGGGCTCGTGCACGTGGTGAGCGTCTTCGAGCCGACCCGGGTGTAGACGATGCCGCCGGCCTTCACCTGCGAAGGGTAGGCCTCCTCCAGTGCGATCGGCGCCAGGGCGGGCGACGCGCCGGCCGACGCGACGGCCGCCGGGGACGCGGTGGAGGCGGAGGGTGCCGGGGCGGGCGTGGCGGCCGGCGCGCCGTCCTCGCCGCCCGGCTGGAGGAAACGCATCACCGCGAAGGCGAGGGCCGCCGCGCCCGCCGCGTACGCCAGGTTGCGCGGCCAGACCCGGGGCAGGTCGCCGCCGCGCTCGTCACCGCTGTTGTTGCCGTCACCGCTGTCACTGCCGTTGTTGCTGCTCCTGCTGTTCACAGGCGAACGCTAGTGGCCGGTCGCGGGCGAACTGAAGTTCGTGCAGGTCACGGCTTGATCACTGTTGTTCCGGCGGCCTGCGCCTCGCGTTCCAGCGGGCGCCGGACGGCCCACGGCAGGACGAACCACAGGCCCGCGAACGCCAGCGCCACCGCCCCGGTGATCACCAGGGCCGCCGGCGTGCCGAGGACGACGTCCAGCACCAGCAGCACCGCCCCGCTCAGCGCCGAGGCCAGCAGTACCAGGCCGAGCTGGGCGATGCGCACCGACGCCCTGACGATCCGTTCCTTGCCCGGATGGTGGAACAGTCCGCGGTGCAGCGCCACCGGCGTCGCGAACACCGCCGAGGCCAGCACCGCCAGCAGCAGCGTGGTGACGTACACGTCCTGCTGCAGGTCGCCGAGGGCGGCGAACCGCGGGGTGAACGCCACCCCGAGCAGAAACGCGAACACGATCTGCACCCCGGTCTGCAGCACCCGCAGCTCCTGCAGCAGCTCGATCAGCCGCCGGTCCGCCCGTGCCGCCGGGCTCTCCGTGAAGAAGGGCGGCGCGGGGGAGGGGGTGCCGGAGGGGGGCTGCGGCGGCGGGGTGCTGGTCATGCGTCACATTGTGCGGCCCGCGCGGGTCGGTGTCCGCCGTCCGGGCGGCCGGTGTCCGCGCCCGCCTCCAGGCGCTGCTGCCAGAGGGTCAGCAGTTCCTCCAGCGCGCCGGCCTCCCCGGGGTCGAGCAGGGCGAGCAGCCGGTGCTCGTTGCGCATGTGCGCGGTGAACGCCTCGTCGATCAGCCGCACACCCGCCTCGGTGAGCGCCACCACGCGCCCGCGCCGGTCGCCCTCGGCCTGGCGGCGGGTGACCAGCCCGGCCCGCACCAGGCGGTCGATGCGCTTGGTCATCGCCCCGGTGGTCACCATCGTGTGCGCCGCCAGCTCCCCGGGCGCCCGCTCGTACGGCGCCCCGGCCCGGCGCAGCGCCGCCAGGACGTCGAACTCGCCCTCGCCCAGTCCGTAGCGCGCGTAGACCAGGTTCAGCTCGCCGCTCAGGCGCGCGGCCAGACGGTGCAGGCGCCCGATCACGGCCTGCGGGGAGACGTCCAGGTCGGGACGCTCGCGGCGCCACTCGGCCTGGATCGCGGCTACGTGGTCCAGGCCCCGCGGGTCCTGCGGGGCGGGGTGCTGCCGGCGGGGGGCCTGCGGGGCGGGGTGCTTGGGCTCCATGGCACCCATCGTAGCGCGCATAGCTTCCCGGGAAGCTATATTGGCTTCCATGGAAGGTAATCTGCGGTGGGTGCTCCTGACCGCCCTGGCCCCCCTCGCCTGGGGCGCCAACTACTACGTCACCCGCGCCTGGCTGCCCCCCGACCGGCCCCTGTGGGGAGCCGCCCTGCGCGCTCTGCCCGCCGGCCTGCTCCTGCTCGCCCTCGCCCGCCGCCGCCCCCACGGCCCCTGGTGGTGGCGCTCGGCCCTGCTCGGCACCCTCAACACCGCCGTCTTCTTCGTCCTGCTCTACCTCGCCTCCCAGCAGCTGCCCACCAGCACCGCCGCCACCGTCATGGCCGCCTCCCCGCTGGCCATGCTGCTCACCGCCTGGGCCCTGGCCGGCCAGCGCCCCCGGCGCGCTCATCTGGCGGGTGCCTTCGTCGGGCTGGGCGGGGTCGCGCTGATGCTCCTGGGCTCCGGCGGCACGGTGACCGCCACCGGGCTCGCGTCCTCGACGGCGGCCATGCTCGTCTCCTCCGTCGGCTACGTCCTGGCCGCGCGCTGGCGCGAGGGCGCCGACCCGCTGGCCGCCACCTCCTGGCAGCTGACCGCCGGCGGCCTGCTCCTGCTGCCGCTGGCCGCCGCCGCCGAAGGGCCGCCGCCCGCCATGGACGCGCGTGTGCTGCTCGCCTTCGGCTACGTGACCGTGGTGGCGACCGCGCTCGCGTTCGCGCTCTGGTTCGCGGGCCTGCGCCACCTGCCGGCCGGCACCGTCGGCCTGCTCGGCCTGCTCAACCCGCTCGCCGGGGTGCTGCTGGGCACGGCGCTCGCCGGCGAGGACCTGGGCGCGCGCCAGGGGGCCGGACTGGTCCTGGTGCTGGCCGGCGTCCTTCTGGGCCGCCCCCGCGACCGGACCCGCACCCCGCCTCCGGGCGCGGTGCGGGCCCGGTCGCCGCAGCCGGATGCCCCCGGGCCCGTCCGCAGCGGCGGCTGAACGCCCGTCACGGCCCGCCGTCACGGCTTGTCGGCTCGGTTGGTCACGGTCGGTCCCGGTGGGTCCGGTCCGGTCGGCCGGGGTGTCGGAGGGCGTGGCTAGGCTCCCGGGCATGGGCTACACCACGCAATTCACCGGCCGCGTCGCCGTCGAGCCGCCGCTCAACGCGCACGAGATCGCCTACCTGCGCAAGTTCGCCGGCACCCGGCGCATGGACCGTGACAACGGTCCCTACTACGTCGGCGGCACCGGCTTCGCTGGCCAGGGCCCCGACGCGGACGTCCGCGACGACGGCCGGCCCCCGGCGGGCCAGCCCGGCCTGTGGTGCTGGTGGGAGCCCACCGACGACGGGTCGGCGATCCAGTGGAACGGGCACGAGAAGTTCTACGACGCGCCCGAGTGGATGGCCTACCTGATCGACCACTTCCTCAAGCCCGGCGCCCACGCCCAGGGCGAGCCCGGGTTCGAGGCCTTCACCTTCGACCACGTGCTCGACGGCGTGATCGACGCGCAGGGCGAGGAGGACTGGGACACCTGGCAGCTGACGGTGCGCGGCAACGGCGTGAGCGCATCCGGCCCCGTGGAGCCCGGGACGGTGTGGCTCTGCGGCGGCTGCACCGAGGTGATCGCCGACGAGGACACCCTCTGCTGCCCCGGGACGGACCCGATCCCCGCCTGCGCCGGATAGACGCGAGGGGGCCGGCGCGCGCACCCGGCCCACTGCACGAGCCCGCCGGTCATGCCCCTGGACCGCCCCGCCCCGCCCGCCCGCACCGTCCTGGGCCCCGGCCCCGACCTCGCCCCCGCTCACGGCCCCGCCACCCTCACCAACCGCACCGCCCGCACCGCCCGCACCGCCGCCCCCGCCACCGCCACCGTCCTCGAACACCCCCCGTACGAGACCATCGACCTGCCGGGCGCATAGGGGACGGGCGCCGGCGCCCGCAAGGCGGGCCAGGAGGTCGGCGTCGGCGTCGGGGCGCTGTTCGGTGATCAGGGCGGCGAGGTGGGCGTGCCAGGAGTGGTAGACCGGGTGCGCCTCGCGCGGGTCGCGCCCGGGGGCGACTGGGTGTCGACGCCCCGGCCCCGGCTCCGGGGCGGGTCAGAGGCGGCGGTCCAGGGCGGGGTCCAGGGCGGGGTCGGTGGCGGCCGGGGGCAGGGTCAGGACGGCTTTGCCGCGGATGTCGCGGCGGGCCAGGGCGGTGAGGGCGTCGGGGGTGCGGGTCCAGTCGGCGGTGAGGGTGGTGTGGGGGGTGAGCCGGCCGTCGGCGACCAGGCGCACCAGGGTCGCGAGGTCGGCCGCCATACCCGGCCCGGCCTCGCCGCCCGTGGCGCCGGGGGTGGGGTCGGCGCTGATCAGGCCGACGAGGCGGGCGTTCCAGCCCTGGGCGTAGAAGTCGCCGATGGACAGTTGGGAGGGCCCGGCGACGTTGCCGTACAGGACGGCGGTGGCGCCGGGGGCGAGGAGGCGGACGGCGTCGGTGAGGACGGGGCCGCCGATGCCGTCCAGGACCAGCTGGTAGGGGCCGTGGGGGGCGGCCTCCGCGAGGGTGGTGACGGTGTGGCGGGCGCCCAGGGCCAGGGCGGCCCCGGCCCGTTCGGGCCGGCTGACGTGGGCGGTGACGCGGGCGCCGGCGGCCGCCGCGAGCTGGACGGCGAACTGGCCGACGCCGCCGGTGGCGCCCGTGACCAGGACGTCCGCGCCCAGGAGCGGGCCGCCCTGGCGCAGGGCGCGCAGCGCGGTGATGCCCGCGATGGGCAGGGTCGCCGCCTGGGCGAAAGTGACGGCGTCCTCGAGGACGGCGGCGCTGTGGACGGGCACGGCCGCGCGCTCGGCCCAGCCGAGCTCCTCCAGGCGCGCCAGCACGCGGGTGCCGGCGGCGGGGCCGGTGCCGGCGGCGGCGGCGCGCAGCACGGTGCCGGCGACGTCCTGGCCCGGGCGCCAGCCGTCGGGGCGGCGGCGGATGAGGTTGAGCTCGTCGCGGTTGAGGGCGTAGGCGTGGACGGCCATGAGGAACTCGCCGTCGGCGGGCTCGGGTTCGGGTAGGGCGCCGGTCAGGCGCAGGCCGGCCGGGGCGGTGGGGTCGGTGAGGAAACCGCGCATCGTGATCAGTCCTTGACGGGGTGGCGAGGGGACGGGCGTCAGGCGGAGACAGACGTCTTGGCGGCAGGCGCAGGCGCAGGGGCGGTGGCGGGTGCCTGTGGCCGGGGCAGCCGCGTGACCAGGACGGTCGCCACCGCGTACAGCAGCGCGGCGAGCCACAGCGCGTGTTCGGCGGCGTTCGCGTAGCCGGCCGGGGTGGGGTGGTGGCCCAGGACCGAGAAGAAGACGGCGCCGAGGACGGCCACGCCGGTGGCGGTGGAGAACTGCTGGGTGGTCGTCAGGATCCCGGAGGCGGCGCCGGCCCGCTCGGGGCGCACACCGCCCAGGACGGTGCCGGTCAGGGCGGGCATGGTCAGCCCGCTGCCCAGGCCCACCAGGGCCAGCGGCGCGGCGATCAGCGGGGCGCCGGCCGAGGCGCCGGCCAGGTGCAGTTCGAGGGCGAGCAGGGTGATGCCGGCGGTGCCCAGCGCGTTGCCGGCCGGCAGGGCGCGCGATCCCAGGCGGGCGGCCAGGTGCCGGCCGAGCAGGGCGGCGGCCATGGTGCCGGCGCCCAGCGGCACGAACACCAGCCCGGCATGGGCGGCGTCCAGGCCGAGCCCGCCCTGCAGGAGCAGGGTGGTGGTGAGCATCAGGCCGCCGAAGGACGCCATGACGGCGACGTTGACGAGCAGTCCGATGCGCAGCGCCCGGGAGGCGAACAGGGCGAGGTCGAGCAGCGGCTCGCCACCGCGCGCATCCAGGCGGCGCATCCAGGCCAGGGCCGCGGCCAGCGCGGGCACGGCGGCCACCAGCGACAGCACGCTCCACAGCGGCCAGCCCTCCTCGCGTCCGACCACCAGCGGCACCAGGGCGAGCGCGAGGGCGAGGGTCAGGGCGAGCGCGCCGACCGGGTCCAGGCCGGGGCGGGCGGCGGGGGCGCGGCGGGGCAGCAGACGGGCGGCCGCGGCGAGGGCACCGACGCCGACGGGCCCGTTCACCAGGAAGATCACCCGCCAGCCCAGGCCGAACACGTCGGCCTGCAGCAGCGCCCCGCCCAGCACCTGCCCGGCTATGCCGCCCAGACTGATCGTCAGCCCGAACCAGGCCAGGGCGCGCGGGCGCTCCCCGGCCGGGAAGGCGGCCGTGATCAGGGCGAGGACCTGCGGGGCCATCGCCGCCGCCGCCAGGCCCTGCACGAGACGGGCGGCGATCAGTTCGGGGGCACTGGCGGCCAGCCCGCACAGCAGGGACGCGGCGGTGAAGCCCGCCATGCCGAGCAGGAACAGGCGGCGGTGGCCGAACAGGTCACCCAGCTTGCCGCCGGTGACCAGGCCCGCAGCATAGGTGAACCCGTAGCCGCCGACGACCAGTTCGAGCGCGGCCGGACCCGCCCCCAGGTCGCGGGCCAGGGAGGGAGCGGCGACGTTGACGACCATGTAGTCGAACGCGGCCATGAAGGTCGCCAGCAGGATCACCGGCAGGACGCGCCAGCGGCGCGGATCGGGAAGAGCGGCGTGCACGGAAGGGGCCTTTCGTCGGCGCACCGCGTGGTGCGCGGCGGTGTCGATCACCGCTGGGAAGAGCCTCGCTCCGCACACCCGCCCCGCACATGGGGCGGATTGCCTAGACACCTCTTCAGATCCGGCGCCCCTGCGCCCTGAACCCTGCCGAACGGCACACAACCAGGCCCACAACCAGGCCCGCGACCGGGCCCACCATCAGGCCCGCGACCGGGCCCACCATCAGGCTCGCGACCAGGCCCTCGACCGGCTCGGCGCCCCCGGGCGGCCCTGAGTAGGATGCCGCCGGTGATCACGCCGTCCCGCCCCGCGCCCCTGCTGGCCCGCAGCGCCGAGCTGCGCGCCCTCGCCGACGCCCACGCCCACGCGTGCGCCACCGGCCCGCTGACGGTCCTCGTCGGCGGGGAGGCCGGGATCGGCAAGACCCGCCTCGTCGAGGAGTTCACCACCCACCTCGCCGCGCACACCGACACCCGCGCCTACCTCGGCGGCTGCCTGGCCCTGGGCGCCGACAGCCTCCCCTACGCCCCGTTCGCCGCCCTGCTGCGCGCCCTGCTGCGCGAGTTCGGCACCGCGTGGACGGCCGGCGTCCTCGGCCCCGCGGGACGCCGCGCCCTCGCCCCCTGGCTGCCCGAACTCGACGACACCCCCCACCCGGACGCCCCGGACGGGCCCCGCACACCGCCCACGGCCGACCCGCCCGCATCCGGCCCGCACGGACGCTCCCGCCTCTTCGACGCCGTCCGTACCCTCGTCGAGGCCGCCGCCGCACACCACCCCGTCGTCCTGGTCGTCGAGGACCTCCACTGGGCCGACACGTCCAGCCGCGACCTCCTGCTCTACCTCGCCCGTACCCTCACCCGCCCCGGCGTCCTCCTCCTGGCCACCCACCGCTCCACCGACCTGCCCGACGACCACCCCCTGCACCCCCTGCTCACCGCCCTCACCCGCCTGGGCCCCGTACGCCGCGTCGACCCCGCCCCGCTGCGCCGCGCCGACGTCGCCCGCTGGCTGACCGATCACGGACTCGACCCCGCCCGCGCCGAGGAGATCCACCGCCGCAGCCAGGGCAACCCCCTGTTCGTCGAGGCCCTCGCCGACGCCGCCACCCCCGCCACGCCCGTCCCCCTGCGCGACCTGTTGCTCACCGCCCTGCGCGAACTGCCCGAGGCCGCACGGCAGGTGGTGCGCGCCGCCTCGGCCGCCTGCGCCGTCGAGGACAGCGTCGGCCACCGCCTGCTGGCCGCCGTTCTGCCCGAGCACGCGGACCTGGACCAGTGGCTGCGCCAGGCCGTCGAACGCCGCCTCCTGCAGCCCGACGGCGACGGCTACCGCTTCCGCCACGCCCTGCTGCGCGCCGCCGTCCACGAGGACCTGCTTCCGGGCGAGCGCGCCCGCCTGCACGCCGCCTACGCCCGCGCGCTGGCCGCCGACCCCGCCCTCGCCGCACCCGACCGCCTGGATGCCGCCCTCGCCGCCCACTGGCACGCCGCGGGCGACCGCCCCCGCGCGCTGGCCGCCGCCGCCCGCGCCGCCGACCGGGCCCGGCGCGCCCACGCCTACGCCGAGCAACTCGCCCTGCTGGAACGGGTCCTGGACCTCTGGCCCACCGACGGCCACCCCGCCGACGCCGATGCCGACGCCGCCGACGCCCTGCCCGGGCGCGCCGAGGTGGAGGCCGCCGCCGCCCGCGCCGCCCTGGACGCCGGGCAGGCCCTGCGCGGCATCGCCCACGCCACCGCCGCCCTCGACCTCCTCGCCCCCACCCCGGCCGCACCCGCCCGCCGGGCCCTGCTGCTGGAGACCCGCAGCCTGCTCAAGCACCGGGCCGGCCAGGACGGCCTGGACGACCTGCGCGAAGCCGTCCGCACCCTGCCCGCCACCGACACCGACACCGACACCGACACCGACGCCGCGCCCGCGCCCGCCCCCGACACCGCGCCCGCCCCCGCCGGCGCCGTCCGTGCCCGTCTGCTCGCCACCCTCGCCAGCCGCCTGTGGGTCCTGACCCACCACCACGAGGCCCTCGGCCACGCCGAAACCGCCCTCCGCCTCGCCCGCCGGGCCGGCGACCCGGGCGTCCAGGCCCTCGCCCTGGCCACCCTCGCCGCCCACGCCGCCCACACCGGAAACCCGCCACGGGCCCGCGCCCACTGCCAGGACGCCGCCCGCCTGGCCGCCGAGGCCAGCGACGACGACACCGCCGCCCTCGTCGCCGTCGTCGCCGCCGTCACCGACAAGGCCGCCGGCCGCTACGAGGACGCCGCCACCATCGCCCGCCACGGCCTGGACGCCGCCCGCCGGGCCGGACTGGCCGGCAGCCGCGGCGCCGTCCTGGCCGCCGTCCTGGCCGACGCCCTCACCCACCTCGGCCACCACGACCAGGCCCGCACCACCGCCGAGGACGCCCTCGCCCTGGACCCGCCGCCCCTGTACCGGGCCGTCCTGCTCACCTGCCTGGGCACCCTCGCCCTCACCGCCGACGACACCGCCGCCGCCACCGAGGCCGCCGCCCACGCCGAGCGCCTCCTGACCCCCCACTACACCGGCCGCGAGTTCCTCCTGCCGCTGCACGACCTCCAGGCGCGCACCGCCCTCGCCACCGGCGACCACCGCCGTGCCGCCCACCTGCTGCGCACCGCCCTGGCCGACCCCCACCTGGCCGACCACCCCGCCCTCGCCTGGCCGCTGGCCCACACCGGCCTGCTCACCGCCCAGGCCCTGCACCCCGACCCGGCCGCCGCCGCCCTCACCACCGCCCTCACCGCCCTCGTCGACCACCTGCCCGCCCCCGGCCCCCTCCAGCAGGCCCACCGCGCCTCCTGCCGCGCCCGCCTGAGCACCGACCCCGCCGCCCAGCACGCCGCCGTCACCGCCTGGCGCGCCCTCGCCCACCCCCACCCCCTCGCCGAAGCCCTGCTGCGCGCCGCCGACGCGGCCCTGGCCACCGGCGAGCGCACCACTGCCGAGGAACACCTGCGCGAGGCCGAGAGCCTCGCCACCGCCCTGCCCGCCCCCGCCCTCACCCGCGAAGCCGCCCGCCTGGCCACCCGCCACCGCCTGACCACCACCGCCCCCGACGGCGCCCAGGGCCTGGGCCTGACCCCGCGCGAGAGCGACGTGCTGCGCCTGGTCGCCGAGGGCCACAGCAACCGCGCCATCGGCGAGGCCCTGTTCATCTCCGCCAAGACCGCCGGCGTCCACGTCTCCAACATCCTCGCCAAACTCGCCGTCACCTCCCGCACCGAGGCCGCCGCCCTGGCCCACCGCCGCCGCCTCTTCGACTGACCCCCGCGGCCGCCGGAGCCCGGCCCGTCCCGGAGCGAACCGCCGGTACCCGGAGCGTCAGGTGCCGGAATGCCTGGCGGCGCCGTCTGCCAGGAGCGGACTTTTACCGCGGGGGAGGGGAGCTTCGCCCTCGCCCACGAGTGAGCCGTCCAGGTGCAGTGGCTGGCGGACCGTGGGAAGGTCGAGGCGATCCCTTCCTGAGCCCGGGCGGATGCTGACCGCGACTGGCCCCCATGACCGCGAAGGGAGGCGGCTGCCGACACGCTTGCTGCACGCCCTCTCCTGTCTTCCAGGGAGGGACTCGGGCTGTGGAGCCGTTTCGCTGTGCTGTCGAGGGCTCCACGGCGTGTGTGCCCTCGGACCATCGGGCTTCCGAACCAGGTCGACCACCGTGATGCTGATGTTCTCGGCCTGGAAGACGTCGCCGTTCACGGTGACATGGCCCGCTACCCGGTTGCTGACCATCACAGGTGCCGGCGCATTCTCCGGACGGTCCATCAGCGGTCCCTCTCTGCCTTCACTGTGGTGGGACCATCGGACACCCAGACTTACTCGATCCGCCCTCGTTCCCACGAATCCATGGCCGGACCCAAGGGCGGCCCCCTTCGGGTGAGTCCCGACCAGATGCCAGCTGTCCGGTAAAGCCCCAGGTGGGGAGTTGGAGAGGGCATTTCTTCGGCATGGCCGGGCTTCGGCACTCCACTCGATACGGATATGCCAGTTCGATCTGTGGGACGGGAGAAGCGACCGCCGCGCCGGCCCACGACCGGCTGACCGCCGGCGCCCGGCTCCGCCTGGACACCCCCGACGGTCCGGACACGGCGGCGTCATGCCCCTCGCCCCGCGCGCCCAAGGCCCCGACCGCGACCCCGCTTTCACCGCCAGCGCCTGGAGGCAGACCTGACCCCCGCGCCGGGGGCGCGGAAAATCCCGGTGCGCCGCGCCGCCCGCCTTCCCTAGACTCGCCGGGAAGTCACGCCCGTGACGCCGAGACCAGGAGTGAGGGGAGGGGAGTGGCCATGGCCGCCCAGCGCACCGCCGCCGCCCCCCGCCCGGCCCCGGCCGCCTCTCCCGCGTCCCGCTACGAGGTGATCCTGGTGTCCCTCTCCTTCCGGTGCCCGCTGCGCGGCCGGCACCGGGGGACGAGTGCGACGAACGCCTGAACAAGGCCACCGGCGGACGGCCATGCGCCCGACCCGCCACCACCCATGACGTCACGTCACGTCGCCACTCGTGAATCGCGCGCCCACCCACCCACGGATCACCTCCGAAAGGCCGGGCCATGCGCACCGAGACCACCACCACCGGCACCACCACCACCGGCACGACCGCCGCGATCGCCGACGTCCGCAACCTCGGCATCCTCGCCCACGTCGACGCCGGCAAGACCACCGTCACCGAACGGATCCTCTACCTCACCGGCACCACCCACAAGCGCGGCGAGGTCCACGACGGCACCACCGTCACCGACTTCGACCCCCAGGAACGCGACCGCGGCATCACCATCTTCGCCGCCGCCGTCAGCTGCGCCTGGGCCGGGCACCGGATCAACCTCATCGACACCCCCGGCCACGTCGACTTCGCCGACGAGGTCGAGCGCTCGCTGCGCGTCCTGGACGGCGCGGTGGCGGTGTTCGACGCGGTGGCCGGCGTCGAGCCGCAGAGCGAGTCGGTGTGGCGCCAGGCCGAGCGCCACGGCGTGCCCAGGATCGCCTTCGTCAACAAGCTGGACCGCGCCGGCGCCGACCTGGACGCCGCCGTCGCCTCCATCCGCGAGCACCTGCACCCGCACCCGCTGGCCGTGCAGCTGCCCGTCGGCGCCGAGGACGCGTTCACCGGCGTCGTCGACCTGATCACCCTGCGCGCCCTGACCTGGACCGAGGAGGACGGCATGCGCGAGCACCCGGTGCCCGCGCACCTGGCCGAGGAGGCCGCCGCCCGCCGGCGCGCCCTGGAGGAGGAGGTCGCCGCCCTGCACCCCGGCGCCCTGGAGGAGTTCTGCACCGACGGTGCCCTGGGCGCCGCCACCCTGACGAGCGCCCTGCGCGAGCTGACGGTCAGCGGGGAGGCGGTGGTGGTGCTGTGCGGCTCCGCCTACCGCAACCGCGGCATCGAACCGCTCCTGGACCCCGTCTGCGCCTACCTGCCCTCCCCGCTGGACGTGCCCGCCGTGAGCGGCAGCGCCGGCCCCGGCGACGACACCGTCATCGAGCGCGCCGCCGACCCCGGGCAGCCGTTCACCGCCCTGGCGTTCAAGGTGAGCGCCGCCCCCACCGGACGCCTGACCTACCTGCGCGTCTACGCCGGCCGACTGGAGAAGGGAGACCTCGTGCTGGACACCGCCACCGGCCGCACCGAGCGCGTCGCGCGCATCCTGCGCGTCCAGGCCGACCGCCGCACCGAGACCGCCTGTGCCCTGGCCGGAGACATCGTCGCCGTGATCGGCCCCAAGGCCGCCCGCGCCGGCGCCACCCTGTGCGCGCCCGGCGCCCCCATCCTGCTGGAGGCCCCGGTCAGCGCCGAGCCCGTCGTCACCGTCGCCGTCGAGGCCCGCCGCGCCGCCGACACCGACCGTCTCGCCACCGCACTGGCCCGCCTGGCCGAGGAGGATCCGTCGCTGCGGGTACGCACCGATCCCGAGACCGGGCAGCGCACGCTGTCGGGGCTGGGGGAGCTGCACCTGGAGGTCGCGGCGGAGAAGATCCGCCGCGAGCACGGCGTCGACACCGTCGTGGGCCGCCCGCGCGTGGCCCACCGCGAACGCCTGGTGGCCGGGGTGAGCGGCTTCGTCCACCGGCACGTCAAACAGGACGGCGGCGCCGGCCAGTTCGCGCACCTGGTGCTGGACGTCCAGCCCCTGGAGGACACCAGTGAGGAGGAGTTCGTGTTCACGTCCACCGTCACCGGCGGACGGGTCCCGCGCGAGTACGTGCAGGCCGTCGAGGCCGGCTGCCGCGACGCCCTCGCCGAGGGCCCGCTCGGCGGCCACCCCGTCACCGGCGTGCGCGTCACCCTCACCGACGGCGCCACCCACCCCAAGGACTCCTCCGAGCTCGCCTTCCGCACCGCCGGCCGGGGCGCCCTGCGCGCGGCCCTGCGCGCCGGACGCCTCCACTTGCTGGAGCCCGTCGCCCAGGTGACGGTCAGCGTGCCCGAGGACGCGCTGGGCACCGTCCTCGGCGACCTCGCCGCCCGCCGCGGCCAGGTCCAGGCCACCGACACCACCCGCACGAGCGCCCAGGTGACGGCCGTGGTGCCGCTGGCCGAACTGTTCGGCTACGCGAGCCGCCTGCGCTCGCGCACCCAGGGCCGCGGCACCTTCACCACCCGCCCCGCCGGCTACGCCCCCGCACCCGCGCCGGTGCCCACGGCGTGAGCCACCCGGCCGCCCCTGCCCCCGGCAGGGGCGGCCCCCAGGACTCCCTCACAGCGCCCCCGCCTCCAGCGCGGCCCACGCCGACGGGTACTGCGGGCGCCACCCCAGGTCCCGGCGCGCCGCCGCCGTCGAGCCCTGCCCCTCCCACGGGTCGAACTCCGCCGCCGACGCGCCGGCGCCCGGGTGCACGGCCCCGTTCAGGACGTGCAGGTCCCAGGCCGTCAGCGGCGCGTCGTCGCACACGTTGTAGGTGCGCCCCGCGATCCCCGGGGTCACCGCCGCCCGCCACAGCGCCTGCGACACGTCCGCGTGGTGCACCGTCGCCAGCCGCTGGTGCGCGGGCCAGGCACCGGCCCAGTGCAGGGAGTCCGCCAGGTGCGGATCGCCCTCCCCGTAGACGAACGCCAGGCGCGCCACCACCAGCGGCAGCCGCCCGCCCAGCTCCCGCAGCCCCGCCTCCGCCTCGGCCTTGGACACCGGGTACACCCCCCACACCGGGTGAGGGGCCAGCCGGTCCTCCTCCACGGCCGGACGCCCCAGCCCCCGCCCGTACACCAGCGTCGTGCTGGCCTGGACGAACCGCTCGACCCCGGCCGCGGCGGCCTCGCGCCCCAGCGCCACGGCCGCGTCCCGGTTGACCGCCCACACCTCCTCCTCGGGCACCCCGCGGAAGGCCGCCGC
Source organism: Streptomyces sp. SP17BM10 (assembly GCF_036322405.1). Lineage (NCBI taxonomy): Bacteria > Bacillati > Actinomycetota > Actinomycetes > Kitasatosporales > Streptomycetaceae > Streptomyces > Streptomyces sp. SP17BM10. Next base: position 2,206 of record NZ_JAQYXB010000396.1, on the reverse strand, counting down.
GACGTTGACCACCACCGACGCGCCCTCCAGGGCCCGCGCCCGGTCACCCGCCTCGCGCAGGTCCCCGCTCACCACGTCCACCCCCAGGGCGGCCAGGTCCTGCGCCCGGGCGGCGTCGCGCACCAGCACCCGCACCCGCCCGGCGCCGGCCCACCGCACCAGCCGCGGCACCAGCCGCCGGCCGACCTTGCCCGTCGCACCCGTCACCAGAATCCCCGTCACAGCCTTCTCCGTTCACACCCGTCCGGCGCTTACGGAAGAAACCCTGCCCGCCCCCGGAGCACCGCGGCAGAGACCTCCTCAACCACGGATCGCCGATCCCTGGATACACCCCGCCCCGCCGCGCCATCCTTGGACGCATGATCGACCGACCGGCCCTCGCCGACTTCCTCACCCGCTCCCGCGCCCGCCTCACCCCCGCCGACTGCGGCCTGGCCCCCACCGCCCGCCGCCGCACCCCCGGACTGCGCCGCGAGGAGGTCGCCCACCTCGCCGGCCTGTCCGTCGACTACTACGCCCGCCTCGAACAGGCCCGCGGCCCCCAGCCCTCGCCCCAGCTCCTGGCCGCCCTCGCCCGCGCCCTGCGCCTGAGCGAGGACGAGCACGACCACCTCTTCCACCTCTCCGGCCACGAACCGCCGCGCCGCCACAGCCCGCTCACCCACGTGCGCCCCGGCCTGCTGCTCATCCTCGACCGCCTCCACGACACCCCCGCCCAGGTGCTGTCCGACCTCGGCGACGTCCTCGTCCAGAACGCGATGGCCGCCGCCCTCCTCGGCGACGTCGCCGCGCACCCGCCCGGGCGGCGCAACATCGTGCTGCGCTGGTTCGCCGAACCCGCCACGCGCGCGCTGTTCGCGCCCGAGGAGCACGAGGACCTCGCCCGCGGCCACGTCGCCCACCTGCGCGCCGCCCACGCCGCCCGCCCGGGCGACCCGCGCGTGGCCGAGCTGCTCGCCCAACTCCACGCCACCGGAGCCGAGTTCGCCTCCTACTGGGAGCGCCACGAGGTCGCCGTGCGGCGCAGCAGCCGCAAGACGGTGCTGCACCCGCAGGTGGGGCGCCTGGAGCTGGAGTGCGAGGTGCTGGTCGCCGGGGGGACGGACCAGGTGCTGGTGGTGCACAGCGCCGCGCCGGGCAGCGACAGCGCCGGCCGCCTGGAGCTGCTGCGCGTGGTGGGCGGGGCCGGCCTCGCCGCCCGCGCGTGAGCCCTGCCCGGTGACGGCCCGCGCCCGCCCGCCCCCGTAGGCTGGTGCGGCCCGCCGCGCAGGCGGGCACACGGGTACGACGACGAGACAGAAGCGGGCACCGGCATGCAGTTCGACGACCAGGGCGATCTCGACACCTCACAGGTCGACGACCGGCGCGGCATCCCCGGCGGGAAGGTCGCCATCGGCGGCGGGGCGGTGGGCCTGATCGCCGTGCTGTTCGCCGTCCTGCTGGGCGTGGACCCCAAGCTGCTGGGCCTGTCCTCCGGCGGCGGCTCCACGTCCTCCACCGGCACCCGCACCGCCGGCGAGGTGCAGCAGGCGTGCCGCACCGGCGCGGACGCCAACAAGCGCCAGGACTGCCGCATCGTCGCCGTCACCAACAGCCTCCAGGACTTCTGGCGCACCGAACTGCCCAGGCGCGGCACCGCCTACAAGAGCGCCGAGACGGTGCTGTTCACCGGCCGCGTCACCACCGCCTGCGGCCCCGCGACCTCCGCCGTCGGCCCGTTCTACTGCCCCGGCGACCAGAAGGCCTACTTCGACCTCGGCTTCTTCGACGAGCTGTCCGGCCGCTTCGGCGCCAAGGGCGGCCCCTTCGCCGAGTCCTACGTCGTCGCCCACGAGTACGGCCACCACATCCAGACCCTCACCGGCGCCATGCAGAAGGTCGGCGGCGACCGCCAGGGCGCCACCAGCGCCTCGGTGCGCCTGGAGCTCCAGGCCGACTGCTACGCCGGGGTGTGGGCGCACTACGCCACCACCACCAAGCAGCCCTCCACCGGCCGCCCGCTGATCACCTCGATCACCGACCAGGACATCGCCCAGGGCCTGGACGCGGCCGCGGCCGTCGGCGACGACCGCATCCAGAAGCAGGCTGCCGGCAAGGTCAGTCCGGAGAGCTGGACTCACGGTTCCTCCGAGCAGCGCAAGAGCTGGTTCACCACGGGTTACCGCGGCGGTGACATGGCCCAGTGTGACACCTTCTCCGTCACCAG
>NZ_JAQYXB010000395.1:0-382 GCF_036322405.1 Streptomyces sp. SP17BM10 | reverse complement strand
GGGGCGGGAGGAACTGCTGTCCGGTCTGCGGGCGATGGCGGCGGGGGAGCCCGCGAACTCCGTCCAGACTGGCTCAGCCCACACCGAAGAAGCAGACGTGATGTTCTTCATCCCCCGCCAGCTCACGAATAAGCCCGTCATGGTACGCGAACTCAACACCACCTCACCGGAGTTCCGCACCGCGAGCGAGGAAAACGACGCCACGAAGCCCGAGAACACCGACACGTCGCTGGAGGACGACCACAACGACGCGCCCCCCGCGGGGCACCCCCCGGTGCCGGTCCAGGTGCTCGCCCTTGCTCCGCACGCCGGCGGTCGTCCTGGCCGTCAGGGCGTGTCCTGCGTGGCCCTCGGCGTCGGCGGGTTCGGTGGCCTCGAGGGG
>NZ_JAQYXB010000394.1:0-384 GCF_036322405.1 Streptomyces sp. SP17BM10 | reverse complement strand
GTCCACGCCCGCCCCCGGTCGCCCGGCCGACCACCACGAGCACCAGGACCCGCACCCCCACACCCCCCCCCACCTCCAGCTGGACAACCACGACCGCCAGGAGAAGCGCCCCCTCGGCTGCACCTCCCGCGTGCAGCTCGCGTGGTCCCTCGGGCGGCGCCCGAGAACCCCGCCGCGCCGCCCCGCCACACCCCGGCCGTCCTCGACACCGACACCGCCCCCGCCGCGGACGCCGCCGCGCAGCGCGCCCCCACCGGCCGCCGCCGCCGGCCGCTCGAGGTGAGCGACGCTCAGCGACGGGGAGGGACCCAGTGGCGAGGGGCGCCGGCGGCCGGGGGGCGCCGCGCGCGCGGGGCGGGCGGCGGCGAACCGTTCGACGTGGGC
>NZ_JAQYXB010000393.1:0-502 GCF_036322405.1 Streptomyces sp. SP17BM10 | reverse complement strand
GGGGGGGGGGGTGGGTTGTTTTTTTTTTGTTTGTGTTTGTGTGTTTGGGTGGGCGCGGGGGCGGCGTGGTGGGGGGGGGGGGGGGGGGGGGGGCGGGGGCCGCGCCCCGAACCACGCCCCGGCCCCCCCCCCCACCCCCCCCAGCCCACCCCCCCCCACCCCCCCAACACCCCCCCCCCCCCCCCCCCCCCCCCACCAACCCAAACACCAAAAAAAAAAAACAAAAACCCACACCCCCACCCCCCCACCCAACACCACACCACCACCCACCCAACCAAACCCGCCCGCGGATTAAAACAACCCCCCCAATCAAACAACACACAAAACCGCCCCCCCCCCCCCCCAAAACCACAACCACCTCAACAACCGCCCCCCCACCACGGTCCCCCCCCACCCCCCCCCCCCCCCCACCACACACACGACCCCCAACCCCCCCCCACCCCCCCCCAAAACACCAACAAAAAAAAAAACAACAACACAACACCACACACCCCCCCCGCCC
>NZ_JAQYXB010000392.1:0-316 GCF_036322405.1 Streptomyces sp. SP17BM10 | reverse complement strand
TTCAACGCGGCCTGCGAGCGCAACTCGGGCGCCGAGCAGCACATCGTGGACACCGAGAGCGCCGCCCCCGACAACGACCTCAAGCGCCAGCCCCCCCTCAAATAAGAAAAAACACCACAACCACACAGCAAAAAAAAACGCCCCCAAACCACCCCACCAAAACCCGCCGCCCCCCCCACCAACCACCCCCCCCCCCCCCCCCCCCCCACCAACGCTACCCCCACCCCCCACCCCCCCACCCCCCCCCCCACCCCCCCCCCCCCACCGCCGGCGCGCCCCCCACCACAAACACCCCCCAGGGGGTGACCCCCCCCCC
>NZ_JAQYXB010000391.1:0-289 GCF_036322405.1 Streptomyces sp. SP17BM10 | reverse complement strand
TCAACGCCAGATATGTTGACATCCCCGGCCTCGATCGTCTGATCGGGGTTGGAGATTCCTTTTGAAATAAACACTAGCGAGGACGCAGTGCGCGGGATCACCTTATTCCGGTGGTTGCCGTGCCGCTCAACGCGGGTGTGAACCGGATGACCGGTAAGCATTCACGGAGAGTTTGATCCTGGCTCAGGACGAACGCTGGCGGCGTGCTTAACACATGCAAGTCGAACGGTGAAGCCCTTCGGGGTGGATCAGTGGCGAACGGGTGAGTAACACGTGGGCAATCTGCCCT
>NZ_JAQYXB010000390.1:0-403 GCF_036322405.1 Streptomyces sp. SP17BM10 | reverse complement strand
TGGGGGGGGGTGGGTTTTGGTTGTTTTGTTGTTGTTTTTTGTGTGTTTTTTGGGTGGGGGGGGGGTGGGTGGTGGGGGGGGGGGTGTCTTTGTGGTTTGTTGTGTGGGTTTGGGGGTGGGGTCCGCGGGGGGGGGCCGCCCCCCCCCCCCCCCCCACCCCCCCCCCCCCCCGGCCGGGCGCCGCGCCCCCGCGGCGCCCGACCCCGCCCCCCCCCCCCCCCCCACCCCCCCCCCCCCCCCCCCACACCCCACCCCAACCAACCCCACCCCACCACCACACAAACACAAACCACCCACACACCACACCCCCCCCCCCCCAACACACAACCCCCCCCCCCACACACCCACCCAAACCACCACCCACAAAACACAAAAACCCCCACACCAGCGACAACCCAGAGAC
>NZ_JAQYXB010000389.1:0-224 GCF_036322405.1 Streptomyces sp. SP17BM10 | reverse complement strand
GCGTCCGTTCCTTGAGAACTCAACAGCGTGCCAAAAGTCAACGCCAGATATGTTGACATCCCCGGCCTCGGTCCTTCGGGATGGGGGTTGGAGATTCCTTTTGAAGTAAACACTAGCGAGGACGCAGTGCGCGGGATCACCTTATTCCGGTGGTTGCCGTGCCGCTCAACGCGGGTGTGAACCGGATAGACCGGTAAGCATTCACGGAGAGTTTGATCCTGGCT
>NZ_JAQYXB010000388.1:0-592 GCF_036322405.1 Streptomyces sp. SP17BM10 | reverse complement strand
GGGGGGGGGTGGGGGGGGGGGGGGGGGGTGGTTGTGGTGTGTGTTGTGGGGTGTTTTTTGTTGTGTTCGGTGTGTGGGGGGGTTTTTGTTGGGGGTGGGGGGGGGGGGGGGGGTGGGGGGGGGGGGGGGGTGGGGGGGGTGGGGGGGGTTTGTGTTGTTGTTTTGTGGGGGGGGTTGGCTGGGTCTTTTTTGGGGGGTGGGGGGGGGGGGGGGCCCCCCCCCGCGGCGGGCCCCGGGCCGCCGCCCCCCCCACCCCCGCCCCCCCCGGGGGGCCGGCCCCCCCCCCCCACCCCCCCCCCCCCCCCACCCCCCCCCCCCCCGGAGTTCCGGCTACGGCGACCACCGAGCTCTACACTCGAATGGACACTCTTTCCCTCCCCGACGCTCTTCCGCGCGGGGGTGTCGGTCGCGGACGTTCGGCGCGGGGAGAGGGCCATGGGGCACAGGGCGAGCGGGGCGGAGCCGGGGGCGGCGGTCTCGACGAGGCGGTCCCAGAGGTCCTCGTCGCTCTCGCGGCCGGTGAGCCGTCGGCGCAGGGCCTCGGTGACGGACGGGACGACGGCCGGGCCGCCCGCGGAGCGCTGCCCGTCCC
>NZ_JAQYXB010000387.1:0-224 GCF_036322405.1 Streptomyces sp. SP17BM10 | reverse complement strand
GCGTCCGTTCCTTGAGAACTCAACAGCGTGCCAAAAGTCAACGCCAGATATGTTGACATCCCCGGCCTCGGTCCTTCGGGATGGGGGTTGGAGATTCCTTTTGAAGTAAACACTAGCGAGGACGCAGTGCGCGGGATCACCCTATTCCGGTGGTTGCCGTGCCGCTCAACGCGGGTGTGAACCGGATAGACCGGTAAGCATTCACGGAGAGTTTGATCCTGGCT
>NZ_JAQYXB010000386.1:0-224 GCF_036322405.1 Streptomyces sp. SP17BM10 | reverse complement strand
AGCCAGGATCAAACTCTCCGTGAATGCTTACCGGTCTATCCGGTTCACACCCGCGTTGAGCGGCACGGCAACCACCGGAATAGGGTGATCCCGCGCACTGCGTCCTCGCTAGTGTTTACTTCAAAAGGAATCTCCAACCCCGATCAGACGATCGAGGCCGGGGATGTCAACATATCTGGCGTTGACTTTTGGCACGCTGTTGAGTTCTCAAGGAACGGACGCTT
>NZ_JAQYXB010000385.1:0-320 GCF_036322405.1 Streptomyces sp. SP17BM10 | reverse complement strand
TGGGGTGTGGGGGGGGGGGTTGGGTTTGTTTGGTTGGGGGGTTTTTTTGTGTGGGGGGGGGGGGTGGGTTCTTGTTTGTTTTGTTTGGGGTTGTTTTTTTTTTTTTTTTTTTTGTTGTTGGTTTTTTTTTTGTGGGTGGGGGTGGTTTTTTTTTTATTGTTTTTTTTTGTGTGGGTTTGGGGTGGGGTTTGAAATTGGGGGTGGGTGGGGTGGTTTTGGGGATGTGGGGTCGGGTGGGGGGTGGGGGTTTTTTGGGGGGGGGGGTTGGGCCCCGTTCTGGGGGGGGGGGGGGGGGTGGGTTTTGGCTTTTTTTTGTTTGC
>NZ_JAQYXB010000384.1:0-410 GCF_036322405.1 Streptomyces sp. SP17BM10 | reverse complement strand
TCACCCCTGTCGACGGCCCGCCCGACCCCCCGCTCTTCCGGCCGCCCGCACCGCCCGGCCCGCCCCCCGGCATCCCCCTCCACCACGAGATCATCCTCGGGATCACCAAGTCCCCCCGGTCACTGGCCGTCACCCTCGCGGCCCTCGCCGTCGTCGGCGCGCTCCTCGTCGCAGGGCTCGTCCACCCCGCGCCGACCTTCCCCGTGCCGCCGCCGTACTCCCCGCCGGCCGCCACCCACACCCCCCTCCCCCTGCCCACCGGCCAACCCCTGGCCTCGCTCCTCGCCAGCGCCAACTTCTCCTACACCGCCACCAACACCGCCCCCACCACCTTCACCGTCAACGGCACACCCTGCGGGCCGCAGTCGAGCCCGTCACCGACTCCCACCCCCACACCGACGTCCACTCCC
>NZ_JAQYXB010000383.1:0-312 GCF_036322405.1 Streptomyces sp. SP17BM10 | reverse complement strand
GTAGGCGTTGGGTCTTGTTTTGTTGCGGGTGGGTTGTGTGGTTGTGGGAGATGGTGTGTGGGTGGGGGGGGGGTTGGGGGGGTGGGCGGGGGTGGGGGTGGTGGGGGGTTTTGTGGTGCGGGTGTTGGTGGGGTTGTTAGGCGTGGGGTTGGGCTTTGGGGTGGGTGTGGGGCGGGTCGTGGGGGGGTGGGGGTTGGTGGGGGCCCGCATGACGGGGGTGGTGGAGGTGGTGTTTGGGGGGTCGGTGTGGGGCCGGCCCCCGCTGGGCCGGGTGTGGGTGTCTTTGGGGGGCGTTTTAATCACCCCCCGCCC
>NZ_JAQYXB010000382.1:0-448 GCF_036322405.1 Streptomyces sp. SP17BM10 | reverse complement strand
GAGCTCCTCGACGACGCCGAAGCCCTCGGCGGCACCGACGCCGCGGCCGCCGGAGACGACGATGGCGGCCTCGGTCAGCTCCGGGCGGCCGGTCGAGACGCGCGGGGTGCGGGAGACGACCTTGGCGGCGTTGCCGGTGAAGTCCACCGACACGTTCTCGACCGCGCCGGCGGCCGGGGCGGCCTCGGGGGCCACGGCGTTCGGCTTGACGGCGATGACCGGCACGCCGTTGCTGACGCGCGATTCGACGGTGTACGAGGCGGCGAACACCGACTGGGTGGCGACCGGGCCCTCGTCACCGGCGCGGAGGTCGACCGCGTCGGTGATGATGCCGGAGCCGAGGCGCAGGGCGACGCGGGCGGCGATCTCCTTGCCCTCGCCGGACGAGGTGACCAGGACGGCGGCCGGGGCGCCGGTCTTGGCGATCTGGGCCAGGGCGTCCACCTTG
>NZ_JAQYXB010000381.1:0-248 GCF_036322405.1 Streptomyces sp. SP17BM10 | reverse complement strand
CCACTGAGACAACGTTTCCGTTCCCTCAGGACCCAACAACGTGCCCGACACAACCAGAACCCGAACTCCCTTCCACGCCGAAGCAGTACTAAGAGACGAACCCTCGCTGTGCCGAATAGTCAACGTTCCACCCATGAGCAACCGTGCAGGACACTCGCCTGCAACCGGCATATTGCTCCTTAGAAAGGAGGTGATCCAGCCGCACCTTCCGGTACGGCTACCTTGTTACGACTTCGTCCCAATCGCTG
>NZ_JAQYXB010000380.1:0-348 GCF_036322405.1 Streptomyces sp. SP17BM10 | reverse complement strand
GGGGGGGGGTGGGGGGGGGGGGGGGTGTGGTGTGGTTTGTTGTGGTGGGGTGGGGGGGTGGGGGGTGGGGGGTGGGGGGTGGGGGGGGGGGGGGGGGGGGGTGGGGTGGGGGGGTGGGTGGATGTCTTTGTGCGTGGGGGGGGGGGGGGGGTTGGTTGGGGGGGGGGGCCGCCCCCCCGGCCCCCCCCCCGGGGTGGGACGCCGGGGCCCCCCACCCCACCACCCCACCCACCACACCCCCCCCCCCCCACCCCACCCCCCCCCCCCCCCCCCCCCCCCCCCCCCCCCCCCCCCCCCCCCCCCCCCCCCCCCCCCCCCCCCCCCCCCCCCCCCCCCCCCCCCCCCCCC
>NZ_JAQYXB010000379.1:0-336 GCF_036322405.1 Streptomyces sp. SP17BM10 | reverse complement strand
TGCTCGCGTCCACTGTGCAGTTCTCAAACAACGACCAGTCACACACCCTCGGACACCCCCAACAAGGGCACCTCAAGTGAGGCCGGCAACCACTGAGACAACGTTTCCGTTCCCTCAGGACCCAACAACGTGCCCGACACACCCGATACAGACCCTGTGTTCCACGCCGAAGCAGTACTGACAGACCCTACCGAATGTGCCGAATAGTCAACGTTCCACCCATGAGCAACCGTGCAGGACACTCGCCTGCAACCGGCATATTGCTCCTTAGAAAGGAGGTGATCCAGCCGCACCTTCCGGTACGGCTACCTTGTTACGACTTCGTCCCAATCGCTG
>NZ_JAQYXB010000378.1:0-4255 GCF_036322405.1 Streptomyces sp. SP17BM10 | reverse complement strand
CTGTCGCCGTCGGTCCGGGTCATCCGGTCTTCCTCTCCAGCAGGTCGGCCATCGCCGTGAGCATCGGCAGGCCGGTCTCGGGCTCCAGCCAGTACCACTGGCCGGACGGGTTGCACTCCAGGAACCACCATCGGCCCTGCCGGTCCACCGCGAAGTCGAAAGCGCCGAAGACCAGCCCGAAGTGGGTGAGGTAGGCCTGCAGGGCCTCGGTGATGCCGGATGGCGGGGCGACGACGGAGTAGGTGAGTCTGCCGTAGTCGGTCCGCCAGTCCAGCAGGTCGCAGTCGATGCGGACGGGAAAGACCTGGTCACCGATGACGGTGACGCGGATGTCGGCCTGCTTGTCGACGCGGTGCTGGAACAGGTGGGCGGTGCCGGCTACCGCGTCGTCGATCCCGTCCGCGGCGACCTCCGCGACTTCGACGGTGCAGGAGACGCCGTCGATGCGGTAGAGCGGCGCCGACAGCGGCTTGTAGATCACCGGGCCGTGGCGCTTGATGAACGCCCTCGCGGCGTCGGGTTCCGAGGTGACCAGCGTCGGGGGGATCCTGAAGCCGACGGCAGCGGCGGCGGCGAGGCCTGAGGGCTTGAACTCGGCGTCGCCGATGCGGTGCGGGTGGTTGACGTACAGGCATCCCGGCAGGGAGGCCATGACGCCGCCCAGGCCGTATCGGGCCTGGGCGGCGGCGAAGCGGGCATCCTGCTCACCCAGGTGTGGGAACGTGAACCCGGACGGGCGCCGGTAGTACAGGGACCGCACCGTCGACAGGTCGGCGGTGCGGGACGGCGTCGTGATCGAGCCCTCGAGGCCGTCGGACGTGATCGTGGCCGCGATCGACAAGGCGTGGGGGAAGTCCCCGGAGTCGAGCCGCACGACCGGGACGCCCCGGTCGTGCAGCTCGACGATCACCAGGTCGGCCGTGGGGTCGTCCTTGATGGTGACGACCAGCACCGGGCCGGAAGGGGTCACTGGTCTCCGTCGTTCCCGGTGTCCTGGTCGCCGCCGCCGTTCCCGCCGCCGCCGGATCCGTCGGACGGGTTGCCGGTGTTGGTGGGCGGGTTGGTACCGGTGCTGGTGCCGTGGCCGGGCATCTCCATCACCGCCCCCGTCACGTCGAAGTAGCGGCCGGCCTGGGTGGCGGGGTCGATCTCGACTCGGGCGTATCCGGGCGAGAACGCAGGGTAGGGCGCCATCCTGCGGACGCCCCACGGCACGGGCGTGGTGACGCCGGTGGGCAGCGGGCTCCCGGTGGGGAGCCGGTCGGAGTGGGCGAACATCAGGCTGTACCTCCTCGTAGGTGGTGCAGCCGCCTGGGTCCGGTGTCGTCGTCAGGCCCAGACGGCATCTGAGTGGTGCCGGCCGCCAAGGGGCGTGGTGCCGGCACCGGATCCGCCCGGCCGGTATGCCATCCGTGGCAATGCGGGCGAAGTCTGTGGGGCGCGCGTGTTGGTTAATGGCGGGGTCAGGCGGAAGGGTTCTCACCCTTGGTCGGCGGCCGGCCCAAGTAAGGCCGCCCACGCGACGCCGGTACGCCGGGAACCACCAGGGGCGCATCAGAGGCGCCAGTAGCGGCTGTTGATCCTGCGCACCTCGATCCGCAGCCGCTGGAGCGTCAGTGACTCGGCCACCGGCTCCAGGGGTGCGGGAAGCGGATCAGGGCCGTCCTGTCCGTCGGTGTCGTCGTATGGCACGGGTCCGCCGAGGAAGAGCGTCCAGCCCGGTGGTCGGGGCTCCGGTTCATGTGTCACCCGAGACCCCCACCGGGCACTCGCCGTCGTCGACGTGTTGCTGCCAACGCCGGGCGAGCCGCGCGTTGATGACGGGGTAGTCCGTGGCCGGGTACTGGCGCGTGGCGCGGACGTAGTAGTCGCAGTCGAGGCACCCGAACCCGCTGGTGGCGCCGTCCTGTTCAGCCTCATGGAGCGACACGAGTTCCCCCGTTGCGTCGGTGGTACTCCCACGTCAGGGGCGTGTGTCTGTAGGGGTCAGGGGGCCGGCGCCGCGCCTCGGCCCGCGCCTGCTTGTAATCGGCCCGGCAGGCAGCGATCAGCGCTGCGGTCGCAGGTTTGCTCGGCGGCCGTCGCGGCGTCCGGGGACGGGACTCCGAAGCGCGATCTGCCAGGTCCGGGGCGTCGGGGGGACGCTCGGTAGTCGCCATGAACGCTCCAGGTCTCTCAGGCGCGAGGGGCACACATCCAGCATCGACTGACGAGGCGTCAATCCCGATACCCAAGCGGTAATCTCACTGTGAGATGTATTGTCGGGCTGGAGGTCCGGGCCTTGGGAACTGCGCTGGAGCCGATCAAACTGCCGGATCTCGCATGGCAGAACGAGGAGGTCCGTGACGCACTCCGTCGCCGGGACGTTGCCGCGCTCTTCCGATACGTCCAGCACCACAGCGGCGCGAGCCAGGCCCGGCTCGCCGTACAGGTCGGCATGACGCAGAGCCGCGTCAACGAGATCATCAATGGGCGCCGAGAGGTCAGTCGGCTTGACGTCTTCGAGCGCATCGCCGATGGCCTCAACCTGCCCGACTCCGCGCGACGCCTGCTGGGACTCGCGCCCCGAACCGAGGGCCAACGCACGCCTGGCGCCGCATTCGACCTGGCCGCGTTTCCCGAGATCGTCCGGGTCTACAGCGATCAGGCGGCGGCCGCCGCCGAGGTCCAACGCGCCGCCCGGTCCGCGGCTGAGCTGGACGTACTTGCTGTACGCGGGCTCGGCCTGCTTGCCCTCAGCAACTCGCTGCTGCGGCAGCATCTTGGCCGCGACGGTGACCAGGCCCCGCGCCTACGTGTCCTTCTCCTCGACCCGCGCTCGCCGGCGGCTGCGCGCCGCGCGTCCGAGATCGGAGAGTCGATCGAGTCCCTCGCCAGCGGGATCCTCCTTGCCGAGGCCCGACTTCGTGAGCTGGCCGAGGTCGGGCACGTCGAGGTGTACCGATACTCCACCGTGCCCGTGTGGCGCCTCATCCGCTTGGACCGCACCCTCTACGTCGGGACCTTCGACGCGGATTGGGAGGGGCACGAGTCGGCAACGTATAAGGTGCTGCCCGCCCCCAGCGGGCCCTTGTATCCGGGCTGGCAAAGGCAGTTCGAGGTGTTGCTGGACGGCGCTGAACGCGTGATCTGACGGAGGAACCGGAATGGCGATCGAGGCGGAGCTCAAGGCGGTTGTGCGTGACCCTGAGGCGGTCCTCAGGCAACTGGAGGACCGGCACGGCGCCGGCCGCGCCGAGGTCTACCGCGACACCTACTACGACGCCCCCGACGGCAGCCTCATGGGCGAGGACCGCGAGCTCAGGATCCGTACCGTCCACAGCCCCGACGACACCCGCACCGTGCTCACGTACAAGGGCGCTCGGGTCGACGAGGCATCCGGATCGAAGCCGGAGGCCGAGACCAGGGTTGAGGACGCCGAGGCGATGCACGAGATCGTGCGAGGGCTGGGCTTCAATCCGCGCATCCAGTTCGAGAAGCGGTGCCGCAACTACTCCTTCGAGCGCGACCGGCGACGCTTGCTGGCCACTCTCGTCCGGGTCCCTGAGCTGAACGCGACCTTCATCGAGGTCGAGACCGTCGCAACCACCCAGGACGACCTCGCGCCGGCGCTCACCGTCGTCCGGGCCGTACTGGCCGAGCTCGGGATCAGCGAGGACGACCTGACGACCGAGCTCTACACCGACGCCGTCGCGGCCGCGCGCCCCTGAACAACGCGAACGCCCTCGCCTTCCCGAAGGAGGGCGAGGCGGCGGCCGGTCTGTCTCAGGCCGTTCGCCGTGGCCAGGTGATCGTCTGGCCCTCGGGCGTGACGGTGATCTCGAACCGCTCCAGGGACGGGGAGCCGTCGGTGATCCACCAGGTCAGGTGCTCCTCGATGTCGTCCCAGATCCGGGTCGGCCCGCCCTGGCGGACGGTCCACTTGTCTCCGTCCTGGGTGAGTGCTGCCCACGCGCCGGCTTCGGCGTCGATGATGACGTGGCGCTCCTGGCCGTCGATGGTGAGCGTGATCTTCTGGGCGCGGGGAGCTGCCACCTGGGCGACGAAGCGGGCCGTCCAGTCGCTGAGGACATCGGCGCCGTGGACGGCGCCGCGTTCGTCTCCCGTGTCCGGCTCGGGCAGCAGCCCGAGCGGTGGCGGCAGTTGGGGGCGGGCGAGCATGAAGGAGATCTGTCCCCCGAGGAAGCGTCCCCTCGCCGTGCCGTCCTCGCGGACGGTGAGCCGGGCGAGTTCCGAGGAGTACATCCAGCCGCAT
>NZ_JAQYXB010000377.1:0-331 GCF_036322405.1 Streptomyces sp. SP17BM10 | reverse complement strand
GTCGCCGCCGACGGCGAAGAGGCGGACCTTGTCGCCCATCGCGACGGCGGTGACGTTCTTGATGGCGCTGATGCGGATCGCCTCGAAGCTGCTCCACGTGCCGGCCGAGTAGACGCCGGTGCAGTTCCAGATCTGGCCGACCACGCCCCCCGCGGCGTCTTTCATGAGTCGGCGACCACCGAGTTCTACACGGCCGGCACCTGGAGCACCTTCCAGGCCATCCCCAGCAGCGCCATCAAGAACATCACCGCCACGGTCGTCGGCTACACCGTGCGCCTGTGCGCCATCGGCGGCGACGACCGCATCTGGACCGCCTCCGGCGAGTACACGG
>NZ_JAQYXB010000376.1:0-311 GCF_036322405.1 Streptomyces sp. SP17BM10 | reverse complement strand
GGGGGGGGGTGGGGGGGTGTTGTTTGTGGTTGGTGTTGGGGGTGTCGGTGGGGGTTTGTTGGGGTGGGGTGGTGGGGGTTTTTTGGGGGGGGGGGGGGGGGGGGTTTGGTTGGGTGGCCGGGGTGTGGTTTACGTGTTTATTTGTGTTGCGTTTCTTGTTGTGTTGGGGGTGGGGGGGGGTGGACGTGCGGGGGGCGGGCGGCGTCTACGCCCCGCCGCCCCCCCCCCCCGCCGCCTCCCCCCCCCCCGCGGGGTGCATTTCCCCCCCGCCGCCCGCGGGCCACCCCCCCGCCCCCCCCCCCCCCCCCCCC
>NZ_JAQYXB010000375.1:0-353 GCF_036322405.1 Streptomyces sp. SP17BM10 | reverse complement strand
GGGGGGGGGTGGGGTGGTGTGTGTGGTGGGGGGGGTGTGGGGGTTTGGGGTTGGGGGTGGGGTTGGGGGTGGGTGGTGGGTGGGGGGGGGGGGTGGGGTGGGGGGGGGGGGCGGGGGGGGGGGGGGGGGGCTGGGGCGGGGGGGGTGTCGGTGGGGGGGGGGGGGGGGGGGGGGGGTGGTGGGGGGGGGGGGTGTGGTGGGTGGGGGGGGGGGGGGGGGGGGCGGGGGCGGGCCGCCGCGGCCATCGGGTCCGGTGGGCGTGGGTGGGGGGGGGGGGCCCGGCCCGCGCGGGGAGCGGCCGTCCGCCCAGGATACTCGGCACCACCCCCCCCCCCCCCCCCGCCCCCCCCCCC
>NZ_JAQYXB010000374.1:0-1410 GCF_036322405.1 Streptomyces sp. SP17BM10 | reverse complement strand
CTCGGGGCGCTCGACGGGCCGCAGCGGCGGCCTCGGGGCCACCTCGCCGCGCCGGTCGAGCAGGGCGGTCAGGCCGGCCACGGTCGGCGCCTGGAACAGGTCGCGGATGCCCAGCTCCACCCCGAGCGCCGCCCGCACCCGGCTGACCAGCCGCGTCGCCAGCAGCGAGTGCCCGCCCAGGTCGAAGAAGTCGTCCTCCACCCCGACCCGCGGCCGTCCGAGCACCTGCTCGAACAGCCCGCACAGCACCTCCTCCCGCGCGTCCCGAGGCGCGCGCGTCACGTGCGCCTCCGCCTCGGGCGCCGGCAGGGCGCGGCGGTCCACCTTGCCGTTGCCCGTCAGCGGCAGCGCCTCCAGCACCACGACGGCCGACGGCACCGCGTACTCCGGCAGCGCCGACGCCACCTCCCTGCGCACGGCGGCGGCGTCCGGCGAGGTCCCGGCGGCCGGGACGACGTACGCCACGAGCCGGCGGTCCCCCGGACGGTCCTCCCGGACCACCGCGACGGCGGCCGAGACCTCGGCACAGCGTTCCAGCGCCGCCGACACCTCACCGAGCTCGATCCGGAAGCCGCGCACCTTCACCTGGTCGTCCGCCCGCCCCAGGAAGACGAGTTGGCCGTCCACGGTCCACCGCACCAGGTCCCCGGTGCGGTACATCCGCTCGCCCGGACCGCCGAACGGATCCGGCAGGAAGCGCGACGCCGTCAGCCCGGGGCGCCCGAGGTAGCCGCGCGCCACCTGCGCCCCGGACACGTACAGCTCGCCGATCACCCCGGCCGGCACCGGCCGCAGCCCCGAGTCCAGCACATAGGCGCGGGTGTTCGTCGTCGCCCGGCCCAGCACCGGCGACGGCGCGACGGCGAACCACGCCATCAGCGCGTCCACGGTGTTCTCCGTCGGGCCGTAGGTGTTCTGCCCGGTCCACCCCGGCGTCGCCAGCACGCGCTGCCAGAGCGACTCCGACACCGCCTCGCCGCCGACGTTCAGCATGCGCGCGAAGCCGGACTCCCCCTCCAGGAGCCCCTGTTCGACCAGTTCGGCCGCGTAGCCCGGGGTGGTGTCCAGGAACTCGACCCGGGCCCGTTCCAGGTGCTCCACCAGCCGGGCGGCGTCGCGGCGCGTCTCGTCGTCCAGCAGGTGCAGCTCGTGGCCGACGAACATGGCCAGCAGTGCCACCCAGCACGAGTCGAAGGCGAGCGGGGCCGTCGTCGCGACGCTCGCCCGCTCCCGGCCGGTGACGGCTAGCAGTTCGGCGTACGTCGTGACCTCGTAGTGGTGGCAGAGGTTGGCGAGGCTGCCGTGGTCGATCACGACGCCCTTGGGCCGCCCCGTCGAGCCCGAGGTGTAGATGACGTACGCCGCGTGCCGCGGAACCAGGGCCACCCCGAGATCGCCAGAACCCTGCCG
>NZ_JAQYXB010000373.1:0-324 GCF_036322405.1 Streptomyces sp. SP17BM10 | reverse complement strand
TTCCAGCTGACGGCCTCGGGCCAGCTGTACAACCCGGCCAGCAAGCGCTGCGTCAACGTCTCGGGCGCCGGTCCGACCTGGGGCAACCTCACCCCGATCATCCTGTTCGACTGCGTCAACGGTGCCGCCAACGAGACGTTCCGGGCGACCGCTGACGGCCAGCTCCTGAACCCGGCCAGCGGCCGCTGCCTGAACGTCGCCGGCCCGGGCCCGACCTGGGACAACAAGACCCCGGTCATCCTGTTCGACTGCGTCCCCGGCGCCGGCAACGAGAAGTTCGTGCCGACCGCCTGATCAGGGACGGAGCCCCGTCGGACACGGGTC
>NZ_JAQYXB010000372.1:0-326 GCF_036322405.1 Streptomyces sp. SP17BM10 | reverse complement strand
GTCCAGGACGTGGCCGGCCGCCAGTGCAACATCGACGACGACGTGCACATCAGTAAGGGAGAGCGTCGGGAGGTGGCCGACAGGCCAATCGAGAGTAGATACCTGGGCTGGGTCGTGGAGGCTGAGGAGGCGGGGGGGGGGGTGGGGGGGGTTTGGTTTTTTTTGGGGGGGTGCACCCGCCCGTGGGGGTCCGCGGCGGGTTGTAAATTGCGGTGGTTGGTTGGGGTGTTGGTGGTGGGGGCAATGGCCGGCGGGGCCTGGACGAGGCCGTCGGCCAGGTAGCGCAGGGACAGGTCTATCAGGCCGTGGCCGGCGCGCTCGTCCGG
>NZ_JAQYXB010000371.1:0-379 GCF_036322405.1 Streptomyces sp. SP17BM10 | reverse complement strand
GCACGTGGATCGCGGGGATCCAGGACACGTCCGTGGTGGCCTGCATGCGGGCGGGCTCGCTGCGGTCGAACCCGGCCGCCAGGGCGAGGCTGAGCAGGAACACCGCGCCGGTGAGCACCGAGTTCAGCCGCAGCGCGCGCGGGCGCAGGCGCCTCCTGGACGGCCCAGCCGTTCCCGTCCGGATCGTTGAAGAACACGAACGAGTTCCAGGCCTCGCCGTGCCCGTTCACCCGCACCCCGGCACGGTGGTGATCGGCACGGGCAGCGCCATGGACAACGCGCTGCTGCTGTTCGCCTCGTTCGGCTCGACGGTGCTGGTGAGCCCGTTGGCCGGCGCCCTGATCGACCGCTGGAACCGCCGCGTGACCATCGTCCTGAG
>NZ_JAQYXB010000370.1:0-2935 GCF_036322405.1 Streptomyces sp. SP17BM10 | reverse complement strand
CGCGGGAATTGAATTCCGCAAGCGGAATTCTGGAGCGGCCTGGAAACCCGCTTCGCGGGTTTCCAGGGATTCCCGCAAGCGGGAATCCGATGGCTGACTGGGAGGGGTGGGTGCATCACGCGCGGCACTGTGTAGGCTCAGGAATCCCAGGTCATCCCCGGACCGAGACCCCCTGTCACCTCACCCACCGTCAAGGCCGGCACCCCCCGTCGAGCCCAGTGGACTCCGCTTCGCTCCGCCCACCCTGAACGCCCGTCACCATCGGGCCCCGAAAGCGCTGCATGGGAGAAGCATACCACCCACAGTGCGGGTTCACGCCTCTATTCCGCCGGTGCATCACTCCGGCGTTGGAACCTTCGGCAAGCCTAGTGCATCACAGTGATGCACTGTGTAGAGTCAGTGTTGCAGGCACACCACCGATGTTCGACTCTATTGCGGGCGTTGTGCGATCAAGGAAATCCCCTCCGGCATTCCATGGAAGGATCGGGGACATGCCCATCGAGTTGCGTGACCACCAGATCGAGGCGGTTGACGCGATCATTCGCGCGCTGGACATCCCGCCGGGCGGGGTGATTCCGGCGAACGGGCTGCGGGCGCAGATTCACGCGGCCTGCGGGACCGGGAAGACGTACATCTCGGCGGCGGCGGCCCGGCGGCTCGTCCCGCGCGGCCGCACGCTCGTCCTGGTGCCGACGCTGGCCCTGCTGGGTCAGACGATCAAGGCATGGCGGGAGGTCGGGCACACGGGGCCGGCGGTCGCCGTGTGCTCGATGGAGGACGACGTCGAGCTGTGGTCGATGGACGTGCGGTGCACCACCAACCCGATCCGGCTGGCCATGTGGCACGGTTCCGGTCCGGTCACCATCTTCGCCACCTACAGCTCTCTCGGGGTCCTGGCGGAGGCCTTCGAGGGCGCCTACGGCAAGGCGCTGGAGCCGCTGGACCTGGCCGTGGTCGACGAGGCGCACCGGACG
Organism: Streptomyces sp. SP17BM10; assembly: GCF_036322405.1. Lineage (NCBI taxonomy): Bacteria > Bacillati > Actinomycetota > Actinomycetes > Kitasatosporales > Streptomycetaceae > Streptomyces > Streptomyces sp. SP17BM10. Next base: position 1,961 of record NZ_JAQYXB010000370.1, on the reverse strand, counting down.
TCCGGGAGCCTCGGGAAGGCGTGGGCGGACATCCACCACCAGCACGTCATCCCGGCTGCGCGGCGCCTGTATGCGACGGCCACCCCGCGCATCTGGCAGGAGAGGCCGGCGCCGCCGTGGGAGCTGCGCGAGGGGGAGCGGCACGAGCGGCTGCCGGGGGAGATGGCCGCGTCCATGGACGACGAGGCGATCTTCGGCCCCGTCGCGTGGAAGCTCCCGCTGTCCGAGGCGGTGAAGCGGGGCCTGCTGGCGCGCTACCAGATCATCGTGGTGGAGCTGACCGACCCGATGGTCACCCCGGAGCGCCTGATGAGCCCCGAGAAGCGCAGCGAGGAGATCCGCGGGCAGCGGCTCGGCGCGCTCCAGGCCGCCATGCTCCACACCATGGCGCAGCATGGGCTGCAGACGATGATCACCTTCCACCACCGGACCATAGAGTCTCAGGCGTTCGCGGAGGGGCTGCCGGCGGTGGCGGCGAAGCTGCACGCGGGTGATCCGGAGTTCTACCCGGACCGGATCTGGGCGAACTGGCTGAAGGGTGAGCATGCTGGGGAGCGTCGGGCGCGGGTGCTGGCGGAGTTCGGGCGCTCGGCTCGGCGGGCTGTGCTGTCGAACTGCCGGGTGCTGGGTGAGGGTGTGGACATCCGGGCGGTGGAGTCGGTGGCCTTGCTGGACCCGAAGGGCGCGCCGCACGACATCGTGCAGGCGATCGGGCGGGCGCTGCGGCAGCAGCCCGGTGAGGGGAAGCTGGCGTCGCTGATCGTTCCGGTTTTCCTGAAAGAGGGTGAGGCGCCGCAGGACATGTTCACTTCGGGGAGTTACCGGCCTTTGGTGAACGTGCTTCAGGCTCTGCGGGCTCATGACGAAGAGGCTGTGGAATTGTTGGCGGTTCCTCAGATCGAGCAGAGGAACAGCGTGGAGCCGTCCATGGATATCGGTCTGGAGCCGAAGGAGGGCGAGAGGGAAAGCCGCATGTTGCTGCGTTTCTCCGCTCCTCGTGACCCGGTGATGGTCGCGCAGTGGGTTTCGTTCAACGTGATCGACACCGAGCGGCAGGACTGGGCTCGCGGATGGTCGGCCGCCGAGAAGTATTACAAGCGGGAGGGGCATCTGCGGGTGCCGTTCGACCACCGCGAGGCGACGAGGGCGGGGCTGGATCCGCACCAGATGTACCCGTTGGGGCACTGGGTGAGCGAGCAGCGCAAGGCGTACGCGGCCGGTCAGATGGAGGGCAGGCGGGTCGAGCGGCTGGAGTCGCTCGGGATGGTGTGGGATCCGCTGGACGCGGCGTGGGAGGAGAACCTGGCCGCTGCCCGGGAGTACTTCGAGCACCACGGCACCCTGGCTGCTCCCCGTACGGCCACCGCGTTGGACAAGCCGGTCGGGCAGTGGCTGTCCAATCAGCGCCGCCCCGGCGTCCTGGACGGGCGGGCGGACCGGGCGGAGGCTCTCGCGGAGATCGACCCGGACTGGAACCCGGCGTGGCCGCTGGATTGGCAGCGTCACTGGGCCGCCGTCGCCGACTGCGTGGACGGCGGGGCGCGGCTCGGTGATCTGCTGCCCGGGGTCACCGTCCACGGGCTGGATGTCGGCCGGTGGCTGGAGCGGCAGCGCCAGCACATCGTCTGGCAGGGACTGATGGACGAGCAGCGCGAGCGCCTGACCGCGCTCGGCATCCAGCCGCTGCTGGCCCCGGCCGGACAGGACAGGAAGGGCGCGGCGGCGAGGAAGGCCGGCGGGAAGGTGAGCGCGTTCGAGCGGGGCGTGGCCGCGCTCGTCCTGTACCGGGAGCGGACCGGCACGGTGACCGTGCCCCGGGCGCACGTTGAGCCGGTGCCCGACGGTGACGGCGGGACGGTGGAAGTGAAACTCGGGGTCTGGATCTCCAACACGAAGACCCGCCGGGCCAAGCTCACTGAGGAGCAACTCGACCAACTCGCCGCACTCGGACTCCACTGGCG
>NZ_JAQYXB010000369.1:0-484 GCF_036322405.1 Streptomyces sp. SP17BM10 | reverse complement strand
GGACGAGTTGATCGGGTTCTTCGTCAACACGCTGGTGCTGCGGACGGACCTGTCGGGCGACCCGAGCGTCCGGGAGCTGCTGCGCCGGGTGCGCGAGGCGGACCTCGACGCGCTGGGCAGCCAGGACGTGCCGTTCGAGCGCCTGGTCGAGGTCCTGAATCCGGTCCGCTCGGCGGCCCGGCACCCGCTCTTCCAGACCATGCTGATCCTCCAGAACAACACCTGGTCCGAGCTGGACCTGCCCGGGGTGGAGACCGAGGAGTTCCGGGTCGAGCACCGGATCGCCAAGTTCGACCTGTCGGTGGACTGCTGGGAGCTGACGACGGCCGACGGCGGGCCGGGCGGGATCGGCGGTGAGCTGGAGTTCGCCACGGACCTGTTCGACCGCTCGACGGCGGAGGCGCTCGTGCGCCGGTTCGTCCGGCTGCTGGCCGGGATGGTGGCGGACCCGGACGCCCGGGTGGGTGCGCTGGAGCTCCTGGAG
>NZ_JAQYXB010000368.1:0-1063 GCF_036322405.1 Streptomyces sp. SP17BM10 | reverse complement strand
GTCGATCGCCGCGATCAACGGTCCGCGGTCGGTCGTCGTGTCCGGGGCGGAGGAGGCTGTCGCGGCGATCGAGGCGCACTTCGCCGAGCGCAGGACGACGCGGCTTCGGGTCTCGCACGCGTTCCACTCGCCGCTGATGGATCCGATGCTGGAGGACTTCCGTGAGGTCCTCGATGGGCTGACGTACAACGCGCCGTCGATCCCGCTGGTCTCCAACCTGACGGGCGCACTGGCGGAAGGTGTCCAGGGGCCCGACTACTGGGTGCGCCACGTCCGTGAGGCGGTCCGCTTCGCCGACGGCGTCCGCACTCTCCACGAGGCCGGCGTCCGCCGCTACCTCGAACTCGGCCCCGACGCCGTCCTCACCGCCCTCACCGCGAACGCCCTGCCCGACGGCGAGGCCGAAGCCATCCCGGCGCTGCGCCGCAACCGGGCCGAAGAGCACACCTTCGTCGACGCCCTCGCCCGCCTCCACGTCCGCGGCGCCACGGTGGACTGGGCCGCCCTGTTGGCCGGCACCGGCGCCCGCCGCGTCGACCTGCCGACCTACGCCTTCCAGCGCAGCCGCTTCTGGCCCGCGCCCCTCGCCGCCCGTGGCGGCGACGTCCGCTCCGCCGGTCTCGGCGCCACCACGCACCCGATGCTCGGCGCGGCCGTCGAACTGGCCGACGAGGACGGGCTGGTGCTCACCGGACGCCTGTCGACGGGCGCGTTCCCGTGGCTGTCCGACCACGTCGTCCAGGGCACGGTCCTGGTCCCCGGCGCCGGCCTGCTCGAACTCGCGCTGCGCGCCGCCGCCGAGGTGGGCTGCGACCTCGTGGAGGAACTGACGCTCGCGGCACCGCTGGTGCTGCCGGAGCACGGCGCGCTCCAGCTCCAGCTTCGCGTCGGAACGCCGGACGCCACCGGGCGCCGCGACCTCACGATCCACTCCCGGCCGGACGGGGATCCGGAGGCCGGGTGGGTCCAGCACGCGTCCGGTGCGCTGGCCGTCGGTGGTGGCGTGGAGGCGGAGGCCTTCGACGTCTGGCCGCCGGCCGGCGCGGAGGCGCTGCCGGTGGAC
>NZ_JAQYXB010000367.1:0-323 GCF_036322405.1 Streptomyces sp. SP17BM10 | reverse complement strand
TCTTCCGTTCTTAGGGAAACGACCCGGGGGGATCGTAGGCCAGCACGGAGGGCCTCGGCGCGGGTACGTCTTCCTCGACTACCAGCAGAACCGGCAGTACAACTCGCTGCGGGTGACGGCCCACGAGACCGGGCACGTGCTCGGCCTGCCCGAACACGACTCGGGACCGTTCTGCTAGCTGATGTCCCGCGGCGGGCCTTGCTCGTCCTGCCCCTAGCCCTACCCGAACGGCGCCGAGCGCAGCCGGGTCAACGCCCTCGGGGCGCGCGGCTGACCGCCCCCCGGGAGGGCCCGGCCGCCGTGGGCTGCGGCCGGGCGCTCCC
>NZ_JAQYXB010000366.1:0-342 GCF_036322405.1 Streptomyces sp. SP17BM10 | reverse complement strand
TTGTGTTTTTTTGTGTGTTGTGGTGTGGGTGGTGTTGGGGTTGGAGTGGGTTGGGGTGGGGTTGTTTTTTTTGTTTTTGTGTGGTTGTGTTTTTTTGGTGTGTGGGGTGTTGTTTTGTGTGGGTGGGGGTGGGGTGTGGTGGGGGGGGGGGGGGTGGTGTGTGGGGGGTTGGGGGTTTGGGGTGGGGGTGGTGGTGGGGGGTTTGGTGGGGGGTGGGGGGGGGGGCTGCTGGGGGGGGGGGAGGCCTATCGGGTGGTGGCGGGGGGGGGGGGGCGGGGGGGGGGGGGTGTCGCCGGTGACCCACGCGCGGCCGAGGCGGGTGGCGAAGACGCGGCGGGTGGA
>NZ_JAQYXB010000365.1:0-463 GCF_036322405.1 Streptomyces sp. SP17BM10 | reverse complement strand
GGTCCGCCGGGGGCGATCATCTGCACGAGGCCGGTGGAGTAGCCGGCGATCGCGCTGATCGCGGTGAGCGTGCACCAGCGGCGGAAGCGGCGGGTGCGGTCGGTGGGGGTGTGGGCGCGGGCGGCCTGGCGGCGTTGGCGCTGGCGAGGAGCGAGGCCACGGGTTGGCCGGAGGGCAGGGGGACGGGGTTGTGCCTGGCGGCCGGCGTGCTGTACCGCGGCAGCACGGGGACGGTCGGCGCGGTGTGGACGAGGCATGCGACGAGGAGCGTGCCGACGAAGGAGAGGGCCGCGATGGTGACGGCCCGTGAGCGGGGGGAGTTGGTGATCCCGCGGGGGCTCGCGGGGTGGGGGGGGGGGGGCGGGGGGGGGGGGGGGGGGGTTTTACGCGGTGGTGGGCGCTGGGTGTTGCGGTGGGGGGGGCGCCTATTTTTTTTTTGGGTTCCGGGGTTGGCCCCCGCCTC
>NZ_JAQYXB010000364.1:0-304 GCF_036322405.1 Streptomyces sp. SP17BM10 | reverse complement strand
CGCTGGAGCTCCTGGAGGCCCCGGAGCGGCAGCAGTTGGAGGAGTGGGCCGGCGTCGTGGCGCCCGAGCCGGAGGCGCAACCGGTGCACCGGCTGTTCGAGCGGCAGGTGCGGACGCGAGCGACCGACCGTGCTCTGGTCTGCGGGGACGAGGAGCTGAGCTTCGGTGTGCTGAACGCGCGGGCGCACCGGCTGGCGCGGGAGTTGGTGGTGCGGGGTGTGGGTCCGGAGTCGGTGGTGGCGGTGGCGCTGCCGCGGTCGGTGGACGCGGTGGTGTCCGTGCTGGCCGTGTTGAAGGCGGGCGG
>NZ_JAQYXB010000363.1:0-387 GCF_036322405.1 Streptomyces sp. SP17BM10 | reverse complement strand
GGTGCTGACCGTCGTCACCGGGGACTGGGCGCACCTGCCGTCGGCGCTCGGCCTCGCGCTCGCGCTGCTCGGCTGCGGCATCGCGGTCGGCTCGATGCTGAGCGTGCTCGCGCCGTACACGATGCCCGCGGACAGCACCATGGCGATCTGGTGGTGGCGCCACGCGGCCGCAGCGAGCTGGTCGTCGCCCATCGCCGCCAGGTGCCCGAGGCCTTCGGCGGCGAGCGCCTGGCGCAGTGCGTCCAGGTCGGCGCCCGCGCTCTGGCCGACCGGCGACTCCGCCGCGCTCGCCTACGCGGGCGTCGTGGAGATGCACTCCTGCCGCAACGCCCGCCGGCTGGGCGAACTGATCGCCCGGTTGCTCCCCGTCCAGTGACCCGTCCGGTG
>NZ_JAQYXB010000362.1:0-355 GCF_036322405.1 Streptomyces sp. SP17BM10 | reverse complement strand
GCCCCGACGCCGTCCTCACCGCCCTCACCGCGAACGCCCTGCCCGACGGCGAGGCCGAAGCCATCCCGGCGCTGCGCCGCAACCGGGCCGAAGAGCACACCTTCGTCGACGCCCTCGCCCGCCTCCACGTCCGCGGCGCCTAGGTGGACTGGGCCGCCCTGTTGGCCGGCACCGGCGCCCGCCGCGTCGACCTGCCGACCTACGCCTGCCCGCGCAGCCGCTGCTGGCCCGCGCCCCTCGCCGCCGGGGGCGGCGACGTCCGCTCCGCCGGTCTCGGCGCCACCACGCACCCGAGGCTCGGCGCGGCCGTCGAACTGGCCGACGAGGACGGGCTGGTGCTCACCGGACGCCTGTC
>NZ_JAQYXB010000361.1:0-357 GCF_036322405.1 Streptomyces sp. SP17BM10 | reverse complement strand
GGCGGTCACCTGCTTGACGCCGGCGGCGTCGGGCACGGCGTAGAACGTGCTCCAGGTGCCGGCCGTGTAGTCGCCGGTGGTGGTCCAGATGCGGTCGTCGCCGCCGATGGCGAACAGGAGCAAGCACGTGCCGAAGGCCTTCGCGGTCAGGATCCTGTAGCCGCTGTAGTCCACGGTGGAGGTCCACAACTGTACGTCGCCGCCGATGGCGAAGAGGCGGACCTTGTCGCCCATCGCGTCGGCGGTCACCTGCTGGATGGCGCTGTTGCCCGGCACGGCCTGGAACGCGCTCCAGGTGCCGTTGGCACCGTCCTTGCTGGCGCTCCAGATGCGCTGGTCGCTGCCGATGGCGAACAG
>NZ_JAQYXB010000360.1:0-345 GCF_036322405.1 Streptomyces sp. SP17BM10 | reverse complement strand
GTCGCCGCCGCTCTCGCACTGGGCGACGGCGGCCCAGGCCGAGGTGGGCGCGGCGGAGGCAGAGGTGGCCGTGTCGAGGCCGGCACCCGGCATGGACGCGCCGGCGGCCCCCGCGCCGCTCCCGCTCCGCAGGCGGTGGCGCTGGGCGGAGGCGGGGGTGGAGCTCGTGGAGTCGGTGGCAGGGGCGGTCTCGTGACGGGGATTCAAGGGAGATCCTCTCGACAAGCCCCGGGCAGGCAGCCGGAACCAGGCCCCGGACGGGGCCGGACTGTTCCGTTCGCCACACTCGACGGCGGGGGGGCACGGGTCGGACGTGCCTTGCCGCCCCGGCCACCGCCGCCCGCC
>NZ_JAQYXB010000359.1:0-492 GCF_036322405.1 Streptomyces sp. SP17BM10 | reverse complement strand
GTGGGGCGTTGTGTGGGGGGGGGGTGTGGGCTGTTTGTGAGTTGGGTGTGGGGGTGTGTTGTTTTGGTGTGGTCGTTGTTTGGCGGTGTGTTGTAGTGTGTGACTCGTCGTTTCGGGTGGTGGTGCGGGGGGCGTGGGGGGGCGGGGGCGGCCGCGCGGGCGCTCCCCGCCGCCCGGCCCCCGCCGGCGGCCGCCCCCCGCGCCCGGCCCGCCCCCCCCCCCCCCCCCCCCCCCCCACGCCCCCCCCCCACACACCCCCCCCCTCTAACTTAAAGAAACCGACACCACCGAGATCTTCAATCCAATGGACAGTGTTTCCCTACACGACGATCTTCAGATCTAACTCTACGAACTCGCCGCCCGCCTGAGCGAACAGCTCACCGGCATCGACGCCGCCCCCGTATAGGTACCCGGACTGCGCTTCGCCGTCCTCGAGGTCGAGCGCCACGCCCGCACCGGCGCCCGGGCGGGGCGGGGCGTGGCGTTCGGCGG
>NZ_JAQYXB010000358.1:0-359 GCF_036322405.1 Streptomyces sp. SP17BM10 | reverse complement strand
GTCCAGGCCGTCGAGGTCGTGGAGGCGGTCGAGGCTGCCGCGCCCGAGGCCGAGCAGGCCCAGCCCGCCGCCGAGGAGGCCGAGGCCCCCGAGGCCCCCCGTCCCGCCGCCCCCCACGACCCCGACCAGCCCGCGCCGGCCGCGCCGCAGGCCGTCGACGTCGAGCCCGAGACCGAGCCCGCCCCCGAAGCCGAGCCGCCGGCCGTCGTCGTCGAGGCGGTCGTGACGGAGGCCGTCGAGGCGCCCGTCGCCGACGAGCAGACGCAGGCCGAGCAGCAGCCCGTCCCCCAGGACGCCCCCGTCGACGGCGAGGCCGACGACGAAGACCACCAGGACGTCGCCCAGCAGGCCGCCCAGGG
>NZ_JAQYXB010000357.1:0-421 GCF_036322405.1 Streptomyces sp. SP17BM10 | reverse complement strand
GGGATCGGCGGTGAGCTGGAGTTCGCCACGGACCTGTTCGACCGCTCGACGGCGGAGGCGCTCGTGCGCCGGTTCGTCCGGCTGCTGGCCGGGATGGTGGCGGACCCGGACGCCCGGGTGGGTGCGCTGGAGCTCCTGGAGGCCCCGGAGCGGCAGCAGTTGGAGGAGTGGGCCGGCGTCGTGGCGCCCGAGCCGGAGGCGCAACCGGTGCACCGGCTGTTCGAGCGGCAGGTGCGGACGCGTCCGACCGAACGTGCTCTGGTCTTCGGGGACGAGGAGCTGAGCTTCGGTGAGCTGAACGCGCGGGCGAACCGGCTGGCGCGGGAGTTGGTGGTGCGGGGTGTGGGTCCGGAGTCGGTGGTGGCGGTGGCGCTGCCGCGGTCGGTGGACGCGGTGGTGTCCGTGCTGGCCGTGTTGAAGG
>NZ_JAQYXB010000356.1:0-1410 GCF_036322405.1 Streptomyces sp. SP17BM10 | reverse complement strand
CTCGGGGCGCTCGACGGGCCGCAGCGGCGGCCTCGGGGCCACCTCGCCGCGCCGGTCGAGCAGGGCGGTCAGGCCGGCCACGGTCGGCGCCTGGAACAGGTCGCGGATGCCCAGCTCCACCCCGAGCGCCGCCCGCACCCGTGCGACGAGGCGCATGGCCAGCAGCGAGTGCCCGCCCAGCGCGAAGAAGTCGTCCTCCACCCCGACCCGCGGCCGTCCGAGTACCTGCTCGAACAGCCCGCACAGCACCTCCTCCCGCGCGTCCCGAGGCGCGCGCGTCACGTGCGCCTCCGCCTCGGGCGCCGGCAGGGCGCGGCGGTCCACCTTGCCGTTGCCCGTCAGCGGCAGCGTCTCCAGCACCACGACGGCCGACGGCACCGCGTACTCCGGCAGGAGCGCGCCGAGCTCGCGTCGCACCTCGGCGCCCGTGACGGCCGCGTCCTCGCGCGCCACCACGTACCCGACGAGTCGGCGGTCCCCCGGGCGATCCTCCCGCACCACCGCGACGGCGCTCGCGACGTCCGTGCAGCGCTCCAGGGCGGCCGACACCTCACCGAGCTCGATCCGGAAGCCGCGCACCTTCACCTGGTCGTCCGCCCGCCCCAGGAAGGCGAGTTGGCCGTCCACGGTCCACCGCACCACGTCCCCGGTGCGGTACATCCGCTCGCCCGGACCGCCGAACGGATCCGGCAGGAAGCGCGACGCCGTCAGCCCGGGGCGCCCGAGGTAGCCACGCGCCACCTGCGCCCCGGACAGGAACAGCTCGCCCGCCACCCCCACCGGCACCGGCCGCAGCCCCGCGTCCAGCACATAGGCCCGCGTGTTCGTCGTCACCCGACCGAGCACCGGCCCGTCGGCATCGGCGAACCACGCCGCCAGGGCATCGACCGTGTTCTCCGTCGGGCCGTAGGTGTTCTGCCCGGTCCACCCCGGGGCGTCCAGCACCCGGCGCCACAGCGACTCCGGCAACGCCTCTCCGCCCACCACCAGGGTGCGGTGCGTCCCCGGGCGCGCCTCCAGCAGGCCCTGCTCGACCAGTTCGACGGCGTAGCCCGGAGTGGTCTCCAGCAGGTCGACGCCTTCCCGCTCGACGTACGCGGCCAGCCCGGCGGCGTCGCGGCGGTCGTCGTCGCCCGACAGGTGCAGCTCGTGGCCGAGGAAGAGGCCGAGCACCGTGGTCCAGCTGGAGTCGAAGGCCAGGGGCGCCGTCGAGATCATGCGGATCCGGGTGGCGCCCGAGCGCTCCCGGTGTCCGGCGAAGGTCACGCGCTCGTAGTGGTGGCAGAGGTTGGCGAGGCTGCCGTGGTCGATCACGACGCCCTTGGGCCGCCCCGTCGAGCCCGAGGTGTAGATGACGTACGCCGCGTGCCGCGGAACCAGGGCCACCCCGAGATCGCCAGAACCCTGCCG
>NZ_JAQYXB010000355.1:0-425 GCF_036322405.1 Streptomyces sp. SP17BM10 | reverse complement strand
GCGTTGGGTGGGGCTGGGTGGGGGGCCGCGGCCCGGCCGCGGGCGGGGGGCCCGCGCCCGCGCGTGCTCCGCCCTCCCGGCCCCGGGGCGCCCGCGACCCCCTCCGCCCCCCCCCCCCCCCCCCCCCCCCGCCCCCGCCCCCCACCCACCCAACCAAAACCACCACCCACACAACAACACACAAAACCAACCCCACCCCCCGACGCGGACCACGCCGACCACGCCATCCCCGACCCCACCGAGTGCATGGAGTTCCTCCGTGTGCACCTCCGATCCCGGGCGCCAGGTGGTGGCCGGTAGCCGGGCGCTGGCCGCCGCGACCCCGGCGAGGGCGGCGACAGAGTCCATTCTAGTGAAGATCACGGTGGTCGCCGTATCATTAAAGATGGGGGGGGGGGGGGGGGGGGGGGGGGGGGGGGGGGGGG
>NZ_JAQYXB010000353.1:0-443 GCF_036322405.1 Streptomyces sp. SP17BM10 | reverse complement strand
CCGAGCCCCCCGAGAGATTCTGTCTCCTGGAATATGTACCCCACCCGGGCGCTCTCCCCCTCGACGTCGGTGGCGCGCGCGGTGTCTAGCGCCCTGGCGTCATACGACTGGCCGACCGTGTCGTCGTCGCGTGGGGCTGTGGATTCGGCCTCGCCGGTGACGTCCGCGAGGGCGGCGGCTACCGACGTGACGACCGTGGCGAGCGCCCCTCCGGCGGTGGCTTCCGTCGTGACGACCGCCCGTCGGGCGGTGGCTACGGCCGCGACCGTGACGACCGCCAGGGCGGCGGTTACCGCCGCGATGACCGTGGCGAGCGCCCCTCCGGCGGTGGCTTCCGCAGCGAAGTCCCCCACTCCGGAAGTGGCTTCCGCCGGGTGGACCGCCGCTCCGGTGGTGGCTTGCGACGGGGGGGGGGGGGGGGGGGGGGGGGGGGGGGGGGGGGG
>NZ_JAQYXB010000352.1:0-322 GCF_036322405.1 Streptomyces sp. SP17BM10 | reverse complement strand
GCGTTGTTACCCCTCGGAGGGGCGATGAGGACCCCCGATCCCGCGGGCAGTTCCGAGCCCGACCGCACGTTGTTACCCCTCGGAGGGGCGATGAGGACCCGAGCGGCCAGCCTCACCCCACCGCCTCGCCGCGAGTTGGTAGCCCTCGGTCGGTCGCTGCGGAACTGCGGCGAGGCCCGCCGCCCAGCGGGGGCGCGCGGCTTTGCGGTAGTGTAGGCGAATCATAGGGGTAACCACCCATTCGATGGTTGGGTGTGGGGGGCGGATGACCCCAAGTGTCCTCATCGCCCCTCCGAGGGGTAACAACGAATTCCGCAACGAG
>NZ_JAQYXB010000351.1:0-415 GCF_036322405.1 Streptomyces sp. SP17BM10 | reverse complement strand
GTGGGGGGGGCGGCGGCCCACCCCCACCAAACCACCCACCACCCCCCACCCAAACAAACCCACACACCCCCCCCCCCCCCCACGCCCGCGCCCGCCCCAACGACCCCCCCCCCCCCCCCCACCCCCCCCCGCACCCCCCCCCCCGCCGGGCAGGGGCACCCACCCCACCCCCCCCCACAAAACCACAAAAAACAAAAAAAAACCCAAACAAAAAAAAAAAAAAAAAAAAAAAAAAAAAAAAAATTTTAAATATAAAATAAAAAAAAAAAAAAACAAAAAAAAAAAAAAACCAAAAAACACCCCAAAAAACAAAAAAAAAAAAAAACAAAAACAACACAAAAAAAACAAAAAACACAAAACACGCCCCCAAAACATAAAAAAAAAACACAACAAAACCCAAACCCACAACCAAACC
>NZ_JAQYXB010000350.1:0-305 GCF_036322405.1 Streptomyces sp. SP17BM10 | reverse complement strand
TTTTTTTTTTTTTTTTTTTGTTGGGTGGTGGGTTTGTGTGTTTGGTGTGGTTGTTGTTTTTTGTGGTTTGTTTGGGGTGGGTGTTGTTTTGGGGGGGTGGGGGGTGGTTGTGGTGGTGCGGGCGTATGGTGCGGCGCTGGGTGGGGGACATCGGGGTCGCCTCAGGACGGCGCTGGTGGGGGGGCGGGGGGGGGGCGGGGGGTGGGGGGGGGGGGGGGCGCGCCCCGCCGGGGGGGGGGGCGGCGCGGCCCCGGGGCCGCCTCGGAGCGCCGCGCCGGGGCCCGACGCCCCCCCCGCGGCGGCGG
>NZ_JAQYXB010000349.1:0-400 GCF_036322405.1 Streptomyces sp. SP17BM10 | reverse complement strand
TTTTTTTTTTTTTTTTTTTGTTGTTGTTTTTGTTTGGTTTGTTTGTTTTTTTTTTGTTTTTTTTGGTGGGTTTTTTGTGTGTTTTTTTTTTTTTTTTTTTTGTTTTTTTGTTTTTTTTGTTGGTGGGTGTTTTTTTTTGGGTTTTTTTGGGTTGTGTTGTGGGGGGGTTTGGTTTTTGTTTGGTTTGGTTGTGTTGGGTTGTTGGTGGTGTTGGTTTTTTGTTGTTGTGGTGTGGTTGGGGGGTGGTTTGGGTGTGTGTGGTGGTGTGTGTGTGGGGGCGGGGGGGGGGGGGTGGGGCTGCGTGTACCCTCGGGGGGGGGGGGGGGGGGGTGGTGCGTTGGGTGGGGGGGGCCCGGCGCGGGCCGGGCGGGGGCGGGGGCGGCCCGGCCCGCCCCCGCCC
>NZ_JAQYXB010000348.1:0-313 GCF_036322405.1 Streptomyces sp. SP17BM10 | reverse complement strand
TTTTGTGTTGGGGTTGGTTGGGGGGTGTTTTTTGGGTTTGTTGGGGTTGGGTTTTTGCGTGTTTTTGTTGGTTTTTTTTGGGTTGGGGTTTTTGTTTTTTTTTTTTGGGGTTGTTGGTTTATTGGTTAAAGTTTTGGTGTTGTTTTTTTTTTGTTTTTTTTTTTGTTTTTTTTTTTTTTTTTTTTGTTTTTTGGTTTTTTTTTTTTTTTTGTTTTTTTTTTGTTGGTGGTTGGGGTGGGGGGTGTTTGTGGTTTGTTTTTTTTTGTGTTGTTTTTTGTGTTGTTTGTGTGGGTGTATTTTTTAGTTGTTTCCC
>NZ_JAQYXB010000347.1:0-363 GCF_036322405.1 Streptomyces sp. SP17BM10 | reverse complement strand
CGGCGGCCGGCCCGAGGAATCCCGCCGCACGCGGCGCCAGTGCGGCGGGAGCCATCAGGGGCGCATCAGAGGCGCCAGTAGCGGCTGTTGATCGGGCGCACCTCGGCCCGGCCCCGCTGGAGCGTCAGTGACTCGGTCCCCCGCTCCAGGGTCGCGGGAAGCGGCTCAGGGCCGTCCTGTCCGGCGGTGTCGTCGTCTGGCACGGGACCGCCGAGGACTTGCCTCCAGCTCGCTCCTCCCGGGTCACCGTCCACCGACACAACAGACACCAACACGAACCACCCCGACAACTAATTGCTCAAGCCAACCCCGGTCTAGCCGCCCGGAGATGACCCCGACTAACATCGCACGATACTCGCGCGT
>NZ_JAQYXB010000346.1:0-426 GCF_036322405.1 Streptomyces sp. SP17BM10 | reverse complement strand
GTGTCCGCCAGCGCGGTGTAGTAGTCGATGGAGCCGTCGGGGCGGCGGTAGAGCATGGCGAGGTCGGTGCGGCCGTCGCCGTTGAAGTCCCCGGCGACGAGCTTCATCGCGTTCCGGTCCCAGTGGCCCTCGGCCGGCACCGTGTACCCGGCGGTGAAGTCGCCCAGCAGCCCGTCGGTAGCGGCCGCCGAGGTGTAGAAGCCGATCCGGCCGTCGGCGTGGTAGTACGTCATGATGACGTCCTCGCGCCCGTCGCCGTCGGTGTCGCCGGCGAACAGCTGGATCGCGTTCCAGTCCCAGTTGCCGCTGGCGGGGGTGGACTTGGGGGAGGACTTGAACGCGCCGATGTGCCCGCTCGTGTCCGCCAGCGCGGTGTAGTAGTCGATGGAGCCGTCGGGGCGGCGGTAGAGCATGGCGAGGTCGGTG
>NZ_JAQYXB010000345.1:0-283 GCF_036322405.1 Streptomyces sp. SP17BM10 | reverse complement strand
TGGAAACACGAAAGAACGAAGCGCCCGGAGGGCCCGCTGGAAGGCGGCTCGAAGGAAGCGTCCGTTCCTTGAGAACTCAACAGCGTGCCAAAAGTCAACGCCAGATATGTTGACATCCCCGGCCTCGGTCCTTCGGGATGGAGGTTGGAGATTCCTTTTGAAGTAAACACTAGCGAGGACGCAGTGCGCGGGATCACCTTATTCCGGTGGTTGCCGTGCCGCTCAACGCGGGTGTGAACCGGATAGACCGGTAAGCATTCACGGAGAGTTTGATCCTGGCTCA
>NZ_JAQYXB010000344.1:0-331 GCF_036322405.1 Streptomyces sp. SP17BM10 | reverse complement strand
GTGGGGGGGGTTTAATGGTTAAGGGGCATGGTCCGGTCGGGCCTGGGGGGGGGGGGGGGGCCGGCGTTTTAGTTGGGCGGGGTGTTGGGTACGTGGCCCATGGTGGGCCGGGCCCGCGGGGTCGGTTGGTGTTGTTTTTTGTTTTGTTTGGGTGTGGGGTGTGTTGTGGGGGGGGGGGGGGGGGGGGGGGGTGGTTGGGGGGGGGGGGGGGTGGGTGGGGGGTTGGGGGGGTGGGGGTTGGGTGGGTTTGGGGTGGGGTGGTGGGGGGGTGGTCGGGGGGGGCGGCGCTGTTTGTTTTTGGTGGGGGTGGGTGGGCGCCGCCCCCCCCCCC
>NZ_JAQYXB010000343.1:0-83291 GCF_036322405.1 Streptomyces sp. SP17BM10 | reverse complement strand
GGCCTCGATCATCGAGTCGCCGCGCACGGTGAGCGCGAACAGCTCGCCCTCGCCGACCAACTGGCGCGGCAGCGGGAAGACGTCCTCGACCGTCTGCTCGGCCAGGATCGGACCGCCGGCGGCGATCCGGCCGACCAGCGGGACGTACGAGGTGGACGGCCGACCGGCCGTCTCGGCCGTGTTCGGGCGGGCCACCTCGACGCCGCGGACCTCGTAGGCGCGCGGGCGGTGCGGGTCCCGACGGAGGAAGCCCTTGCGCTCCAGGGCCATCAGCTGGTGGGCGACCGAGGAGGTGCTGGACAGGCCGACGGCCTGGCCGATCTCGCGCATGGACGGCGGGTAGCCCCGGCGCTGGACGGAGTCCCGGATGACCTCGATGACGCGGCGCTGGCGCTCGGTGAGCCCGGCCTCGTCGGTGCGGATGCCGGGGGGGCGGCCGGGCATCGCCCGTGGGGGTGCGGGGTGGGCGTCGTCCAGGACGGGGGAGTGTTCGATCGGCTGGTCGGGGACGCGGCTCGCGCTGGAAACGGCCGGGCCGGAGAGGCGGTGGTCTTCGCTACGGTCCATGCTGACGTCCACACTCTGCTGATTCGTGGTGCGCTGCCCCACCTTGAACTGGGAGTGTTCCTGCACCGGGATGGTGTTGCTTTCGATGGTGTTCACGGCGGCCCCTCTCGACGGCTGTCCTCTCCCCTTTTCCAGCCCAACGCACCTCGTATCGAAAGGTTGCGCCAAACACACGTTCGAGTGAATTATTCGAGAGTTGGCTGACTCGATCAAGGCTTTGTTGTACATCGATCGAATGTTCGACCAGAACTCGACTTCCGCAGTCTAATCGGCGCCGACACGCCAGGGGTGCCGCTTCCCCCTGAGGCCTACATCTAGTGGCTACAGTCCTCTCCGTGCCCAGTGGTAGTGGTCGCGGCGCATGATCAGCTTGCCGAGGCCCGGGGCGCATCGCATAGACTCGACCCAGTCCGCACGTCCTGCCAGGGAGGGATCCTTCAGGTGCACTGCCCCTTCTGCCGGCACTCCGACAGCCGCGTCGTCGACAGCCGGACCACCGAGGACGGCAGCTCGATCCGCCGCCGCCGGCAGTGCCCGGACTGCGGCCGCCGCTTCACCACGGTGGAGACGGCCGCGCTGATGGTCATCAAGCGCAGTGGGGTCACCGAGCCGTTCTCCCGGGAGAAGGTCATCTCCGGCGTCCGCAAGGCCTGCCAGGGCCGCCCGGTCACCGAGGACGCCCTCGCGCTGCTCGGCCAGCGGGTCGAGGAGTGCGTGCGCGCCACCGGCAACGCCGAGCTGACCACCCACGACGTCGGGCTGGCCATACTCGGCCCGCTCAAGGAACTCGACGTGGTCGCCTACCTGCGCTTCGCCAGCGTGTACCAGGCGTACGACGGACTGGAAGACTTCGAGGCCGCCATCGCGGAGATCCGCGCCGGACGGCCCGCCGAGGCGGACGGCACCTGCGTGCCCGTCGCCGCCGCCGCGCCCTAGGAGGCGCCCCGACCGGGCCCCGCGGGGCCCGAACCGTGCCACGACGGCCCTCCGGGGCCCACGCGTGCCCGGAATCCGGGCACAGAACACCACAAACCGTGCGCAAGCGGGCGAGGCTCTCGCCTGCCCGCACACCGGAAGAACGAACCAGCGGTGTCCGGACTTTTCGGGGCACCACGGGCGTTTGCCCAGGAGTCGGGCGTTTGCCCAGGAGGAGGAGCGAGAAGTGACAGACACCACGAGCGGTTCCGCACGCGGGTCGAAGTCCGACAAGGCCGCGGCGAAGGGGGCCGGCAAGGCCCCCAAGGGCGGGCTGCGGATGGAGCGCATCCACACCACCCCTGGCGTCCACCCCTATGACGCGGTCCGCTGGGAGCGGCGCGACGTCGTCATGACCAACTGGCGCGACGGGTCGGTCAACTTCGAGCAGCGCGGCGTCGAGTTCCCCGACTTCTGGTCGGTCAACGCGGTCAACATCGTCACGTCCAAGTACTTCCGCGGCGCCGTCGGCACCCCGCAGCGCGAGTGGAGCCTCAAGCAGATCATCGACCGCGTGGTGCTCACCTACCGCGCCGCCGGCGAGAAGCACGGCTACTTCGCCTCCGAGGGCGACGCCGAGGTCTTCGAGCACGAGCTGACCCACGCCCTCCTCCACCAGGTGTTCAGCTTCAACTCGCCGGTCTGGTTCAACGTCGGCACCAAGCAGCCCCAGCAGGTCAGCGCCTGCTTCATCCTGGCCGTCGACGACTCCATGGAGTCGATCCTCGACTGGTACAAGGAAGAGGGCATGATCTTCAAGGGCGGCTCCGGCGCCGGCCTCAACCTCTCCCGCATCCGCTCCTCCAAGGAACTCCTCACCTCCGGCGGCAACGCCTCCGGCCCGGTCTCCTTCATGCGCGGCGCCGACGCCTCCGCCGGCACCATCAAGTCCGGCGGCGCCACCCGCCGGGCCGCCAAGATGGTCGTGCTCGACGTCGACCACCCGGACGTCGAGGCCTTCATCGAGACCAAGGTGAAGGAGGAGGAGAAGATCCGTGCGCTGCGCGACGCGGGCTTCGACATGGACCTCGGCGGCGACGACATCGCCTCCGTCCAGTACCAGAACGCCAACAACTCGGTCCGCGTCTCCGACGAATTCATGACCGCCGTCGAGAACGGCACCGAATTCGGCCTGCGCGCCCGCCTCACCGGCGAGGTCATCGAGACCGTCGACGCCAAGAAGCTGTTCCGCAAGATGGCCGAGGCCGCCTGGGCCTGCGCCGACCCCGGGATCCAGTACGACTCCGTCATCAACCACTGGCACACCTGCCCGGAGTCCGGCCGCATCAACGCCTCCAACCCCTGCTCCGAGTACATGCACCTGGACAACTCCAGCTGCAACCTCGCCTCGCTCAACCTGATGAAGTTCCTGCGCGACGACGACACGTTCGACGCCGAGCGCTTCGCCAAGGTCGTCGAACTCGTCATCACCGCGATGGACATCTCCATCTGCTTCGCCGACTTCCCGACCGAGAAGATCGGGGAGACCACCCGCGCCTACCGCCAGCTCGGCATCGGCTACGCCAACCTCGGCGCCCTGCTGATGGCCACCGGCCACGCCTACGACAGCGAGGGCGGCCGCGCCCTGGCCGGCGCCATCACCTCCCTGATGACCGGCACCGCCTACCGCCGCGGCGCCGAACTCGCCGGCGTCGTCGGCCCGTACGACGGCTACGCCCGCAACGCCGAGCCGCACCAGCGGGTCATGAAGCAGCACGCGGACGCCTCGCTGGACGCCGTCTCCCTCGACGACCTGGACGCGCCGGTCTGGCTCGCGGCCAACAAGGCCTGGCAGGACGTGCTGCGCCTCGGTGCGCAGAACGGTTTCCGCAACGCCCAGGCCTCGGTCCTCGCCCCGACCGGCACCATCGGCCTGATGATGGACTGCGACACCACCGGCGTCGAGCCCGACCTCGCCCTGGTCAAGTTCAAGAAGCTCGTCGGCGGCGGCTCGATGCAGATCGTCAACGGCACCGTCCCGCGCGCCCTCAAGCGCCTGGGTTACCAGGACGAGCAGATCGAGGCGGTCGTCGCCCACATCGGCGAGCACGGCAACGTCGTCGACGCGCCGGGCCTCAAGACCGAGCACTACGAGGTGTTCGACTGCGCGATGGGCGAGCGCTCCATCTCGCCGATGGGGCACGTGCGGATGATGGCCGCGATCCAGCCGTGGATCTCCGGTGCCATCTCCAAGACCGTGAACATGCCGGCCGCCGCGACCGTCGAGGACGTCGAGGAGATCTACTTCGAGGCGTGGAAGATGGGCGTCAAGGCGCTCGCGATCTACCGCGAGAACTCGAAGGTCGGCCAGCCGCTCTCGGCCAAGAAGAAGGCCTCCGAGTCCAAGGCCGCGGAGGCCGAGGCCCCCGCCGCGGTCGAGAAGGTCGTCGAGTACCGCCCGGTCCGCAAGCGCCTGCCCAAGGGCCGCCCGGGCATCACCACCTCCTTCACGGTCGGCGGTGCCGAGGGCTACATGACGGCCAACTCCTACCCGGACGACGGCCTCGGCGAGGTCTTCCTGAAGATGTCCAAGCAGGGCTCGACCCTCGCGGGCATGATGGACGCCTTCTCCATCGCCGTCTCGGTCGGCCTGCAGTACGGCGTGCCGCTGGAGACCTACGTCTCGAAGTTCACCAACATGCGCTTCGAGCCGGCCGGTCTGACCGACGACCCGGACGTGCGGATGGCGCAGTCGATCGTCGACTACATCTTCCGCCGCCTGGCGCTGGACTTCCTGCCGTTCGAGACCCGCTCGGCGCTCGGCATCCACTCCGTCGAGGAGCGCCAGCGCCACCTGGAGACGGGCTCCTACGAGCCGCTGGAGGCCGAGGAGCTCGACACCGAGACCCTCGCCCAGTCCGCCCCGGTGGCCCCGGTGCCCGCCAAGCCCGCCCCGGCCCCGGCCCCGGCCGCGCCGGCGCCCAAGGCCCCGGCGAAGCAGGCCCACAACTCCACGGAGCTGATGGAGATCCAGCTCGGCCTCAACGCCGACGCCCCGCTGTGCTTCTCCTGCGGCACCAAGATGCGGCGCGCCGGCAGCTGCTACCTCTGCGAGGGCTGCGGCTCCACCAGCGGCTGCAGCTGACGACCCCGGTGTCACCTCGCGTGAGGTGAGCCACTGAAGCGGGGCGAGGACTTCACGGTCCTCGCCCCGCTTCTTCGCGTTCTTCTTCGCGTTCTCTCCGCGTTCGCCGGCGTGCCGATGTCACGGATGGGGGCGGTGGGCTGTCGGTAGGGGGTGAAGGGTCTTCGGAGAGGAGCGGGTGAGTCATGACGGTGCTGGTGACCGGGGCTACGGGGACGTTGGGGCGGGAGGTGGTGCGGCTGCTGGTCGCGCGGGGGGTGGCGGTGCGCGGGTTGAGCCGGCGGGTCCGGGGCGGCGGGGCGGACGGGGTCGAGTGGGTGGCCGGCGACCTGGTGACGGGGGACGGGGTCACGGCGGCGGTGGCCGGGGTGGAGACGGTGATCGACTGCGCGACCTCGCAGGGGAAGAAGGACCTGGACGCCGTGCGGCACCTGGTCGCGGCGGCCGAGCGGGCCGGGGTGCGGCACCTCGTGTACGTGTCGATCGTCGGCGTCGACCGGGTGCCGATTCCCTACTACAAGACGAAGTACGCGTGCGAGCAGGTCATCCGGGAGTCCCGGCTTGGCTGGTCGGTGCTGCGGGCGACGCAGTTCCACGACCTGCTGCTGAGGTTCTTCGGCAGCTCGGCGAAGCTCCCGGTGTTCCCGGTGCTCACCGGGACGCGGTTCCAGCCCGTGGACGTCCGGGAGGTCGCCGAGCACGTGGTGGCCCTGGTGGGGGAGGGGCCGTCCGGCTACGCGCCGGAGGTCGGCGGCCCGCAGGTGCGGACGTACCGGGACCTGGCCGAGGCCTACCTGCGGGCCACCGGGCGCCGTCGGCTGCTGCTGCCCCTGAGCCTTCCGGGAGCGGCCGTCCGCGAGCTGCGGGCCGGCGGCAACCTCACGCCGGAGCGGGCGGTGGGTCGGGGCACCTTCGAGGAGACCCTGGCGGAGCGCTTCGGCCGCCGGTGATGTCAACCGGAGTCGACGGGTGCGCCCGCGCGTACGAGGAGGCGGCCGCCCTGGGGCGGGCACTGGGGTGGTCAGATGGCGGACTGTGAGCATCCGTTGAACGTCGTGAATCGGTGTAGGCGACGTGAATGAACGAGATTGACCGTCAACTGGCTGCTTAAGGGCAATGTCTGAATCGATATGATCGGCCGAAAGCGTGAATCGATCAGCCGCCCGGACACGTTCCGCGACGCCGCCGGGCGGCCTCGTATGCGCTCGAACCACCCTCGGCGTCACCAGTGTCGCCGACCCGCCGCCCGAGCCGCCGCCGTTGTCGAGGACCGCACTGATGAGAGAAGCCACCAGCTCCGACGGCGGCCCGCGCCGACCGCCCGCGCCGCGGACCGTCGTGCTGACCGCCGCGGCCGTCCTGCTCGCCCTGGTCGCCGGGCCGGTCGGGATCGGCCGGGCGCTGGGCGCCCACCAGCCGCTGACCGCGCTCGCCGTCGGGGCCGTCAGCGTCCTGTGGCTGATCGCCGTCGGCCTGGCCGCGAGCGGGACCGAGCGGTCCCGGCGGCTGGCCGAGGACCTCGCCGCCCAGCACCAGGAGACCACCGCCGCGTTCGTCCTCGCGGGCTCCGCCCGGCAGGCCGAGACAGCCGCGCACGACGACGCCGTCTGCGCCCGCGCCGAGCGGGACGCCGCCCGGGCCGAGCGGGCCCGGGCCGAGGCGGACGTCGTCGCCGCGCACGCCGAGCTGGCCCGGCTGGGCGCAGAGCTCGACGAGGAGCGGGCGCGGACCGAGGAGGTCCGGGCGGCGGCCGAGGCCGAGCGCGCGGACCTGGACCGGCTCGCCGACGGCGTCCTGCCCGAGATCGTGAAGAAGCTCCGTGGCGGCGCGTCCGTCGACAGCGCGCTGACCGCCCACCGTGCGCACCCCCAGCACGCGCTGCTGCGCGCCGTCGCGGAGGAGGTCGGCCGCGGCGAGCGGCTGCGGGCCGCCGCGCTCGCGGTGTGCGCGACGGCCGCCGGGCGCGTCCAGGCGCTGGCCACGAGCATGCACGCGGAACTCCGCGAGATGCAGCACCGGCACGACGAGGAGGTCCTCGGCGACCTCCTGCGGCTGGACCACTCGACCGCCCAGGCCGGCCGCATGGCCGACAGCATCGCGGTGCTCACCGGCGCCCGCTCGGGCCGCCGCTGGGCCAAGCCGATCGCGGTGGAGTCGGTGCTGCGCGGCGCGCTCGGCCGGATCGGCGCCTACCAGCGGGTGCGGCTGCACAACGCCAGCACCGCGGCCGTCGCCGGGTACGCGGCGGAGGGCGTGATGCACGCGCTGGCCGAACTCCTCGACAACGCCACCAACTTCTCGGCCCCGCCGGCCGAGGTGCACGTCTACGTGGAGGAGGTGCCGGCCGGGCTGGCGATCACCGTCGAGGACAGCGGCCTCGGCCTGAGCGACAGCTGGCTGCGCCGGGCCGAACGGGCCGTCTCCGCCGAGCCGTTGGACCTCGCCACGCTCTCCGCCGGTACCCGGCTCGGTCTCGCGGTCGTCGGCGTACTGGCGCGCAAGCACGGCCTGCAGATCTCGTTCCGGCCGTCGGCGCGCGGCGGCACGGGCGTGGTGATGCTGGTCCCGCAGCAGCTGCTCACGCACGACACTCCGGCGCCCGCCCCGGTCCAGCCGCCCGTCGCGGAACCGGTGCGCCCCGCGCTCACCCCCGCGCGCCCGGCGCCCGCCCCGCTGCCGTCCGCGGCCGCCGTGCCGGCCGTCCTGGCCCCGGCGGTCCCCGCGCCGGCCGCCCCGGCCCCGCTGCCGTCCGCGCCCACCCCGATCACCGACAGCGGCCTTCCGCAGCGCCGACGCGGCCAGACCCTCGCCGCCACCGCCCCGGCGGCGGCGACCCCGTCCGCGAAGCCCCTCCGTGCGGACGCCTCGACGGCCGCCGCCCGGTTCGGCGCCTTCCGCCGGGCCGCCCAGCGCGCCGCGGAGGACGCCGCGGCCCCGGAAGCCCTGACCACGGCCGCCCCGGCCCCGGACGCCCCGACCACGGACACCGACACCACGCCCGACGCTTCCCCCGTCACCGAGAAGGACTCCTGATGAGCAGCGCGACCGACCGTGACCTCGACTGGCTGTTGGAAAACCTGCTGAGCGTCACCCCCGGCGCCCGGCACGCCCTGGTGCTCTCCGCCGACGGCCTCAAGCTCTGCCACACCTCCGGCCTCGACGCCGACCGGGCCGACCAGCTGGCCGCGATCGCCTCCGGCCTGCAGAGCCTGGCGCACGGCGCCTCGATCGAGTTCGGCGACGGCACCGGCGGGGTCCGGCAGTCGATGACCGAGTTCCACGGCGGCATCCTGTGCATCGTCGCTGCCGGCGAGGGCGCGCACCTGGCCGTCGTCACGGACGACGAGGCGGACGTGGGCGTGGTGGGTCACAACATGCACGGCCTGATCGAGCAGATCGGCGTTCACCTGAGCGCGCCGGCCAGGTCGGTGGAGGAGACCGGGACGCACGAGAGCGCCCGGGCATGAACGCCGGGCCGGTCCTGCCGGGCCGGGACGACGACCCGGACCGCCTCTACACGATCACCCGGGGCCGCAGCCGCTCCCCGGAGAACGCCTTCGACCTGGTCACCCTGATCGTCGCCGAGCGGGAGCCGGCGCCGGGCATGCAGTCGGAGCACGCGCGCATCCTGCGGATGTGCGAGGCCCCGACCGCCGTCGTGGAGGTCGCGGCGGAGCTGGCGCTGCCGGTCTCGGTGGTGAAGATCCTGCTCGGCGACCTGCTGGAGTCCGGGGCCGTCACCGCCCGGCATCCCCGGTTCGCGCCGAACAAGGCCCGGCTGCCCGATCTCGACACGCTGAAGCAGGTGCTGCATGGCCTCCAACGGCTCTGACCCCGCCGCGCCGGCGGCCCCCGCGACGGCGGTTGCGGCTCCCGCCCGTACGGCCCCGGACACCGGCCGCACCCCCCTGCGGGCGACCGCCGACAACGCGCTGAAGATCGTCGTGGTCGGCGGCTTCGGCGTCGGCAAGACGACGCTGGTCGGCTCGGTCAGCGAGATCCGTCCGCTGAACACCGAGGAGGTCATGACGCGGGCGGGCGAGGGCATCGACCCGGCCGGCACGTGGGGCAAGCGCTCCACGACGGTCGCCTTCGACTTCGGCCGGATCACGCTCTCCGAGAGCCAGGTGCTCTACCTGTTCGGCGCGCCGGGGCAGGAACGCTTCTGGTTCCTGTGGGACCGCCTGTTCAGCGGCGCGCTCGGCGCGGTCGTCCTGGTGGACACCCGGCGCCTGGAGGAGTCCTGGTACGCCATCGACCGGCTGGAGCACCACGGCACCCCCTTCATCGTGGCCCGCAACAACTTCGGCGAGCCGACCCACACCCTGGAGCAGGTCCGCGAGGCCCTCGACCTGCCGCCGGAGGTGCCGCTGGTGGACTGCGACGCCCGGGACCGGGAGTCCGGCAAGCGGGTGCTGATCGAGCTGGTCGGCCACCTGGCCGCGCTGGTGGAGGCCGAGGCCGGACTCCCCGTGCCGTCGGCCGCGTCCCACCTCGCCGAATCCCCCGCGCAACAGTACGAGGAGAGCACCCCGTGACCGAGCCCGCCGTCACCCCGCCCCCGGGCTGCCCCGCGCACGCCGGCGCCACGCCGCTGTACGGGCCGCGCTTCCAGACCGACCCGGCCCAGCTCTACCGCGAGCTGCGCGCCCAGCACGGGCCGGTGGCCCCGGTCGAGCTGGCCGGCGGCGTCCCCGCGTGGCTGGTCATCGGCTACCGCGAGCTCCAACTGGTGACCGGGCAGCCCCAGTTGTTCGGCCGCGACTCCAGCCGCTGGCACGCCTGGGACACCCTGCCGGCCGACTGGCCGCTGAAGCCGATGATGGCGCCCGTGCCGTCGATCCTCTACGCCGAGGGCGAGGAGCACGTGCGCCGCTCCCGGGCGGTCACCGACGCGCTGTCGGCGATCGACCCGTACGAGCTGCGCAAGCACGCCGAGGAGATCGCCGACCGGCTGATCGACGACTTCGTGGGCCGCGGCGAGGCGGACCTGGTCGCCGAGTACGCGCACCGGATGCCGCTGCTGGTGCTGTGCCGGGTGTTCGGCCTGGACGAGGAGCAGGCGCCGGAGCTGATCGCGGCGCTGCTGACCATGCTGGACGGCGGCCCGGACGCCCCGGCCGGCGCGCAGCGGCTGCTGGAGCTGATGCTCGCCCTGGTGCGGGAGAAGGCCGAGCACCCGGGCGCGGACGTCGCCTCGCGCATGCTGGAGCACCCGGCCGGGCTGACCGAGGACGAGGTGATGCGCGATCTGCGGGTGCTGCTGATCGCCGGCCACCAGCCGTCCTCGTACTGGATCTCCAACGCACTGCGCCTGATGCTCACCGACGAGAGGTTCGCGGCCTCGCTCGCGGGCGGCCGGCGCAGCATCAGCCAGGCCCTCAACGAGGCGCTCTGGGAGGACACCCCGACGCAGATCTTCGCCGGCCGCTGGGCCGTGCGGGACACCCACCTCGGGGGTCAGCGGATCGCCGAGGGGGACATGCTGCTGCTGGGCTTCGCCGGGGCGAACTCCGACCCGTCGGTGCGCCGACCGGACGGCCGGCCCGCCGAGGGCAACCGGGCGCACATGAGCTACTCGTACGGCGAGCACGGCTGCCCGTTCCCCGCGCAGGAGGCGGCCGAGGTGATCGCCACGACGGCGATCGAGGTGCTGCTGGACCGGCTGCCGGACCTGCGGCTCGCGGTGGCCGAGCACGCGCTGGTGTGGCGGCCGTCGGCGTGGGTGCGCGGGCTGGTGGCGCTTCCGGTCTCGTTCACCCCGGGGCACGCGGCCTGACCGCACGGTCTTCGGGTGCCCCCTGCCCGAAGTCCCGCGATTCCCCGGTCCCGCAGTCCCGCTGTCCCGCAGTCCTGAAGTCCTCAAGTCCCGAAGGAGAGTTGCCGATGTCCGCGGCCCCGGCCCCGTTCGTCCTCGACCCGCTGGCCCGCGACAACGCCGCCGAGGGCGCCCTGCTGCGCGCCGCCGGTCCGGCGGTGCCGGTCGAGCTGCCCGGCGGGGTCGCCGCCTGGGCGGTCACCCGGCACGCCGAGGCGCGCGACCTGCTGACCGACTCCCGGCTGGTGAAGGACGCCGCGCACTGGGCGGCCTTCCAGCGCGGGGAGGTCCCGAGGACCTGGCCGCTGATCGGCCTCGCGGTGCCGGGCCCGAGCATGGTGACCACGGACGGCGCCGAGCACCGCCGGCTGCGGGCGCTGGTGGCGCAGGCGTTCACCCCGCGCCGGGTGGAGCTGATGCGCCCGCGCGTCGAGGAGATCACGCACCGGCTGCTGGACGGGCTGGCCGCGGGCGGGCCGGAGGTGGACCTGAAGACGGCGTTCGCGTTCCCGCTGCCGATGACGGTGATCTGCTCGCTGCTGGGCGTGCCGGAGTCGGACCACGGCGTGCTGCGCGACCTGTACGAGCGGTTCTTCGGCATCAAGCCGGACCCGGCGGGCATCCAGGCGACCATCGCCGGGCTGAACGCCTTCGTCAACGACCTGGTGGCACAGCGCCGTTCGGCCCCCGGCGACGACCTGGCGAGCGTGCTGCTGGCGGCGGACACCGAGGGCGGCGCCCTGACCGACGCGGAGGCGGCGGCGACGATTCGGGTGATCATCGCGGCCGGCCACGAGACCACGGTGAACCTGATCGGCAACGCCGTGCGGGCGCTGCTGGCCCACCCGGACCAGCTGGAGCTGGTGCGGTCGGGGAGGGTGTCGTGGGACGCGGTGGTGGAGGAGTCGCTCCGCTGGACGCCGCCGACCAGCAACTTCCTGTTCCGCTTCGCGGCCGAGGACATCCCGGTGGGCGACACCGTGATCCCGGCGGGCGAGCCGGTGCTGATCTCGTACAACGCCATCGGCCGGGACCCGGCGCAGCACGGCATCACGGCGGAGCTGTTCGACGTCACCCGGGACGGCTCCCGGCACCTGTCCTTCGGTCACGGTCCGCACGTCTGCCCGGGGTCGCCCCTGGCCCGCCTGGAGGCGGGGGTGGCGCTGCCGGCGCTGTTCGAGCGGTTCCCGGGGCTGTCGCTGGCGGTGCCGGACGGGGAGCTGCGGCCGAGTCCGTCGCTGGTGGTCAACAGCCTTCTGGAGCTGCCGATCCGGCTCTTCTGACGGACGGCCGTCCGGCGGCCCCCTCCCCTCGTCGGGTCGGGGCCGCCGGCGTGTCGGGGCGCGGGAGGCCTGCCGTCGGGTCACGACCGGGCCTCCGTGCGACGAAGGTCGATCGCGGACCTTGGCGGCGACCGGCTGCTGGGTTACCGTCGTCGGATCGGCCCGCACGTCCCATCCGACGATCCGATCAGCCGACCATCTCCGGTACAGCGCAATGTCGTTCGGTCCACAGCCGGCAGCACGCCCTGGCGAGGAGAACCACATTGACCCTCAACCCGACCGCACCGTCCGAGAGTCCCCGCCGCCGTCTGGCCGCCGCGCCCGCGCTGCTCGCGGCGCTGGCGCTGACCGCCGCCTGCTCGAACAGCTCCGGCGGTTCGGGCGACGGCGGGGGAGCGGCGCAGTCGCTGTCCGGCGACTGCGCCAAGTACCAGCCGTACGCCGGGCATTCGGGCACCACGGTGACGATGTTCGCCTCGATCCTCAGCCCGGAGTCGGATAACCTGGAGAAGTCCTGGGCGGAGTTCTCCAAGTGCACGGGGATCAGGATCAGTTACGAGGGGTCGAACGACTTCGAGTCCCAACTGCCGGTCCGCGTGGCCGGCGGCAACGCCCCGGACTTCGCGATCATCCCGCAGCCCGGACTGCTGGCGCAGATGGTGAAGAGCGGCAAGGTGGTGAAGCCGCCCGCCCAGACGGTCACCAACCAGGACAAGTGGAGCCCGGTCTGGCGGACCTACGGCTCGGTGAACGGCACGTTCTACGCCGCCCCGATGAGCGCCAACATGAAGTCGCTGGTCTGGTACTCGCCGAAGGCCTTCAAGGCGGCCGGCTACGAGGTGCCCAAGACCTGGGCCGACCTGATGGCGCTCAGCGACCGGATCGCCAAGGCGGGCGGCGGCAAGCCGTGGTGCGGCGGCATCGCCTCCGGCACGGCCACCGGCTGGCCGGCCACCGACTGGCTGGAGGAGGCGGTGCTGGGCACGTACGGCGGTGACGTGTACGACCAGTGGGTGAGCCACCAGGTGAAGTTCTCCGACGAGAAGATCACCAACGCCATGAGGACGGTCGCCGGCTGGATGCAGAACCCGGCCTGGGTCAACGGCGGCTTCGGCGACGTGAAGTCGATCGCCACGACGACGTTCCAGGACGCGGGCACGCCGATCCTGAGCGGCAAGTGCTACCTGCTCCAGCAGGCGTCCTTCTACAAGGCGCAGTGGCCCAAGGACACGAAGATCGGCCCGGACGGCGACGTCTTCGCCTTCCACCTGCCCGCCGTGGACCCGTCCGTCCCCAGCCCGGTCGAGGGCGGCGGCGAGTTCCTGACCGCGTTCTCGAACCGGCCCGAGGCGCAGGCGGTGCAGAACTACCTGTCCAGTTCGGACTGGGCGAGCAGCCGGGTGAAGACGGCCACCGGCTGGGTCTCGGCCAACCAGGGCGTCGACAAGAGCCTGTACACCGACCCGGTCGACCGGCTGTCGGCGGACGCGCTGACCGACCCCGGTGCGACCTTCCGCTTCGACGCCTCCGACATGATGCCGGCCGCGATCGGCTCCGGGCAGGAGTGGAAGTCGCTGACCTCGTGGTTCGCCGAGGGCCAGACGATCCAGAAGGTCGCGGGCGACATCGACGCCGCCTGGCCGCAGTAGCCGTCGCCCGGCCGCAGTGGCCGCATGGGCCGCCTGGCCGCAGTGGCCGTCGCCCGGTCGCAGCGGCCGCATGGGCCGCCCGGCCGCAGTGGCCGGCGCCGTCACGGGACCGCCCGCCGAGGGCGGTGCGGGGCCACCCACCCGCACCGCCCGCCCCCCAACCCACCGGCACCAGGAGGGACGCACCGCGATGTCCGTACCCGGCACCCCGACCCCGCCCGCCGCGCTCGCCGGCGGCGCATGGGGCGACGCGGCGATCAAGTTCGGCAACACGTTCGGCGCGGTCGCGGGCTTCCTCGGGATCCTGCTGCTGGTCTTCCTTGCGGCGGGCCGGGCCCGGGGCCGCCTGGCCCGGCCGATGGCCGTCGCGGTCTTCCTCGGCCCGGCCGTGCTGCTCCTCCTGGTCGGCCTGGTCGCGCCGCTGCTGCGCACCGTCTACCTGAGCTTCTACAACGACGACAGCTCCCGCTTCGTCGGCGGCGAGAACTTCGGCTGGGCGTTCACCACCGACTCCGTCCGGCACGTGCTGGTCAACACCGCGCTGTGGCTGGTGATCGCGCCGCTGGCGGCGACCGGACTCGGCCTGGTGCTGGCGCTGCTGGTGGACCGGATGCGCGGCCAGGCGGTCTACAAGTCGCTGATCTTCATGCCGATGGCGATCTCGCTGGTCGGCGCGTCGATCATCTTCAAGTTCGTCTACGAGTCGCGCGGCCCCGGCCAGTCGCAGATCGGCCTGCTCAGCCAGCTCGCCGTCGCACTGGGCTGGCACGATCCGCCGAACTGGATGCTCGACCAGCCGCTGAACACCTTCCTGCTGATGGTGGTCATGGTCTGGGTCCAGACGGGCTTCGCGATGGTGGTGCTGTCGGCGGCGATCAAGGCGATCCCGGACGAGATCACCGAGGCGGCCCGGCTCGACGGTGCCGGCGGGCTGCGGCTGTTCTGGTACGTCACCGTGCCGATGATCCGCACGACGGTGGTGGTCGTGCTGACCACCGTCATGATCACGACGCTGAAGGCCTTCGACATCGTCCGCACCATGACGGGCGGCAACTTCGGCACCCAGGTGCTGGCGAACGAGATGTACTCGCAGTCCTTCGTGCAGTTCGACACCGGCCGGGGCAGCGCGCTCGCGGTGATCCTCTTCCTCGCGGTGCTGCCGCTGGTGGCCTACAACATCGTCCAGCTGCGGAAGGAGCGTGGGGTGCGATGAACGGCTGGGGAGCGCGGGACGCCCGTGGCCCGGTGCGCAAGGCCTTCAGCAGCCCGCTCGCCTCGGTGTTCGTCATCGCGGTGACGGTGCTGTGGACCATCCCGACGCTGGGCCTGCTGGTGACGTCGTTGCGGCCCAAGCAGGACGTGACGGCGGACGGCTGGTGGAACGCCCTCCTGCACCCGGACCTCGGCCTCGGCAACTACCACACCGTGCTGTTCGAGGGCGGCTCCGGCGTCTCGACCGGCCTGATGCCGTTCCTGGTCAACTCGCTGGCGATCAGCGTCCCGGCGACGGTCTTCCCGCTGGTGCTGGCGGCGATGGCGGCGTACGGGCTGGCGTGGGTGCGGTTCCGGGGCAGCGACGTGGTGTTCTTCGTGGTGTTCGCGCTCCAGGTGGTGCCGATCCAGATGGCGCTGATCCCGCTGCTGCGGCTGTTCTCGGGCGGCGCGCACCTGGGCTCGCTGACGCTGATCCCGGCGGTGGACCTGAAGGGCAGTTACGCGCCGGTCTGGCTGGCGCACACCATGTTCGCGATGCCGCTGGCGGTGTTCCTGCTGCACAACTTCATCGCGCAGCTGCCGCGGGACCTGATGGAGGCGGCGGTCGTGGACGGCGCCTCGCACTTCAAGATCTTCCGGTCGATCGTGCTGCCACTGTGCACGCCGGCGCTGGCCTCGTTCGCGATCTTCCAGTTCCTGTGGGTCTGGAACGACCTGCTGGTGGCGCTGACCTTCGCGGGCGGCACGCCGGAGGTGGCGCCGATGACGGTGCGGCTGGCGCAGCTGTCCGGGTCGTTCGGCGGGCGCTGGGAGCTGCTGACGGCGGGGGCGTTCCTGTCGATCGTCGTCCCGCTGATCGTCTTCTTCAGCCTCCAGCGGTACTTCGTGCGCGGGCTGCTGGCGGGGTCGGTGAAGGGATAGGCGGGGCGCCGGGGCGGGTGGGGTCGGGCAGGGGTATCTGAACACGTTCAGACCAAACTTTTGAACCTGTTCAGAATGGTCTACAGTCGGCAGCAGTCGCAGCGCCGAGCGCGCCTGCGGGCGGGGCGCCCCGAGGGGTGTCCCCGCCTGCCCACCGACCACTGAGGGGGACTCATGTCCGCGCCGTCCAGCCCCGCCCCGGCCGATCCGCCGCCCGCCCGGCCTGCCTGGGGGGCCGGTGCGCCCGCCCCGGAGACCTTCTCGTGGCTGCGCCCCAGTGACCCCGGCGGCAAGGCCGCCGCCACGCCCAGGGTGCTCGTAGCTGCGCTGCTCACCGGTCTCCTTATGGCCTGGCTGCTGGGTGACGGCATCGGCGTCGGGCTGACGGTCTGCGGGGTCGCCGCGGCGGTCGGCGCCGGGCTCGCCGCGCGTGCGGCGGGCCGGCGGGTCCGGCCCTGGACGGTCGCCTGGAGCGCGCTCGCGCTCGCCCTGCTCGTCGTCCCGGCCCGGTGGGAGGCGGGCTGGCCGGTGGTGATCGCCGTGGTCGGCGCGCCGGCGCTGGCCTCGCTCGCGCTGCACGGCGGCCGCCGCTGGCCGGGGGTGCTGCTCGCGCTGCCGGGCATCCTCTGGCAGCTGGGGCCGGGAATCCTGTGGGCCGTCGACGGCCTGGCCGGGCACCGCCTGCGCAGCCGGGGCCGGATCGTCCCGGTGCTCAAGGCGATCGCGGTCGCCGCCGTCCTCCTCGTCGTCTTCGGCTGGCTGTTCGCCGGGGCCGACCCCGCCATGGCGGACGTCCTGGACAGCCTCAGCCCCAGCATCGACCTCGACCGGCTCCCGGTGCGCGCCGTGCTGTTCGCGGTCGGGCTGCTCACCGCGCTCGGCTTCGCGCACATCGCCGCCGGCCCGCGCCGCTGGGACCGCACGGTGGTCCGGCCCGGCCGGGCCCGCGGGCGGCTGGAATGGGCGCTGCCGCTCGTCGCGCTCGACCTGATGTTCGGCGTCTTCGCGGTCATCCAGGCCGTGGTGGTGCTCGGCGGCGCCGACGCCGTCCTGCGGAACACCGGGATGAGCCGCTCCGAGTACGCGCGCCAGGGCTTCTGGCAGCTGTCCGTGATCACGGTGCTCACGCTGGTGGTCGTCGCCGTCGCCAAGCGCTGGGCCCCGCGCGCCACGCCCGCCGACCGCCGCCTGGCGCGGATCCTGCTCGGGCTGCTGTGCGTGCTCGCCCTGACCGTCGTCGCGTCGGCGCTCGGGCGGATGTGGTTCTACGTCGACGCCTCGGGCCTCACCCGGCTCCGGCTCTGGGTGCTGGTGGTGGAGATCTGGCTCGGCGGCGTCTTCGCCCTGCTCATCGCCGCCGGTCTCACCCGCTCCGCGGGCTGGCTGCCGCGCGCCGTCGTGCTCAGCGGTGCGCTCGCCGCGGTGGTCTACGGGCTGATGGGGCCGGACGCGATCGTCGCCGAGCAGAACGTCGCCCGCTACGAGCGGACCGGCCGGATCGACCTGCGCAACGTCCGCGACCTCTCGCCGGACGCCGTCCCCGCGCTCGACCGGCTGCCCGGCGCCAAGCGGACGTGCGCCCTGCAGCTGATCAGCACCGACCTGGAGAACCGGGCCGAGCCCTGGTACGCCGCCAGCCTCTCCTCCGCGCGGGCCCGGGAGATCCTCGCCGCACGGCCCGTGGCGGACGACGGCCGCGGCGGGGGGAGCGCGTGCGAGCAGGCGGGGCTGAGGATCGACGCGTACTTGTGACGCGTACCGGTGACGCGTACTGGTGGCGTGTACGTGTGAGGCGTACTTATGAGGAGCGGAACGACCGACGGGCCGGCCGGGAGCGTGCTGCTCCCGGCCGGCCCGCCGGTTCCCGCGGGTCGAGGCGCGCGGCCTCAGTGCATCGCGACGCCGGAGGCGTCCGACGGCAGGTCGCTCGCCTTGGCCTTGATCGCGAAGACCGCGACCAGCAGCGCGATCCCCGCGAGCGCGGCGCCCACGATGAATCCGTGCGAAATGCCCTGGGCGAGGACGGAGTTGGCCGCGTCCGTGCCCGGGGGGAAGTCCTGGTGCTCCTTGAGGTAGCCCAGTTGCTCGGGCGTGGCCGTCTGCATGAACGTCGGCAGCTGCAGCTTGGCCTCGGCCGTCGCGTAGTGGGCGAAGACCGTGGTCAGGATCGACAGGCCGAGCGAACCACCGATCTGCTGCATCGAGTTGAGCAGGCCGGAGGCGGCGCCGGTCTCCTCGCCGGGGACGCCCGCCACGGAGAGCAGCATGACCGGGACGAAGATCAGGCCCATGCCGAAGCCGAAGATCACCGTGGGGCCGAGCACCCCGTCCACGTAGCCGCTGTCCTTGCCCATCTGGGTCAGCCAGGTCAGGCCGATGGTGACCAGCAGCGCGCCGCCGGCCATGAACGGCTTCGGGCCGTACGTGGCCTGGAGGCTGGACGCGACCTGGGCGGCGATGATGATCGCCACGCTGATCGGCAGGAACGATACGCCTGCCTTCAGCGGGCTGTAGCCGAGCGGGCCCTGCACGAAGAGGACGACGTAGAAGAAGATGCCGAACATGGCCGCGGCCAGGCAGAGCATCATCACCAGGCCGCCGGTGCGGTTGCGGTTGGCGAACAGGTGCAGCGGGGTGATCGGCTGGGCCGTCCGCCGCTCGATCACGAAGAACGCCCCGAGCAGGATCACGCCGGCCGCGAAGGAACCGATCGTCAGGCCGTCCGACCAGCCGTAGTCCGGGTTGGCGGCGCGGATGAACCCGTAGACGAGGCCGACCAGGCCCAGCGTCGAGGTGAACGCGCCGGGCAGGTCGAAACGGCCGTCGGTGCGCTCGGACTCGGCGATGTAGCGCGGCGCGGCGATCGCGATCAGCACCGCGATCGGCACGTTGACGAAGAAGACCCAGCGCCAGTCCAGGTACTCGGTGAGCAGACCGCCGGCCAGTAGGCCGATCGCGGCGCCCGAACCCGCCACCGCCGAGAAGACGCCGAACGCCTTGTTGCGTTCCGGCCCCTCCTCGAAGTTGGTGGCGATCAGCGCGAAGGCCGTCGGTGAACAGATCGCACCGCCGATGCCCTGGAGCGCGCGGGCGGCCAGCAGCAGGGTGCCGTCCTGGGCGAACCCGCCCAGCAGCGAGGCCAGGCCGAACAGCAGGGTGCCGAAGATGAACACCCGGCGGCGGCCGAGGATGTCACCCGCGCGACCGCCGAGCAGAAGCAGCCCGCCGAAGGTCAGCGTGTAGGCGTTGATGACCCACGACAGGTCGGTGGTCGAGAAGTTGAGCGCGTCCTTGATGCCCGGCAGCGCGATGTTCACGATGGTCGCGTCGAGCACCACCATGAGCTGCGTCGCCGCGATGACCGCCAGGGTGATGCCCTTGCCCCGGCTCGGTCCGCCGCGCGGTGGTGAGTTCTTGCTGAGAGTGTCGGAAATAGCCACGAAAGTGCCCCCTGGCTGGCTATGTGCGTGATGTGCTGCGGACCGTGGGCCCGGCGGAGAACCTGCGCCGTGCTGCAGGCTAGGAAGGAACGGGATCGTTCACTAAGCTGGACGATATCCTGGGCCAGTTTGTGAACGCAAGCGTTCCCTAAGGTTGGTGGCAATGGATCATTCGGTGCGACGCCAGGTGGCGGACCGGTCGGCCGGCCCGGCCCCGGAGGGCGCGGCGGCGCCGGCGCGGTCGGCGTCCGGCCCGCCGGCCATGTGCCGGGTGCGGGTGGCCGCCGAGGTCCTCACCCGGCCGGTGCGGCGCCGCGGGAAGGAACTGGAGGACGCGATCTTCGCGGCCACGCTCGACCAGCTCACCTCCGGCGGGTTCGCGCGGCTGACGATGGAGGGCGTCGCCGCTGCGGCGCGGACCGGCAAGGCCGCGCTCTACCGGCGCTGGGCCTCCAAGGTCGAACTCGTCGTGGACGCCCTGGACTCCACTCTCCCACGGCCGAACGGCGTCCCCGACCTCGGGTCCACCCGGGACGAACTCCTGCAGCTCATCGAGGTGTTCGCGGGCGCGATGAACTCGCGCGAGGGCAGCGCCCTCCAGGCGCTGATGGGGGAGCTCGACCACGAGCAGGCGCAGCTGTTCAAGGACTTCATCGTGCAGCGGGTCGTCGAGCCGACCACCGGGACGATCCTCACCATCCTCCGCCGCGGCGCGGAGCGCGGCGAGGTCCGCCCCGCGGCCGTCGCCCCGATGGTCGCGGACGTCGCCCCGGCGATGCTGCTCTACCAGGTCAAGATCTGCGGGCGCGAGCACACCCCGCCCGACTACGCTGTCCGCCTGGTCGACGACGTGCTGATGCCGATGATCAGCACCTGAGGTGCACCGGGCCGGGTGTCCCCGAGGCGGTCGCTCCGGCGTGGCGCAGGGCACCTCGGCGACGGGCTTAGGCTGGAACCGCCCCAGCTGAACGGGCCGCCCAGCCGAACGGAGCCTGTGATGCCCATCGTCCCGCCGACGCACTCCGTCGAGCGC
This sequence comes from Streptomyces sp. SP17BM10, assembly GCF_036322405.1. Taxonomy (NCBI): domain Bacteria; kingdom Bacillati; phylum Actinomycetota; class Actinomycetes; order Kitasatosporales; family Streptomycetaceae; genus Streptomyces; species Streptomyces sp. SP17BM10. The sequence goes on along the minus strand of NZ_JAQYXB010000343.1, from coordinate 63,305 downwards.
TCGCTCCGCCGGGCCGGCGCCAAGGTCGTGGTCGGGCTGGACGAGGTCGGGCGCGGCGCCTGGGCCGGACCGGTCACCGTCGGCGCGGCCGTCACCGGACTGCGCCGGCCGCCGGAGGGACTCACCGACTCCAAGCTGCTCACCGAGCTGCGCCGCCGCGCGCTCGCGCCGGTCCTCGCCGACTGGGTCACCGCGTACGCCCTCGGCCACGCCTCGCCGCAGGAGTGCGACGAACTCGGCATGACCGCCGCCCTGCGCCTGGCCGCCGTCCGCGCCCTGGAGGCGCTGCCGGTCGAGCCCGACGCGGTGATCCTCGACGGCAAGCACGACTACCTCGGCGGTCCGTGGCGGGTGCGCACGGTGATCAAGGGCGACCAGTCCTGCATCTGCGTCTCCGCCGCCTCCGTCCTCGCGAAGGTCCACCGCGACGGGATGATGGCCGAACTCGGCGAGCAGCACTCCCCGTACGGCTTCGCCGACAACGCCGGGTATCCGTCCCCGGTGCACCGCGCCGCGCTGGAGGAGTTCGGGCCCACCGAACACCACCGGCTCTCCTGGGCGTACTTGGACGCCCTGCCGAGGTGGCGTCACCTGAAGCGGATCCGGCCGGGCCTGGAGGCGGCCGAAGCCTCCGCCGACGAACAGTTGACGCTCGGTTTCTGACGGTCCGTCTGGAATTGCCCCGGGTGGGTCCGGCGAGGTCCGGGTGCCCAATGGGTGGGGCGCCCGTGCGCGTTCGACCGGCATTTGATAGATATCCGGGTATGCCTGTCTTCCCCGAGGAGCCGGAGATTCACGAGAGCCTCCCGGGCCCCGGCGTTCCCTTCCCCCGAGAGTCGGACGCACAAGCCCTCCGCGCGCCTGCCACCGGCGGCGCGCCCACCACCGCTCCCACCACCGTCGCCGCGCCCGCCCCGGTGCCCGGCCCGCGCCCCGCGCCGCCGCGCCCGGCACCGCCGAGCGCCGGCCGGCCCGGTCCGCAGTCGCGCCCGGCGCCCAAGCCCGGTCCCGCGCCGCGCCGTCCCGTCCCGGCCGCACCGCAGATCGAGGTCCGGCGGGTCGCGGCCACCCCGGCCGAGGCGCTGGAGCGCGCCGACGAGGTGGTCGACCAGTTGCTCGACGCCGGGCGCAGCCCGGGCGAGATCCTGGTGCTGACAGTCGGCGGGGCGCACCCGTGGCAGCAGCACGAGCTGTCCTTCGGGGAGGAGCGCTACTGGGCGCAACTCGCCGAGGGCGGTGACGTGTTCTACGCGGACGCCGCGCTGACCCGCCCGGCCCGCCGCGAGGTGGTCGTCCTGGTCGCCAACGGCGGACCGGCCGCCCGGGCCGCCGAGGCCTACACCGCGGCGCTCGGCCACGCGTCCGTGCTGCTCGTGGTCTGCGGCGACGCCGGCCCGGCCGCGGGTGCTGCCGGAGCGGCGCCCGGCCGTCCGGTCAGCGCCTGAGACGAGCGGCCCCGCCCGGGCCCGGTGCCGCACGGTGCCGGGCCCGCGGGCCGTCGCACTCTGCTGCCGCACGCAGCCGGCCGTGGCTCGGGATTCCGTGCGGCCTGTGCGGCCTGTGAGGCTCGTGGAGCCCCGGGCGCTCAGCCGGTTCCGGTGCGGCGGGCCGGTCGGACTTCGGTGACCCTGGAAGGCGTCCAGGGCCGCTCGGACGTCTGGCGCAGGGCGTGCCGGCCGCCCGGTGCGTCCAGGGCCGTGCGCGGTGGCAGCTCCGTCACGGTGTGGACCGGCCCGTCCGCCCACGAACCCGCGTGCGGATTGCGGCCCTGCCGTCCGTCCCCGAGGATCTGCCAGCCGGCCGGGGTCAGCCCGATGTAGGAGCCGCAGCGCAGTCCGTGCAGGACTGCCGCGTCCCGCAGGGCCCACATCCAGGCCCCGTCCTGCTCGGTCCAGCCCGCGGCGCCCTCGCGGCAGCGCAGCAGTACTGCGGTGCGGGTCGGCACGGGCTGGCGCAGGTCGTGCGGGGTGATCTGGCGCAGGTGCGACAGAAGGGCGTTCCGGTGCTGCCAGCCGTCGGTGTCGTGCGGCCAGGGAGTGAAGGAGGCCGAGGCGCTCAGGTGGTGCACCGCGTCGAGGACGGCGACCACGACCGTGCCCGGCTGGGGCAGGTGGCGCTGGTGCAGCTCCAGGACGAAGTCGCGCGGATCGCGCAGCAACGGGATCCCCGAGGCAGTCCAGGTCTCCAGGTCCAGCAGCCGTCTGGGCGCCGAACTCCGGGCGAGGGGAGACTGACCTCGGCCGATACCGTTGATCACGATCCTCCTTCCCGACCCACGGGCACGCGGGTACCTGCGTACGCCGAAGGCAGGGTCCACCGGACCGTGTTTCGGGTACCCGCCAATTCTCGTGGCATCGGGGGCGGAGCGGCAACGATGAAATGATGAACGCCGCCCGAAAGTCCACGTTCTGCCGGATATATTCCACCGCGGCGCAAGCGCTACTCAGGCATCTCCGCAGCCTGGCGAGGGCCCGGGTGAACGGCCCGTGAACTGGGTTCCGCAATGTCATCGCCCCTCTCGCGTCGCCGGTCCTCCGCGGGTGCCCCGCCGATGTGATCCCTCCCTCCTTTAGGCCATTCGAGTGAGTCCGTCCGGACGGGCGGTCCGCCTCCGTCCGGGTGTACGGCCCGGGTGCGCGACCGCCGCCGGGACCGCGCCGGTCAGGCCTGCACCGCCAGCACCAGGGGCAGCACCGCGCTCGCCCCGGCGCGGCGCAGCAGGCGCGCGGCGACGGTGACCGTCCAGCCCGAGTCGACGAAGTCGTCCACCAGCAGCACCGGACCGCCCGCGGCGGCCACCGCCTGCGCCAACTCGGGCGGCAGGACCAGCGCTTCGCTCACCGAGCGCAGCCGCTGCGCGCTGTTGCTGCGGGCGCCGTGCGGGGGCCGGCCGTCCGCGTACTCGATCCGCCCGAGCAGCGGCAGCCGCCCGATCTCGGCGATCCGCGCGCCGAGCGTGCCGACCAGCTGGGGGCGGGTCGAGGAGGCCATGGTCACCACACCGGCCGGCCGCTCCAGCCGGGCGCCGTCGGCCGGGGCGGGCCCGGCCCAGCCGCCCGGCCCGCGTGCCCAGTCGGCGAGCACCGTCACGAGGGCGTCCACCGCCTCGCCGGGGACGGGCACGTCCGGCGCCTGCTCGGCGAGCAGGCTGCGCAGCCGGGTGCCCCAGCCGATGTCGGACAGCCGGCCGAGCGCCCGGCCCGTCTCGGCCTGCTCCCCGGCCGGGATGCGCCCCTTGAGCGGCACGCCGACGGCTTCCATGCCGGTGGGCCAGAGCCGGCGCGGCTCGAAGCCGACCCCGGGGCGGCCGAGCGCGGCGCGGGCGGCCTCCAGCGTGGCGGCCGACACCTCCGGGGTGTGCAGCGGCCCGGCGCAGTTGTCGCACCGCCCGCACGGCGCGGCCTGCTCGTCGTCCAGCTGCCGCCGCAGGAACTCCATCCGGCAGCCGGTGGCCGCCGCGTACTCACGCATCGCGCGCTGCTCGGCCTCGCGGGAGGCCGCGACCTTGGCGTAGCGGGCGGTGTCGTACTCCCAGCTCTGCCCGGTGGCCGTCCAGCCGCCCTTCACCCGGCGGACGGCGCCGTCCACGTCGAGCACCTTGAGCATGGTCTCCAGCCGGGTGCGGCGCAGGTCCACCCGGGGCTCCAGGGCGGCCGTGGACAGCGGGCGGCCGGCCTCGGCGAGCGCGTCGATCGTGCGGCGCACCTGCTCCTCGGGGGGGAAGGCCAGTGAGGCGAAGTAGCGCCAGATCGCCTCGTCCTCGCGACCGGGCAGGAGCAGCACCTCGGCCCGGTCGACGCCGCGCCCGGCGCGGCCGACCTGCTGGTAGTAGGCGATCGGGGAGCTGGGCGAGCCCAGGTGCACCACGAAGCCGAGGTCTGGCTTGTCGAAGCCCATGCCGAGTGCGGAGGTGGCGACCAGCGCCTTGACCCGGTTGGCGAGCAGGTCGGCCTCGGCCGTGCGGCGCTCGGCGTCCTCGGTGCGGCCGGAGTAGGAGGCCACGGCGAAGCCGCGCTCGCGCAGGAAGGCGGTGATCTCCTCGGCGGCGGCCACCGTCAGGGTGTAGACGATGCCCGAGCCCGGCAGACGGTCGAGGTGGTCGGCCAGCCAGGCGAGCCGGTGCGCCGGGTCGGGCAGCGGGAGCACACCGAGGGTGAGGCTCTCGCGGTCGAGCGGGCCGCGCAGCACCAGGGCGTGCTCGTCGGAGGTGCCGGTGCCGAGCTGCTCGGCGACGTCGGCGGTGACCCGGGCGTTGGCCGTGGCGGTGGTGGCCAGCACCGGGACCCGGGGCGGGAGGTCGGCGAGCATGGTGCGCAGCCGGCGGTAGTCGGGGCGGAAGTCGTGGCCCCAGTCGGAGATGCAGTGCGCCTCGTCGACCACGAGCAGGCCGGTGGAGGCGGCGAGCTTGGGGAGTACCTGGTCGCGGAAGTCGGGGTTGTTCAGCCGCTCCGGGCTGACCAGCAGGACGTCCACCTGCCCGGCCGCGACTTCGGCCTGGATCGCCTCCCACTCCTCGGTGTTGGCCGAGTTGATGGTGCGGGCGTGGATGCCCGCCCGGGCCGCGGAGTCGACCTGGTTGCGCATCAGGGCGAGCAGCGGCGAGACGATCACCGTGGGGCCGGCGCCCCGGGCGCGCAGCAGGGCGGTGGCGATGAAGTAGACGGCGGACTTGCCCCAGCCGGTGCGCTGCACGACCAGGGCCCGGCGGTGGTCGACCACCAGGGCCTCGATGGCCGTCCACTGGTCGTCGCGCAGGGTGGCGCCGGGGCCGGCCAGCTCGCGCAGGACGGCCTCGGCCCGCGCCCTGACCTCGGCGCGGTCGGCGGCGGTGGCGGTGGTGTGGATCTCGTGCGGCTGCATGGCGTCCATGTAACCCCGAGGTGCCGACAACGGGCGAATGCCGGGGCGGGTGGCATAGGTGGAGCACGGGTGTATGTCATCCGATCTTCGGTTGAACGGCAGTCAAATTTCACTCAGGAGAGTGGCGATGACGTGCTCCGAACGAGGGAGGCGGAATTCCGGCCCGGAGTTGTCCACAGGAAAAAACAAAAGTCAGCCGGGGATTCCGGGGCCCGGCACTCTTCCCCTCATGAACGCCATGAACGACGACAACGCCATGAACCACGACAACGCCATGAACGACGAGACCACGAGGAACGGGGACAACGTGACGCTCTCCCTGGGCCCGGGCTCCGGCCACCGGCCGGTGACGATGCGCGGCCCGGCCGACATGGCCGAGCTGCTGCCCTACCTCCTGGGCTTCTTCCCCGACGACAGCATCGTCGCCGTCGGCCTGCACGGTCCCGACCTCCACCAGGGCGGGGTGCTGCGGGCGGACATCCCCGCATCCCGCGCGCAGTGGCCGGCCGCGGCGGAGGAGACGGCCGCCCTCCTGGTCGACGTCTCCGAACAGCGCGGCAGCCGCCCGATCCAGGTGCTTCTCTACCTCTGCCAGGATCCGGTCCCGGGGCACGGACCGCCGGTGGACGGCCTGCGGTCGCTGGCCGACGGCCTCCGGGCCGCGTTCGCCCGCCGGGGCGTGCCGGTCAAGGAGTCGCTGTGCGTCTCGGACGGCCGCTGGTGGTCCTTCCTCTGCCGCCGGGAGGGCTGCTGCGACCCGGCGGGGAACCCGATCCGCCGCGCCCCCGCCCCCGGTCCGGCCGCCGCCGCGGCGACGTTCGCGGGCCTCGCCCCGCGCGGCAGCCGGAAGGCGATCGTCGCCGGGCTGGCCCCGATCGGGCCGCCGGCCGCCGACACCCAGCGGGCGGCCCTCGCGCGGGCCGGGACGGCCGATCCGTCGGCGCCCGGGATCGCCCTGCTCGACCAGGCCTTCGCCGAGTTCGCGGCCGGTGCCCGCGAGCTCGACGAGGACCGCACGGCTCGGCTGCTGCTGGCCCTGCGGGACCGGCGCACCCGCGACCGCGGCGCCGAGTACGTCCGGCCCGCCGAGCTGGCGCCCGCCGAGCGGCTCTGGCGCTTCCTGGCCCGGCGGGCCGTGCCGCCCCACGAGAACTGCGCGGTCGCCCCGCTGACCTTGCTGGCCTGGGCGTCCTGGGTCGCGGGGGACACCGCGACGGCCCGGGTCGTGCTCGGCCGCGCCCTCGACCTCGACCCGTCCTACCTGCTGGCCGATCTGCTGCACGAGTCGCTCAACGACGGCATGACCCCGGAGGCGCTGCTTGCGGCCGTCGAGGGCCAGCGGCTCCGCCGGGAGGCGAAGCGCGCGAAGGAGGCGGGCGAGGCGGGCGAGGCGGCGGCGGAGCCGACCGACGAGGAGTGCGGCGGCCCGGCCGCGGGTCCGGGTGGAGGGCCGGACGGGACGCCGGACGGCCCGCCGGGCGGCTCCCGGGACGGGGCACCCGGGCGGGGAAAGGCCAGGCGCCGGCGCCGGGGCGGCCGTCGGGCGGCCTCGGCCGTCGGTCCCGGCCCTGCGGGCGGTGCTCCCGGTGGGCCCGCGCAGGCCGCGCCGGAGGCGGACGGCTCCGGGCCGACCGCCCTGGTCACGGAGCCGGGTCGCCGCCGGGTTGAGCGCTCCGACGGGAGCCTGCGGCTGGGCCGCGGCCGGGCGTGCACCGGGCGGGTGGTGCCGCTCGGGAGCGGGGCTCACCGCTGCACCGGCCGGTCGTCCAGGGGAGCCCGTCATGCGCGCTGACGTCCTCGTCCGCCCGCTCCGGGCTCCCCGGGGTCGGGCCGGGCTACAGCTCGCCGTGCGCCATCTTGATCAGGCGGTCCAGCACCTTTCCGCCGCTCACCCGCAGGCCGTCGTGCTCCCACTCGTTGGTGATCCAGGTCCGCATGCCGCGCACCGCGCGGGCGGTCTCCAACGAGTGGGCGGTCTCCACGTACATGTCGTCGTGGTACACGGCCGCCACCGCGGGCACCTCGTTGGCGGCGAGCTGCTGCGGGTCGTAGAGATCGGGCCAGTCGGCCCGGGCGGCCAGCAGCTCCGCGGTCTCCTTCAGCGGCCGCAGCGACGGGTCGGTGTCGAACATCCAGGGGTAGATCATCTCCCCGGTGAACAGCACCGGGGCGTCCGAGTCCAGCGCGGCCCGGGCGTCGAACTCCGGGAACTCCTTGCGGACCCGCTCGGCCGACCAGGCGGTGCCGCCCGCGTCCACCGACCGCTGGCCGTAGATCGACTCGTGCAGCACGGCGTACAGCGGGCCCTCGGCGAAGGAGGTCCTGGCCTGGACGCCGTAGAGGAAGGTGTCGGAGAGCTCGGGTCCGTCCGGGCCCTCCACCCAGGCCTCCTCCAGCAGGTAGTGCAGGGAGCCCGAGCCGCTTCCGCCGCCCAGCATCATCCCGAGGGACTGGAAGGCCTCGACGGTGAGCAGGCCGCCGTCGGGCAGCGTCGCGGGAGCGGCGGCGAGGTGCGCGGCGATCCGCCGCACCGCTTCGACGTCCTGCGGGAACCGCTCGTAGTGCCCTTCGTTCTTGCGGACCACCCGCGCGTACGCGGCCCGGTAGACGTCGTCGGCCGAGCCCCGCAGGCCGGCGAGGCCGCCGGTGATGAAGGCCTCCGTCAGGCCCTCGGGGGCGATCGAGAGGTAGGTGAGGGTGCAGAAGCCGCCGAAGCTCTGGCCGAGCACGCTCCAGCGCCGGTCCGCGCCGATCAGGTGGCGCCGGATGAGCTCGGCGTCGCGCACGATCGAGTCCGCGCGGAAGTGCGCCAGGTAGTCCGCCTGCTCCCGGGCGCCGCCGCGCAGGGCGAGGGTCCGGCGGGTCGCGGGCGTCGAGCGCCCGGTGCCGCGCTGGTCGAGCAGGAGGACCCGGTAGTCGTCCAGGGCCCGGTCCAGCCAGGCGTCCCGGCCGAGCGGGCGGGCCGCCTTGCCGCCCGGGCCGCCCTGCAGGAAGAGCAGCCACGGCAGGTCGTCCCGCTCGCGGCCGGCGGCCACCACCTCGCGGGCGTACACCGAGATCTGCTCGCCCTCGGGGGCGGCGTGGTCCAGCGGGAGCTGGAAGACGTGGTCGGTCGTGACAATCCCGGGCAGCCGGCTGGCGGTGGACATACAACTCCTCGGTCTCTGCAGGTCACAGCGGTCACGACGCCGTTCACGGTCTCACCGGGTGCGGGCACCGCGACACCCGCACCGTATCCTGGCCGCCGTCGAGCACCGGTTCGACGGCCGTGCTCCTCCCCGGGGCGCGCCCGGGACCGGCCGCCGCCGGGGTCGCGCGGTACGTCGCCGGGGTCGCGGTGACGGCCCGACACCGACCGTCCGGGCGCGGCGCGGCGGGTGCGCCGGAGCCCCGGGGCTCCGGCGGGGCGTGACCTGGGGCCGGTGTGCGGCGTTGAATCTGGGGGCCCTGTGCGCGCACCGCGGCGGGACCCGCGCCCCGGCGCCGCGGGCCCCGGACCGCGAGCGGCCGTACACGGCACCGCGACCGGCTGCTGCGCGCGGGTGGCGGAACGGGGCGCCGGGCCACGAGGGGCGCCACCGGTCCACCGGTGCGCGAGGCCTGACGGCGGGCCGGGCACACCGACGTGCCCGGCGCGACGACCGGGCGCGCGGTGCCGGCCCGGTACCGCGCACCGCATGGCACGACCCGGCGCCGGGTACGGCCAGACACGGCAAAACCGCCGACGGGACACCCCGCCGGCCCGGCACCATCAGCACGCGATCGAGCATGCTCGCGGCCCACCGGCCTGACCCGGCCACCGGACCGCCGAGGGGAGGAGAGTCCGGTGACCGCCATAAGGCCGCCCCAGGCCGCGCCGGCCGAGAGCGTGGTCGGCGCGCCGCGACCGGTCGGCCGTGCCGACCAGGTCCCGGCCGGCCCGCCCCGGCCGCAGCCCGCCGCCGTCCACCACGCGGTGCTCTGCGTCAAGGCTCCCGGGATGGCCGCCTCCGGAGCGGACGGCCAGCTGCGCGGGCACGGGCTGCACGGCTTCTACCGCAACGGCGTCCGGGTCGTCGCACGGATGGAGCTGCGCCTCGGCGGCATGGAGCCGGTGCCCCTCCAGGGCGCCCAGACGAGCGCCGCGGAGGCCCGGTTCCTCGGCGCCGTCCGCCTCCCCGGCGACCTCGACCCGGACCCGGCGCTCACCGTGGAGCGGCTGCGCCACGCGGACGGCGTGGAGACGGTGATCGTGCGCAACGCCGGCTCCCGGCCCGCGCGGCTCCCGCTGGAGATCGCGCTCGGCACCGACCTCGGCCCGGTCGGCGAGATCGCCGCCGGGCACCGCCCGCCGGACCTGCCGGGCCAGGTGCAGTCCGCGGGTCTGCGCTGGGCCGGTCCCGCGCACAGCGCGGTGGTGTCCGCGAAGCCGTCCCCGCACGCCGTCCTCGCCGGCGCCGGGGTGCTCCGCTGGGACCTGGAGGTGCAGCCCGGCGCCCGCTGGTCGGTCGAGCTGCGCGCCGAGCTGGAGAGCACGGTGCCCGGCGCGCGTCCGCCGGGCGGCCGCGGCACGGGCGTCCCGCTGCCCTGGTCCGAACCCGAGGTCCGCGCCGACGACGACCGGGCGGCGCTGCTGGTCACCCGCTCCCTCGACGCCCTCGGCGGCCTGCTCTTCTGCGACCCGGACCGCCCGACCGACCTCTACTCGGCCTCCGGTGCGCCCTGGCGCTTCGTCCTCGCCCCGGCCGACGCGCTGTGGGCCGCCCGGCTGACCCTCCCGCTCGGCACCCGGCTCGCCGCCGGCACCCTGCGGGCGCTGGCCCGGCGCCAGCAGCTCGCCCCGGCGCCCGGCCGCACCGAGGGGCTGCTGCCCGGCGCGCTGCGGCACGGTGGTCCCGAGCTCCCGCCCACCTGCACCGCGACCGAGGCCACCCTGCTGTTCGTCACGGTGCTGGCCGAGGCCTGGCGCTGGGGCCTGCCCAGGACCGAGGTCGCCGACCTGCTCCCGGCCGCCGAACGGGCCCTCGGGGCCCTGCGCGACGGCCTGGTCGACGGCTTCGTCACCGACCTGAGCCGTCCGGCCGAGGACCGCGCCGCCCACCCGGTGGCCGCCCGCGCCGAGGTCCAGGCCCAGGCGCACCGCGCCGCCCTGCACGGCGCCGAGCTCCTGGAGGCCTTCGGCCGCGCTGGCGCCGAGGAGTGGCGCGCGTGGGCCGCCGGGCTTCGCGGGCGGTTCCGCGAGCGGTTCTGGATCGACGACCTCTCCGGCGGGCGCCCCGCCGCGGGTCTCGCCCCGGGCGGGCAGCCGCTCCCGGCCGTCGCCTCCTCCTTCGTCCACCTGCTCGACACCGGCCTGGCGGTCGACGGCGGCCGCCACGAGAGCCTGCTGGACCGCGAGCAGACGCGGCTGCTCGCCCAGCGCCTCGTGGCGCCGGAGCTGGACAGCGGCTGGGGCCTGCGCACCCTGAGCGCCAAGTCGCCCCGCTTCAACCCGCTGGGCCACCGGGGCGGCACCGTGCGCGTGCACGAGACCGCCCTCGCGATCGCCGGGCTCGCCGAGGCCGGCCACGAGAACGAGGCCGGCACCCTGCTGGAGGGCCTGCTCGCCGCGGCCACCCACTTCGAGGGCCGCGTGCCCGAGATGTACGCCGGCGAGCAGCGCATCCCGGGCTGCCCGCCCGTCCCGCACCCGGCCGCGTGCCGTCCGGCGGCGCTCTCGGCCGCCGGGGCCGCCCACGCGGTCTTCGCCCTCGCCGGGGTCCGCCCGGACGTCCCCGGCGGCCGGGTCAAGGTCCGCCCGGCGAGCACGGCCCCGCTCGGCGAGCTGGAACTGACCAACCTGCGGGTGGCCGGAGAGCGCTTCTCCGTCCGGGTGAGCCGCATCGGCGTGGCCATGGTCGAGGAGGCGCCCGCGGACCTCCAGCTCGTGGCGCGCTGACCGGGGCCCGTCCGCGAGCCCCGGGCACGGGTTGTACACGGGCCTGTGCTTATCGTCAGAGAGACGACTATGATCGTCGCCATGTCGCGCTATGACCCGTCGGCCTTCCCCCCGTTCGCAGTCACGGTTGACCTGGTGGTGCTGACGGTGCGCGACCACGAACTGTGCGCCCTCCTGGTGAGACGGGGCGAGCCTCCGTTCCAGGGGTACTGGGCGCTGCCCGGCGGGTTCGTGCGGCCGGATGAAGGCCTGGCCGAGGCGGCCTCCCGCGAGCTCGCCGAGGAGACCGGGCTGCGGGCGCACTCCGCGCCCGGGCACGACGCCGTCGGCCCCGGCGCGGCCGGTGCCCACCTGGAACAGCTGGCCACCTACGGCCACCCGCAGCGCGACCCCCGGATGCGGGTGGTCAGCGTCGCCTACCTGGTCCTCGCGCCCGACCTGCCCACGCCGCGGGCCGGCGGCGACGCCAGCAGCGCCCGCTGGGCGCCGGTCGCCGAACTGCTCGGGAAGAGCCCGGCCGACGGGGTCCCGCTCGCCTTCGACCACGGACTGATCCTGGCCGACGGGGTCGAGCGAGCCCGCTCCAAGATCGAGTACTCCTCGCTCGCCACCGCCTTCTGTCCGGCCGAGTTCACCGTCGGCGAGCTGCGGAGGGTCTACGAGGCCGTCTGGGGCGTGGTCCTGGACCCGCGGAACTTCCACCGCAAGGTCACCGGCACCCCGGGCTTCCTGCTGCCCTCCGGTGGCACGACGACCCGTCAGGGCGGCCGCCCGGCCCAGCTGTTCACCGCGGGCGGCGCGACGGTGCTCAACCCGCCCATGCTCCGCCCGGAGTCCTGACGCCGCGCGCTCGCGTGCCCCCCGGACCGCTCCGACCGGCCGACCGGGGAATCGCAGGATCGGATTGTCCCCTGATCGGGTGAGGCGGGCGGCCCGCGGGCCCGCGCCGCTCCCGTAATGCCCGGAATCTCCTCCGCCGACCCCTAATGTGCTGGCGCGGGGCCGGTCGAGGGCATGGGAGCAGGCAGCGATGATCCAGATCACCGGACTGACCAAGGTCCGCGGCAAGGGCGCTCCGCCGGTCTTGCTGGACCTGACCTTCGACGCCAGACCCGGCCTCGTGACGGCGCTGCTCGGCCCCGAGGGCGCCGGCAAGTCCACCGCGCTGCGGCTGATGGTCGAACTCGAACGAGGCCAGGGGGTCACGCTCTTCCACGGCCGCACCTACCGCCGCCTGCGCCGCCCCGAGCGCGAGGTCGGCGTGCTGTTGCAGGGGCGGGGGGAGGGGCACTCGGCCGTGGCCGGACACCCGGGCCGCACGGCGCGCGGTCAGCTGCGGATGCTCGCCGCGGCCGTCGGCGTGCCCACCCGGCGCGCCGACGAACTGCTGGAGCAGACCCGGCTGGCCACCGTCGCCGGGCAGCGGCTGCGCACCTTCTCGCCCGGCATGCACCGGCGGCTGGCGCTCGCGGCCGCGCTGCTGGGCGACCCCGGCACGCTGCTCCTCGACGCCCCGACCGACGGACTGTCCCCGCGCAACGTGGAGTGGTTCCACGCCTTCCTCCGGTCCTTCGCCGTCGCGGGCGGGACGGTCCTGGTGACCACCCGCACCCCGCAGGAGGCGTCGCAGCTGGCCGACCGCGTGATCACGCTGGACCGCGGCAGGCTGGTGGCCGACCAGCCCGTGGCCGAGTTCCGCCGCACCCGGCTCAGCCCCGAAGTGGCCGTCCGCGGGCCGCAGATGGCGCGCCTCGCCGACCTCCTGGCCAGCCAGGGCGCCCAGGTGCGCCGGGACGGCGGCGCCGGTCTCGCCGTGGCCGGCATCGGGCGCACCGAGATCGGCGAACTCGCCTACCGGCACGGCATCCTGCTGCACGAGCTGGCGGACCGCGTGGTCGAGCAGCCCGCCCCGAAGGCCGTCCTGCCGGCCGCCTCGGGCCGCTCCGGCCAGATCCACGTCCAGCCGAAGCCCGCCGACGGGCGCAAGCCCGCCACGCGGCCCCAGGCGTCCGTCGAGCCGGCCGAGCAGGGTGGGCCGACCGAGGTGGTCGAACAAGCCGAACCCCAGGGCGACGCCGCCCTGCCGACCCGCGCCCTGCCCACCGCCCACCTGCCCACCGCCCACCTGCCCGCCGCCTCCGCCGCCTCCGTCACCTCCGTCACCTCCGTCACCTCCGTGGCGACCGCCCTCTCCGCCCTCGCCGTCGCCGGGGCCACCCGTGAGCGGTCGGCCGAGCCCCCGCCCACGGGTGGCCCCTCGGACGCGTACACCCGCTCCGACGAGTGCGACTCCGCGCACGAGCCCGCAGCGGAGCCCGTGCGCTCCGGGCTCGTGCCCAAGCCCGATCTCCGTTCCGCCGACGGCTCCGCGACGACCGTGGCCGTGGACCGGCCCTTCCGGACCGGGCCCGCGGCTCCGGCCGCCCTGCTGTCGGACGACACCGTCCGGCTCGGCCGCGTGACGTCCGAGGCGGCCCCCTCCATTTCCGCTACCGCCACCCCCGACGACCTCCGGAGCGAGTGAACCGTGCGCGTCCTGGCCTACGAGCTGCGCCGGCTGCGCGGCCTCCGTTCCACCTGGCTGCTCCTCGCCGCCGTGTTGCTCTGCGACGCCGTCGTGGCCGCCGTCCTGGCGAGCCAGCGGCCGGAGGGCCCGCTGCCCGGCCCGGCCGGGGTGCGGCTGCTCACCGCGGCCTTCCCGCTGTTGCCGCTGCCGTTCGCGGCCCTGGGGGCCGGGGTGCTGGGCGCCGTCGCGTACGGCCACGAGGTGCGCTTCCCGGGGCTGCCGGCCGCGTGCGTGTCGTACCCGCGCCGGGTGCGGATGCTGGTGGCCAAGTTGCTGGTGATCGGCCCGGTGGCGGCCCTGCTGGCGCTGGCCACCCTGCTGGTCGACACGGCGGCCGTGCACCTCGCGCTGCCCGCCGGGGTGACGGTCGCGGCCTGGGCGGACCCGTCCGCGCTGTCCGGGCGGGTGGCAGGGGCGCTGGCCTCCGCCGGGCTGTCCGGGCTCGCCGACCTGCCGGGAGCGTTCGGGCCGGTGGCCCTGGTCGCCGGGCACGGGGTGCCGGGCGCACTGCTGGCCTTCGTCCTGCTGACGGTCGTGGCGGGCTGGACCGGCGTCCTGACGGCCTCGCTCACCCGCAGTGCCGTCGCCGGCGTGCTCGTGCTGTGCGCGCTGCCGCCACTGCTGGAGTCGGGCGTGGCGCTGGTGCTGCGGCAGACCGGCACGCCCTGGCCCACCCGGGCGGCCGAACTGCTGCCGTTCCAGTCCGGCGTCGAATGGGCGTACGGGTGGGTTTACGGCGGCGACCGGCGGGTGGCGCCCGGGGGCACCGCGCTGACGGACCCGGCGCTCCTCGCGGCGGTGGCCGCCCCGGCGGCCGTCCTGCTGGCGGCGGCGCTGGTGGTCCAGTCCCGGCGCCGCGCGCTGTGATCCCCGGGCCGCCGTCCCGAACCACCAAGATCGACCAGCAGTGACCGCAATGCGCGGTTCTTCCTGATAAGAAGTCAATTATCCAGTCACGGCCGATCACCCTTTCGTGTGCTTTTCACGAGAATTCTCAAGCTGCGCCCGCCGATCGCCGACAAAGGACCTGTGAGTACCCTTGCGCACCCCACCATGACCCCCGCCCGTTCCGCCGACGGGCCCATCCACGGCCCCGGCGACCTGGACCGCTTCTCGTACGCCGACCGGCCGACCCCGCCGGCGCCCCGTTGGGAGGGCGCCGAGTCCGAGCTCGGCCGGGTCGGCCGCAAGACCACCAGCAGCCGCGGTCGAGGTCTGCACGGCCAGCTGGTCCAGCAGCTCGGTCAGATGATCGTCTCCGGCGACCTCGGCGCCGACCGCCCGCTGGTGCCCGAGGAGATCGGCCAGCGCTTCGAGGTCTCCCGCACGGTCGTCCGCGAGTCGCTGCGCGTGCTGGAGGCCAAGGGCCTGGTCAGCGCCCGGCCGAACGTCGGCACCCGGGTCCGTCCGGTCGGCGACTGGAACCTGCTCGACCCGGACATCATCGAGTGGCGCGCCTTCGGTCCCCAGCGGGACGAGCAGCGCCGGGAGCTCTTCGAGCTGCGCTGGGCCATCGAGCCGCTGGCCGCCCGGCTGGCCGCCGGCCACGGCCGCGAGGACGTCCAGCAGCGCCTGGTCGAGCTGGTCGAGATCATGGGCCACGCCGCCGCCCAGGCCGACCACTCGACCTACACCAGGGCCGACGCCGAGCTGCACGGCCTCGTGCTGCAGATGGCCGGGAACCGGATGCTGGAGCACCTCTCGGGGATCGTCTCCTGCGCCCTCCAGGTCTCGGGCGGCCCGACGACCGCCTGCGAACGCCCCTCGGAGGCCTCGGTCAGCCTGCACTCCCGGCTGGTGGACGCGCTCGGCACCGGCGACGGCACCGCGGGCGAGGCCGCGATGCGGGCGCTGCTCACCGTCCACCCCGAGATCGAGCCGTCCGTCCCGGCTCCCCGGGAGCACTGAACGGTCTGGTTCGGGACGCCCGCCGACAGCCCTCCGGTCGCACCGCCAGGTGTAGCCGGAGGGCCGTTCCGCGAGATGGGCAGGGGGCTTTCCGGGGGGTGAGCATGTCCATGGCGTCAGGTTGCGGCGCGAGTGCGCGATGATGGAGTCCGGCCCCGGGCCGCGGGCGCCCGAGCGGTGTGACCCGCGACACGAAGGCCATGCGTAACACTTGACGAGTAGCAGCGATGTGTCCTGAGCGGAAGCAGCTCCGGAATTTTCCAGCACGCCACGTGGCTGTGTTGGTCCGCGGCGCTGCTGCCGTCCTGCAAACCCTGTCCTCAAGCCCGAGTCGGTCGGAATCGACACCGCGCGTCCGACGCGCGATTTCCTTCCCCGCCCGCTCGGGCGGCCGGTACGGGTTCGAGTCCACTCATCGTCCGAGAGGTTGTTCGTGTCGGCCAGCACATCCCGTTCGCTTCCCCCCGAGATCGCCGAGTCCGCGGCTCTGCTGGCGCTCATCGAGCGGGGCAAGGCCCAGGGGCAGATCGCCGGTGACGACGTGCGCCAGGCGTTCGAGGCGGACCAGATCCCGGTCACCAAGTGGAAGAACGTCATGCGCAGCCTCAATCAGGTGCTGATTGAGGAGGGGGTGGACCTCATGGTGAGCGCGGCCGAGCCGGCCGGCGCCAAGCGCAAGAGCGTTGCCGCCAAGAGCCCCGCGAAGCGCACCGCCACCAAGGCTGTCACCACCCGGACCCCGGCCGCGCCGTCGGCCCCGACCAAGCCGCCCGTGCGCATCGCGCCCGGCGCCCCCGTCGCGGCCCCGGCCGTGGCGGCCGCCGCCGCGCCCGCGCCGACCGTGTCCGCCGAGATCACCGCAGCGGAGACGACCACGGTCGTCACCGAGGTGAAGGCCGCTCCGGCGAAGAAGGCCGCCCCGGCCAAGAAGGCCGTGGCCAAGAAGGCCGCCGCGCCGGCCAAGAAGACCGCCGCCAAGAAGACCACCGCGGCCAAGAGCGCCAAGGGCGGCGAGGAGGAGATCCTCGGCGAGGAGGAGCTGCTCGAGGACGTCGCCCTGCCCGGGGACAAGGCCGAGACCGAGGCCACCGGTCCCGAGGAGGAGTCGGAGGGCTTCGTCCTCTCCGACGACGACGAGGACGACGCGCCGGCCCAGCAGGTCGCGGTCGCCGGTGCCACCGCCGACCCGGTCAAGGACTACCTGAAGCAGATCGGCAAGGTCCCGCTGCTCAACGCCGAGCAGGAGGTCGAGCTCGCCAAGCGCATCGAGGCCGGCCTGTTCGCCGAGGACAAGCTCTCGGCCGCCGACAAGCTCGCCCCCAAGCTCAAGCGCGAGCTGGAGATCATCGCCGAGGACGGTCGCCGCGCCAAGAACCACCTGCTGGAGGCCAACCTCCGCCTCGTGGTCTCGCTGGCCAAGCGCTACACCGGCCGCGGCATGCTCTTCCTGGACCTGATCCAGGAGGGCAACCTCGGTCTGATCCGCGCGGTCGAGAAGTTCGACTACACCAAGGGCTACAAGTTCTCCACCTACGCCACGTGGTGGATCCGCCAGGCGATCACCCGCGCCATGGCCGACCAGGCCCGCACCATCCGCATCCCGGTGCACATGGTCGAGGTCATCAACAAGCTGGCCCGCGTCCAGCGTCAGATGCTCCAGGACCTGGGCCGCGAGCCCACCCCGGAGGAGCTGGCCAAGGAACTCGACATGACCCCCGAGAAGGTCATCGAGGTCCAGAAGTACGGCCGCGAGCCGATCTCGCTGCACACCCCGCTCGGCGAGGACGGCGACAGCGAGTTCGGTGACCTCATCGAGGACTCCGAGGCGGTCGTGCCGGCCGACGCGGTCTCCTTCACCCTCCTCCAGGAGCAGCTGCACTCGGTGCTGGACACCCTGTCCGAGCGCGAGGCCGGCGTCGTCTCGATGCGCTTCGGCCTGACGGACGGCCAGCCGAAGACCCTCGACGAGATCGGCAAGGTGTACGGGGTCACCCGTGAGCGCATCCGCCAGATCGAGTCGAAGACCATGTCGAAGCTGCGCCACCCGTCGCGGTCCCAGGTGCTGCGCGACTACCTGGACTGATCCGACGCCGCGCGGGAACCCTGCCGCGCACGCACTCCCGAGAAGGCCCGGAGCCCCATGGCTCCGGGCCTTCTCGGCCGTCCGGAGGGGGTTCGTCACCGTCCGAGTGGTGCTTGTCGCTCGTCCGGGTGGCCGTCCTGCGGGAAGCGGTCGCACAGTGTAGCCGTTCACCTACGCTGTGCCGGTTGCCTGCTGCCGAGCCACCTGGAGAAACGGTGCTGCCCAACCCGGACCGCGCGGACCTGACGACCGCCGCCCCGCCCCCGGCGACCCCGGCCGCCGCCCGTCCGGGCCGCCGAAGGCGCGCCGCGGTACTGGCGCTGCTGGTGGCCGTGCCCGTCCCGCTGGCGGCCTTCGGTGCCGCCGCGCCCGCCGAGGCCCAGCGCCGGGTGGTGGGCGGTGAGGTGGCGAACACCGCGGACCACCCCTGGATGGTGGCGCTGTCCAGCCGCCAGCAGTTCGGGTCCGGGCGCTCCGGGCAGTTCTGCGGGGGAGCCCTCGTGACCCCGACCAAGGTCGTGACGGCCGCGCACTGCTTCTTCGACGAGCCCAAGGGCGTCCGGGTGGACCGGCCCGGCCTCAAGGTGATCGTCGGCCGGGACGACATGCGCGGCACGGCCGGGCGCGAGGTGCCGGTCAGGAAGATCTGGATCCACCCCGACTACAGCTGGGCCGCCAACATGAACGACGTGGCCGTGGTCACGCTCGGCGAGTCCCAGGGCTCGCGGCCGGTGATCGACCTGCTCAACCAGGGCGAGACCGAGCCGTACGCGGCCGGGACCAGGGCACAGGTGTACGGCTGGGGCGACACCACCGGCCACGGCGACTACTCGGCCCCGCTGCGCATGGTGGACGTGCCCGTCGTCGCGGACTCGGTGTGCGCGCGCGACTACCCGGGCGGGCAGGACGGGAAGTTCGACGCCCGGGCGATGGTGTGCGCGGGCGAGGAGGAGCAGGGCGGCAAGGACGCCTGCCAGGGGGACAGCGGCGGGCCGCTGGTCATCGGCGGGCGGCTGGCCGGCCTGGTGTCCTGGGGGACGGGCTGCGCCGAGGCGCATCACCCAGGGGTGTACACGAGGATCGCCGCCCTCTCGGACGCGGTGCATTCGGCGCTGTGACGTCGCAAAGTGACCGCGCGATCACGTTCTGACGTGACGTCGGAAGGGGCGGGCGCCTCGGGGAACAGCAGAGCCGGGCGACCGGCCCCGAAGGGGGTGGTCGCCCGGCCCACCGGTCGCGCTCGGTGCGCGACCGGACACACAGCTCGACGCTGGCTGCTGGTGGCGCCCGGGATCAGCGCTCGTCGTCGGCGGTCGCCGCGGCGGTGGTGCTGCTCAGGCGGCCGCTCTCGTCCTGTATCTCAACGGCGATCTTCTTGAGCTCCGGCTCGAACTTCCGGCCGTGGTGGGCGCAGAAGAGCAGCTCTCCGCCGCTGGCGAGTACGACGCGCAGGTAGGCCTGGGCGCCGCAGCGGTCGCAGCGGTCAGCCGCGGTCAGCGGGCTCGCAGGTGTCAGAACAGTAGTCACGTCGCCTCTTCTCTAGCTCGACGAGCTGTCGTACCAGGGTCAACATCCAACCAGGCCGAAAACGTTCCCGCTCGTGGCTTTTCTTCTCTGAGGATTCTGCTGTGTTGATGAGGACGTGCCCCGGGGGCCGGTGGTTCATGCGTACCGGGATCCCAGGATCCGCCCGTCGCTCGAACGCCCGATCGGGACCGGGTGCGAGGTCCGCGTAGCATAATCCTCTGCCGGGTTGGAGCATAAGCCCCGTCCCAGGCCCCGGTAGCCTGCATAACGGCAGTTCCGGAGCCTGCGCCGGACCCCACGAACCGCCAGGACCGGTGGTACCGGGAGGAGATGGCGCCCCGGAGCCCCGGACCGCGGCCCAGCCCTTGTTCGCGCAGCGCGTACAAGCTGCGCGGGACGGGGCCGCCGTGCTGGGCACCCAGCGGAGGGGTGCGCACACGCCGGGCGACGGCTGTCGGTGCGGCGTGCTGCACTGGCGGACGGTCCGGACGCGTTCCGGATGTGACCCATGAGACAGAACTTCACCGAGGAGAGTGCCGCGTGAGTGCCGAAACGACCGTGCCGTCCGCACTGCTGGCCGGTGACGACGGCTCCAACTACACCGCTCGGCACCTGCTCGTCCTGGAGGGGCTGGAGGCGGTCCGCAAGCGCCCCGGCATGTACATCGGCTCGACCGACAGCCGCGGCCTGATGCACTGCCTGTGGGAGATCATCGACAACTCGGTGGACGAGGCCCTGGGCGGCCACTGCGACCGCATCGAGGTCCTCCTGCACCCCGACTCCTCGGTCGAGGTCCGCGACAACGGGCGCGGCATCCCGGTCGACGTCGAGCCCAAGACCGGGCTGTCCGGCGTCGAGGTCGTCATGACCAAGCTGCACGCCGGCGGCAAGTTCGGCGGCGGCTCCTACGCGGCCTCCGGCGGCCTGCACGGCGTCGGCGCCTCCGTCGTCAACGCCCTCTCGGCCCGCCTGGACGTCGAGGTCGACCGCGGCGGCCACACCCACGCGATGAGCTTCCGCCGCGGCACCCCCGGCATCTTCACCGAGGCCGGCCCGGACGCGCCCTTCGAGGCCGCCAACGGCATGACCAAGACCCGCAAGGTGCCCAAGACCCGCACCGGCACCCGGATCCGCTACTGGGCCGACCGGCAGATCTTCCTCAAGGACGCCCGCCTCTCCCTGGAGAACCTGCACAACCGGGCCCGGCAGACCGCCTTCCTCGTCCCCGGCCTGACCATCGTCGTGCGTGACGAGCGGCTCACCGAGAGCGAGAAGGTCGAGGAGACGGTCTTCCGCTACGACGGCGGCATCGCCGAGTTCTGCGAGTTCCTGGCCCCCGACAAGCCGGTCTGCGACGTGCTGCGGCTGCGCGGCGAGGGCACCTTCAAGGAGACCGTGCCCGTCCTGGACGAGCTCGGCCACATGACGCCCACCGAGGTCACCCGCCACCTCGGCGTCGACATCGCGCTGCGCTGGGGCGCCGGCTACGACACCACCCTGCGCTCGTTCGTCAACATCATCGCCACCCCCAAGGGCGGCACCCACGTCACCGGGTTCGAGCGCTCGCTCGCCAAGACCGTCAACGAGGTGCTGCGCGCCAGCAAGCTGCTGCGCGTTGCCGAGGACGACATCACCAAGGACGACGCCACCGAGGGCCTGACCGCCGTCGTCACCGTCCGCCTCGCCGAGCCGCAGTTCGAGGGCCAGACCAAGGAGGTGCTCGGGACCTCGGCGGCCAACCGGATCGTCGCCGCCGTCGTCGCCAAGGAGCTCAAGGCCTTCCTCACCTCGGCCAGGAAGGACGACAAGCTGCAGGCCAGGGCCGTCCTGGAGAAGGTCGTCGCCGCGGCCCGCACCCGGGTCGCCGCGCGCCAGCACAAGGAGGCCCAGCGCCGCAAGACCGCGCTGGAGACCAGCTCGCTGCCGGCCAAGCTCGCCGACTGCCGAAGCGACGACGTCGAGCGCAGCGAGCTGTTCATCGTCGAGGGAGACTCCGCGCTCGGCACCGCCAAGCTCGCCCGCAACTCCGAGTTCCAGGCGCTGCTGCCGATCCGCGGCAAGATCCTCAACGTCCAGAAGGCCTCGGTGAGCGACATGCTCAAGAACGCCGAGTGCGCCGCGATCATCCAGGTGATAGGGGCCGGCTCCGGGCGCACCTTCGACATCGACCAGGCCCGCTACGGCCGCGTCATCTTCATGGCCGACGCCGACGTCGACGGTTCGCACATCCGCACCCTGCTGCTGACCCTCTTCCACCGCTACATGCGGCCGATGGTCGAGCAGGGCCGGGTGTTCGCCGCGGTGCCGCCGCTGCACCGCATCGAGCTCACCGCCCCCAAGCGCGGCCAGGAGAAGTACCACTACACCTACTCCGACGCCGAACTGCGCTCCACGCTGCTGGAGTTCCAGCGCAAGGGGATGCGCTGGAAGGAGCCGGTGCAGCGTTACAAGGGCCTCGGCGAGATGGACGCCGACCAGCTGGCCGAGACCACCATGGACCCGCGCCACCGCACGCTGCGCCGGATCAACCTGGGCGACCTGGAGCAGGCCGAGAAGATCTTCGACCTGCTGATGGGCAACGACGTCGCCCCGCGCAAGGAGTTCATCGTGGACTCGGCGGCCACCCTGGACCGCTCCCGCATCGACGCCTGACCCCACCTGACCCGTTCGCTCGCGCGAGGGCCCTCCACCCACGGGTGGAGGGCCCTCGCGCTTGCGCTTCCACCCCCGGTCCACCCCGGCTCCGATCACCGGGCGGCGCCGGATCCGTAGCGTCGGTGAGGTCAGCACACAGCCCCCGTCGGGACGGAGAATCCGATGACCGCCCTCGTCAACATCGTCGTGATCATCGCGGTACTGGTCCTGGTGGTCCAGCGCCAGATGCGCGCGCAGCGCCTGGACACCGAGCGCCGCTTCTGGCTGCTGCCGCTGATCCTCGGGGCGCTCGCGCTGCGCGACCCGCAGCTGATCGACCACGACCACGCTGCGCTCTCCGCCGTCCTGCTCGGCGCCTCCCTCGTCGCGGTGCTCGCCATGGGCTCCGTCTGGGGCTGGACCGTCCGGCTGTGGCGGGCCGCGGACGGCTCGATCTGGGCCAAGGGCACCAGGGCCACCGTCGCCGCCTGGGTGGGCATGATCGCCATCCGCCTCGGCCTGTACGGGATCGGCTCGGCGATGCACGTCCACCAGGCGGGCAGCGCCCTGATGCTCGGCCTCGCGGTCATGCTGCTGGTCCGCTCGCTCGTGGTGAACTGGAGGGCGCGGACCGCCGAGCTGCCCCGGCAGGTCGCCGCGATCGGCTGACCGCGCCGCCGCGCCGCCGCCGCGATCGAGCAGCCGCCGTGTACGACACCCCCGAGGAGGAGCCCGTGACCGGGTACTGGACCCGCTGGCCGTCCCGCGAGGGACTGGAGCGCGAGGCCGAGAGCGGCCCGCGGCGGGTCCTCACCGTGCTCGGCCGGATCGTGATCCTCATCAGCGTCACCTGGGGGACCTTCGCCGACGGTCGCTTCACCGGCTGGGCGGCGGCCGCCGCGGCCGGCGGCCTGGTGGCCATGGTCGGGCTGAGCACCGTCTACCTGAACACCAGCCGGGCGCAGCGGCTCGTGCCCTCGCTCGCCGCGGCCGCCGCCCTGGTGGTCCTCGCCTGGCTGGCCAACTGGGGCCACGCCCTCGTGCTGGCGGACCTCACCTGGCTCGGGCTGGCCGTGATGGCGCTGGTCCGGCTGCCGCCCGCGCCCGCGGTCCTCGTCGCGGTGGCGGCACTTGGCTCGTACACCGCGGCCAGCTGGGCGAGTTGGCTCAGCGTCGTGACGTCGGTCGGCGGGCTCGGGCTCCTCGGCTTCCTGCTGCGGTTGGACATCGAGGCCCGCGGCACCGCCCGCCGCCTGCTCGCGCAGGAGCGGGCCGCCCGGGCCGCCGAGGCGGAGAGCGCGGCGCTCGCCGAACGGGCCAGGATCGCCCGGGAGATCCACGACGTGCTCGCCCACAGCCTCTCCGCGCAGCTCGTCCACCTGGAGGCGGCCCGGCTGATGCTGGACGCCGGCACCGACCGCGAGCAGGTCCGCGAACGCGTCGTCGCCGCCCGGCGGATGGCGCAGGACGGGCTGGCCGAGACCCGGCAGGCGCTGTCCGCGCTGCGCGGCGAACTCACCCCGGTGGGGGACTTCCTGGTCGAACTGACCGGACGCGAACGGGCGGTGCTCAAGGTCGCCGGCACGCCCCGGCCGCTGGCCGCCGAGGCCGCGCTCGCCGTGCGGCGCACCGCCCAGGAGGCGGTGACCAACGTCCGCAAGCACGCGCCCGGAGCCCGGTGCGAGGTCGAACTGCGCTACCTGCCGGACGCGGTGGAGCTGGAGGTGCGCAACTCCGCGTCCCCGCGCGGCGGAGCGTCCGGGGAACTGGCCGCGAGCGGCAGCGGGTACGGTCTGCTGGGGATGCGCGAACGCGCGGAACTGCTCGGCGGCACCCTGCTGGCGGGCCAGGAGGACGGAGGGTGGCGCGTGCTGCTGCGGGTGCCGGCGTGAGCGCGGGAACGACCAGGGTCCTGGTCGCGGACGACCAGACGGTGGTGCGCGAGGGCATCGTGATGCTGCTCGGGCTGCTGCCCGGGATCGAGGTGGTCGGCGCGGCGGCGGACGGGGAGCAGGCCGTCGCCCTGGTGGAGCGGCACCACCCGGACGTGGTGCTGATGGACCTGCGGATGCCGCGCGTCGACGGCGTCGAGGCGACCAGGCGGATCCGGGCGGCGCACCCGGAGACCGAGGTCGTCGTCCTCACCACCTACGCCGACGACGACTCGCTCTTCCCCGCGCTCCGGGCCGGCGCGCGCGGCTACCTCACCAAGGACGCCGGCGGCGAGGAGATCGCCCGGGCCATCGCGGACGTGCGCTCGGGCGCGGCCGGACTCTCGCCGCAGGTCCAACTCCGGCTGCTGGAAAGGCTTTCGGAGGGGCAGAAGGCCTCCCCGGCGAGCCCCGAGCCCGCGCCCGCACCGGCCCCCGCGCAGCCCGCCGCCCGGGGCGCGGAACTGCCCGACGGGCTCACCGCCCGGGAGGCCGAGGTGCTGGCGCTCATCGCCGAGGGCCTCTCCAACACGGAGATCGCCCAGCGGCTGTTCGTCAGCCCGGCCACCGTGAAGACGCACATCAACAACCTCTTCGCGAAGACCGCCGTGCGGGACCGGGCGCAGGCCGTCGCGTACGCCTTCCGGCACGGAATCACCGGTACGCACCAGTAGTCGGATGAGTGTCTGTCGGATCATCGATCACCTCATCGAGTGAACGTATCTGCAATGGTCAAATCCGCTGCTCAGAGGCCCCCATGATGGTTCGGGTCAGAGTGCCCGCCGGTCCAGGAGCAGCAGTGCCACAGCAGCAGACGAGCAGTCCCGGGCAGGGGCAGAGATTCGACTGGTGGGCCGCTCCGGCCACCGCGAGCCCGCCCGCCGCCGGTCGGCCCACCCCGGGCACCCGGTCGGCCGCCACCCGGACGGAGCGCACGGTGCCGACGCAGCCGGTGCCGCCCGTCCCGCCCGCCGCACCGATCGTGCCCGCCGCGGCTCCCGCCGCCGTACCGGCCTCCGTGCCGGCCGGCACCGTGGACAGCACCGAGGTGTACCGGACGGTCCAGGCCAGCGAGGCCTTCCAGGACATCCGGCGCAGCCACCGGTCGTTCGTCTTCCCGGTCAGCAGCGCCTTCCTCGCCTGGTACCTGGCCTACGTCGCCGCCCAGGCCGCCGCCCCCGAGCTGATGCGCACCCCGGTCGCCGGACCGCTCAACATCGCCTGGCTGCTCGGCCTGCTGCAGTTCGCCAGCACCTTCCTGCTCACCTGGCTCTACGCCCGCAACGCCCGCACCAAGCGCGACCGCGCCGCCCTGGGCCTGCGCTGGGACACCCAGGACCAGCTCCGATGACCACCGCGGCGTCGATCGCCACCCCGCCGCCCGTCGCCCCCACCGGCGACCACCACGACCTCGCGATCGTGCTCTTCGCCGTGATCGTCCTGGTCACCCTCGGCATCACCCTGTGGGTCGGACGCCGCGGCAGCGCGGCCGAGGACTTCTACGCCGGCGGCCGGGACTTCACCCCGCTGCAGAACGGCTTCGCGCTCTCCGGCGACTACCTCTCCGCCGCCTCCTTCCTCGGCGTCGCCGGGCTGATCGCCCTCTACGGCTACGACGGCGTGCTCTACAGCATCGGCTTCCTGGTCGCCTGGCTCGTCGTCCTGATGCTCGTCGCCGAACTCGTGCGCAACGCCGGCCGCTACACCCTCGCCGACGTGCTCGCGCTGCGGCTGCGCCGGCGCAAGGTGCGGGCCGCGGCCGGCGGCGCCAGCGTCGTCGTGACGCTGCTGTACCTCGTCGCGCAGATGGTCGGCGCGGGCTCGCTCGTCGCCCTGCTGCTCGGCACCGACAGCGCCTCCGCCAGGACCTGGACCATCGTCGCGGTCGGCGGCCTGATGATCGTCTACGTGACCGTCGGCGGCATGCGGGCCACCACCTGGATCCAGATCGTCAAGGCCTTCCTGCTGATCGCCGGATCGGTGCTGCTGACCGTGCTGCTGATGGTCCACTACCACGGTGACCTCCTCGAGCTGATGCGCCAGGCCGCCGGACACAGCGGCGCCGGCCGGCGCTACCTCGAACCCGGGCTCAAGTACGGCGCGACCTCCACCAGCCGGCTCGACTTCTTCAGCCTCGGCCTCGCGCTCGTGCTCGGCACCGCCGGCCTGCCGCACATCCTGTCCCGCTTCTACACCGTGCCCACCGCACGGGCCGCCCGCCGCTCCACGATGTGGGCGATCGGCCTGGTCGGCGGCTTCTACCTGATGGCCATCGCGCTCGGCCTCGGCGCCACCGCCCTGGTCGGCTCGGCCGAGGTGCGGCACGCCAACTCGGCCGGGAACACCGCCGTGCCGCTGCTCGCCCTGGTGCTCGGCGGCGGCAACGGCAGCACCGGCGGGGTCGTTCTGTTCGCGCTGATCTCCGCGATCGCCTTCGCCACCATCCTCGCCGTCGTCGCCGGCCTCACCCTGGCCTCCTCCGCCGCCTTCGCCCACGACATCTGGGCCGGCGCCTTCCGCGGCTGGTCGCTGCGCCGGCGCACGGACGACGGGGCGCCGCGGCCGGAGGAGCCCGTGAGTGACCGCCAGGAGATCGTCGTCGCCCGGATCGCCGCCGTCGGGATCGGCGCGGCGGCCATCGCGATCAGCCTCTTCGCCCAGCATCTCAACGTCGCCTTCCTGGTCGGCCTGGCCTTCGCCGTCGCCGCCTCCGCCAACCTGCCGGTCCTGCTGTACACGCTGTTCTGGCGGCGCTTCACCGCCCGCGGCGCCGTCTGGTCGGTGTACGGCGGCCTCATCCCGGCCATCGTGCTCGTCACCTTCTCGCCCGTAGTCTCCGGCACCAAGGTCGCGCTCTTCCCCGGCGTCGACTTCCACTGGTTCCCGCTGGAGAACCCCGGCATCGTCTCCATCCCGCTCGGCTTCCTGGCCGGCTGGATCGGGACGCTCACCTCGCCCGAACCGGCCGACTCCGACCGCTTCGCCGAGCTGGAGGTGCGCGCCCTCACCGGTGCGGGCGCCGTCTGAGCCGCACCCCGGGGAACCCCGGCGGGCCTGGGGCCGCCGGGGTTCCCCCGTGCTCAGGACCGGGCCGCCAGACCGTACCGGTGCTCCGGGCGCCCGGTGTCGCCGTAGCGCAGCGTCAGGCGCAGCCGGCTCTCCCGCTCCAACTGCTTGAGGTAGCGCTGCGCCGTCGAACGGCTCAGCCCCGTCCCGTCGGCCACCTCCTGCGCGGACAGCGGCCGGCCCGCCCGGCGCAGCACCCCGAGCACCAGGTCCGTCGTCGGCGCCGAGTGCCCCTTCGGCAGCGCGCCGGCCGGGGACGCGGCACTGCGCAGGGTCGCGAACAGCCGGTCCACCTCCTCCTGGCCCGCCTCCCGCGCCGCCGGACCGGCCAGCGCGTGCCGCAGCTGCGCGTACGCCGTGAGCTTCTCGCGCAGCCCCGCGAAGGTGAACGGCTTGACCAGGTACTGCAGTGCGCCGTGCTGCATCGCCGCGTGCACCGTCGACACGTCCCGGGCGGCCGTCACCATCATCACGTCGCACGCCACCTGCCGCTCCCGCAGCCGGCGCACCAGCGCCAGGCCCGTCTCGTCCGGCAGGTGGTGGTCGAGCAGCAGCAGGTCCACCGGACGGCGCTCCAGCGCCGCCAGCGCCTCCCCGGCCGAGTGCGCCGTGCCCGTCACCCGGAAGCCGGGCACCTTCGCCACGTAGGCGGCGTGCACGTCCGCGACCCGGAAGTCGTCGTCCACCACGAGTACGTCGATCATCACGCCTCCACGAGCCGGGTGGTGAGCAGGGCCTCCGGCAGCTCGACCGTGAACCGGGCGCCGCCCAGCGGCCCCGCGTCGAGCACGATCCGGCCGCCGGTGCGCTCCACCAGCCGCCGCACCATCGCCAGCCCCAGCCCGCGCGGACGGTGCGCGGGCGCGTCCTTGCTGCTCCACCCCTCCTCGAAGACCTGCTCGCGCAGTTCCTCCGGCACGCCCGGGCCGCTGTCCGCGACCTGGAGCAGCAGCGTGGAGCCCGCCGCCGCCAGTGTCACCTCCACCCGGCCGCCCCCGCCCGGCGCCAGCGCGTCCACCGCGTTGTCGACCAGGTTGCCGAGCACCGTCACCAGCGCCCGCGCGTCCACCACCGCGTCCGGCAGGTGCGCCGCCGGGGCCAGCACCAGCCGCACCCCGCGCTCGCCCGCCACCGCGGACTTGCCCGCCAGCAGCGCCGCCACGTGCGGGTCCTGCACCTGCTCGGCGATCCGCGCCGCGACGGCCGCGTGGGAGCCGGACTGCTCCGAGATGAACGCCACCGCCTGCTCGTGGCGGCCCAGCTCCAGCAGTCCCAGCAGCGTGTGCATCCGGTTGGCGTGCTCGTGGTCCTGCGCCCGCAGCGCCTCGGTGAGGCTGCGGGTCGTGTCCAGCTCGCGGACGAGGGACTCCAGCTCGGTGCGGTCGCGCAGCGTCACCACCGCGCCCTCGGCGGTCGCCGTGCGGTTCACGACGAGCACCCGGTCGTCCCGGACGGCGGGCAGGTCCGGGCCGGTGATCCGCCCGGCCAGCACGTCCGCCAGCCGTCCCGGCGGCAGCACCTCGTCGGTGCGGCGGCCGGTGCAGTCCGGCGGCAGGCCCAGCAGGCGCACCGCCTCGTCGTTGGCCAGCCGGATCCGGCCGCGCTCGTCCAGCGCCACCATGCCCTCGCGGATGCCGTGCAGCATCGCCTCCCGCTCCACCAGCAGCGCCGAGATGTCGGCGAGCGCGATGTTGTGCGTCCGGCGCTTGAGCCGCCGGGCCAGCACCAGCGTCGCGACGGTGCCCGCGGCCAGGCCGGCGCCCGCGCACAGCAGGATCCCGGTCAGCATCTTCAGCAGCCGACGGCGGATCGAGTCGTCGCTGATGCCGACCGAGACCTCGCCGACGATCCGCCCGTCCGCGAGCCGCAGCGGCACCTTCCCGCGCGCGGTGCGGCCCAGCGTGCCCTGCTGGATCGCGGTGACGCTGAGCCCGCTGAGGGCGGGCTCCGGGTCGGTGCTGACCCGTTGGCCGATCCGGTCCGGGTCGGTGTGCGAGAGCCGGATCCCGTCCAGGTCGGTGACCACGACGAAGCTCGCGCCGGTGGCCAGGCGGATCTGCTCGGCGTTGCGCTGGACCGTCGCGGAGTCACGGGCGGCGGCGGCCCGGGCGATCACCTCGTCGGTGGCGGTGGCCTGGGCGATGGACAGGGCGCGCTGCATCGCGTCGTGGTCGAGCTCGCTGCTGACCGGGGCGAGGAACAGCCCGGCGGTCACGGCGGTGACACCGACGGTGACGACGGTCTGGCTGAGCAGTAGCTGCGCGAAGACCCGGCGGGGCCAGCGGGGGAGCTTCATCCGGGCCTCCTCTCGGCGGCCGTGGGCGTGTGGGCGGGGACCGGGGCTGGACTGGGGCTGGACTGGGGGTCGGGACACCCTACGTTTCCGGCGTGTTTCTGTCAGCCGCGTCCCCGCAGTTGTAGCGGAAGCAAAACGAGCAGAACACCCCTCAATGCGGAGAAGTCGCACTACGCGGAGAAGCCTCCCGCCGGGGCCCGGCCCGCTCCTACCTTCTCGGGGCAAGCACTGACCCCGGAGGTCACGATGAGTACCACACCGGCGATCGAGCTGATCGGCGCCACCAAACGGTTCCGCACCCCCTCGGGGGCCCTGCACACCGCCGTCCGCGATCTCGACCTGACCGTCGCCCAGGGCGAGTTCGTCGCCGTCGTCGGCCCGACCGGCTGTGGCAAGTCCACCACGCTGACGCTGGTCAGCGGCCTGGAGGAGCCCACCGAGGGCGAGGCCCGGGTGTACGGGGAGCCGGTCCACGGGATCCACCCCCGGGTCGGGTTCGTCTTCCAGCAGGACGCCGTCTTCCCCTGGCGCACCGTCCTGTCGAACGTCATGGCCGGCCCGCGCTTCCGCGGCGTGCCCGCCGCCGAGGCCAGGGAACGGGCCCGCGACTGGCTCGGCCGGGTCGGGCTCGGCGCCTTCGAGGACCGCTACCCGCACCAGCTGTCCGGCGGCATGCGCAAGCGCGTCGCGCTCGCCCAGACCTTCGTCAACGACCCGGACATCCTGCTGATGGACGAGCCGTTCTCGGCGCTGGACGTGCAGACCCGTGCGCTCATGTCCGACCAGTTGCTGGAGCTGTGGGCCGGTACCGGTTCCTCCAACAACGCGGCGTCCGTCGTCTTCGTGACGCACGACCTCGACGAGGCCATCGCGCTCGCCGACCGCGTGGTCGTGATGACCGCCGGTCCGGCGACCGTCAAGGAGGTCTTCACCGTCGACCTGCCGCGACCGCGCACCGTGGAGGCCGTCCGCCTGGAACCGAGGTTCGTCGAGCTGTACCGCGAGATCTGGGCCTCGCTCGGCGAAGAGGTGCGCATCACCCGGGAGAGAGGAGCGGGTCGTGCCGCTTGAGACCGCGTCGGCCGTGCCCGGCGCACCGGCCGCCCCCACCAGTAGAACCGAGGCCCGCGAACGGGCCGCCCGCAACCGGAGGTTGGGCGTGTACGCCGCCCGGTTCGCGGTGCTCGCCGCCTTCCTGGGCCTGTGGGAGGTGTGCGCCCGGACGAAGGTCATCGACCCGTTCAACTTCTCCCAGCCGTCCAGGATCTGGGACCAGATCTGGCAGTGGATCACCCACGGCACCGCCCAGGGCTCGCTCGGCGAGCAGATCGGCTACACCCTCTACGAGGCCCTCACCGGCTGGGTGATCGGCGTCGTCGCCGGTGTGCTGCTGGGCATCGCGCTCGGCCGGATCCGCTTCCTTGCCGATGTGTTCGGGCCCTACGTCAAGGTGCTCAACGCGATCCCGCGCATCGTCCTCGCGCCGATCTTCCTGATCTGGTTCGGCCTCGGCCCGGCCTCCAAGGTCGCCTCCGCGGTGGTGCTGGTGTTCTTCCCGGTGTTCTTCAACGCCTTCCAGGGCGCCCGCGAGGTGGACCGCAACCTCGTCGACAACGCCCGGATCCTCGGCGCGGACAACCGCAAGGTCACCCTCCAGGTCGTCATCCCGGCCGCCACCACGTGGATCTTCACCAGCCTCCACGTCAGCTTCGGCTTCGCGCTGATCGGCGCCATCGTCGGCGAGTACATCGGCGCCACCAAGGGCCTCGGCCTGCTCGTCGCCGCCGCCCAGGGCACCTTCAACGCGGCCGGTGTGTACGCCGCGATGACGATCCTCGCCGTCGTCGCGCTGCTGACCGAAGGCCTGCTGACCTTCGCCGAGAAGAAGCTCTTCCGCTGGAAGCCCGCCGACGCGGGCGACGGCCGCTGAATCCCCCTCCGCAGTAGAGAGGCACCCCCACCCATGCGCCCGAACCCGACCGGCAGAGCCGCTGCCGCCGCCCTCGCCGCCGCCCTCCTCCTCCCGCTCTCCGCCTGCGCCAACGACGCCGCCACCTCGGCCCACGGCGCCGCCGCCCCGGCCGGCCGGCAGGTCGACGGCCCCAAGGTCAAGATCATGGTCGGCGGCCTGGACAAGGTCATCTACCTCCCCGCGATGCTCACCCAGCAGCTCGGCTACTTCGCCGACGCCGGCGTCAACGTCGAGCTGCTCACCGAGCCCGCCGGCGTCAACGCCACCACCGCCCTGCTCGCCGGCGACGTCCAGGGCGCCGTCGGCTTCTACGACCACACCATCGACCTGCAGGCCAAGGGCAAGAACGTCGAGTCCGTCGTCCAGTTCGCCCAGGCCCCCGGCGAGGTCGAACTCGTCTCCGCCAAGCAGGCCGACGCGATCAAGTCCGGCGCCGACTTCAAGGGCAGGAAGCTCGGCGTCACCAGCATCGGCTCCTCGACCGACTTCCTCACCAAGTACCTCGCGGTCAAGAACGGCGCCTCCGTCAGCGACTTCAGCCCGATCGCCGTCGGCGCCGGCCAGACCTTCGTCGCCGCGCTCCAGCAGGGCAGCATCGACGCCGGGATGACCACCGACCCGACCGTCGCCAACGTCCTCGACAAGGGCCTCGGCAAGGTCCTCTACGACATGCGCACCCCCGAGGGCTCGCGCCAGGCGCTCGGCGGCCTCTACCCGTCGTCCTCGCTCTACATGGTCACCGACTGGGTGGAGAAGAACAAGGACACCACCCAGAAGCTCACCAACGCCTTCGTGAAGACCCTCAAGTGGATGTCCACGCACACCCCCGAGGAGATCGCCGCGAAGATGCCCGCCGACTACGCGCAGGGCGGCGCCGAGCAGTACGCGGCCGCGATCAAGTCGACGCTGCCGATGTTCACCACGGACGGCGTGATGCCGGCCGACGGGCCCAGGACCGTCCTCGCCGTCCTCGCCGCCTTCCACCCGGACGTGAAGGGCAAGGAGGGCTCGATCGACCTCTCCCGCACCTACACCACGGAGTTCGTCGGCAAGGCCACCGGCTGACCCCGGACCGGAACGGCGGTCCCGCGCTCACCCCCACGGGCGCGGGGCCGCAGCTTTCGGGTGCGTCCGCCTCAGACGCCCCGCACGCTCAGCACGTCCATCCGCGACGGCGTGCCCTCCGCCTTCCCGCAGCTCTCCGGACGCGGCGGCTCGCTCCGGCCCTCCAGCACGTCCACCTCCCACGCCCGGCCGTCCGCGTGCAGCACCGTGACCAGCCAGCGGCCCTCGCCGTCCGGCCGCTGCACCACGGTCAGCGCGTCCACCCGCGTCTCGCCGATCGCCAGCCGCACCGCGTGGTCCGCCGCCTGGCCCGGCCGCTCCCAGCCCGAGCAGCCCCGCGACCACTGCGGCGCCATGTGCCCCGCCGCCGTCGCCGCCAGCACCTCCTTGGCCGTCTCCGCCGTCAGCCGCCCGTACGCGTAACCGGACGGCAGCACCAGCATCGTGGGGGAGAAGCGGTGACCGCCCAGGTGCGTCACCTCCCACACCTCGCTGTGACCCGCCGCCGCCAGGTCCGCCGCCAAGGGCCGGCCCAGCAGCGCGCAGCAGCGGTCCCGCCGCCCGTTCGTGCACACCAGCGCCACCGGCCCGCCCACGTGCTCCGCGCCGAAACCCGTGTGGTCGCCCACGCCCAGCGCCGCGAAGTCCAGCGCCAGCAGCTCCGCCGGATCGGCCACCGCGCCCCGGCGCACCCAGCCGCGGCCCGGCACCGTGTGCGCCACGATCACCTCGTGCTGCGGCGTCGGCAGGCAGTCCGCGTGCCGGCCCGGCCGGCGGATCAGGGCCACCCGCACGCCCGTCCCGGCCGTGGCGGCCTCCAACGCGCGCCCGGTCCCCGCGTCCAGGTGGCTCTCGCCCAGCGCCTTCGCGCCCCACGGCCCGTTCTGCTCCACCAGCAGCCAGGTGGTCGCCACCGCCGCCGTGGCGGCCAGCGGCTCCGAAAGTTCACGCGACCGCGTCGCACAGGTGCTCACGCGGGCAAGGCTACCCTCAGCCCTCCCGGCCGCCCCGCGCGTGACGGGCACCGCCCACCGGCCCCGGAACGGCGGAGGAGGGGCACCCGACGGGCACCCCTCCTCCGCTCACGCGCTCACGAGCGACCCGCCGGTCACGCCGGACCCGCGACCACCGCGATCGGCGTCGTCACCGGCGTGCCCGAACCGTCCCGGCGCGGATCCCGCTCCGGCAGCTCCACCGGAGCACCCTTCGCCGTCGCCGCCCGGGCCGGCACCGCACCCGCCCAAGCGAACGCCAGCACGTCCTCACCGCGCAGGAACCGCTGGCAGCGGACACCGCCCGTCGCCCGCCCCTTGCGCGGGTACTGCTCGAACGGCGTCACCTTCCACGTCGACTGCTCCTCGCCCGTCAACGTCCCCGACGCACCCGCCACCGACACGACCACCGCGTCCGCCGCCGGATCCACCGCCGTGAACGACAGCACCCGCGCCCCGTCCGCCAGCTTGATCCCCGCCATGCCACCCGCCGGACGACCCTGCGGACGCACCTGACCCGCCGGGTACCGCAGCAGCTGCGCGTCCGACGTGATGAAGACCAGGTCCTCCTCGCCGGTGCGCAACTCCACCGCACCCACCAGCTCGTCACCCTCCTTGAGGGCGATCACCTCGAACTCGTCCTTGTTCGCGGGCCACTCCGGCACCACCCGCTTCACCACGCCCTGCACCGTGCCCAGCGCCAGCCCCGGCGACGACTCGTCCAGCGTCGTCAGCGCCAGCACCCGCTCACCGGTCTCCAGCCGCAGGAACTCCCCGACCGCCGCCCCGCCCGCCAGCGTCGGCGACGGCGTCGGCGGCAGCGCCGGCAGATCGATCACCGGCAGCCGCAGCACCCGGCCCGCCGACGTCACCACGCCCACGTCCGCCCGCGCCGTCGCCGGTACCGCCGACACGATCACGTCGTGCTTCGCCCGCGCCTCCGACACCTCGAACGGCTCCCCGTCCGCCGTCCGCGCCAGCAGACCCGTCGACGACAACAGCACCCGGCACGGATCGTCCGCCACCTCCAGCGGCACCGCCAGCGCCGCCGTCGGCACCGCGCCCGCCTCCAGCAGCACCGTCCGCCGCTCCGTCCCGAACTGCTTGCCCACCGCGCCCAGTTCGGACGACACCACGCTGCGCAGCTTCGCGTCCGACTCCAGGATCTCCCGCAGGTCCGCGATCTCCGAC
The DNA here is from genome assembly GCF_036322405.1 of Streptomyces sp. SP17BM10. NCBI lineage: Bacteria > Bacillati > Actinomycetota > Actinomycetes > Kitasatosporales > Streptomycetaceae > Streptomyces > Streptomyces sp. SP17BM10. Next base: position 29,297 of record NZ_JAQYXB010000343.1, on the reverse strand, counting down.
AGCAGCTTCGCCTGCTCCTGCTCCAGCTCGACCCGGTCGAACCGGGTCAGCCGGCGCAGCGGCGTGTCCAGGATGTACGCCGTCTGCGTCTGCGACAGCGAGAAGCGCTCCATCAGACGCTCCTTCGCCTGCCCCGCGTTGTCGCTCGACCGGATGATCGCGATCACCTCGTCGATGTCGACCAGCGCCACCAGCAGGCCCTCGACCAGGTGCAGGCGCTCCTCGCGCTTGCGCCGGCGGAAGTCGCTGCGCCGCCGCACCACCGTGAACCGGTGGTCGACGTACACCTCCAGCAGCTCCTTCAGCCCCAGCGTCAGCGGCTGGCCGTCCACCAGCGCCACGTTGTTGATGCCGAACGTCTCCTCCATCGGCGTCAGCTTGTACAGCTGCTCCAGGAGGGCCTCCGGCACGAAGCCGTTCTTCACCTCGATCACCAGCCGCAGCCCGTGCTCGCGGTCGGTCAGGTCCTTGACGTCCGCGATGCCCTGCAGCTTCTTCGCGTTGACCAGGTCCTTGATCTTCGAGATGACCTTCTCCGGGCCGACGTTGTACGGCAGCTCCGTCACGACGATGCCCTTGCGGCGCGCCGTCACCGCCTCCACCGTCGCCGTAGCCCGGATCTTGAACGTCCCGCGGCCCGACTCGTACGCGTCCCGGATCCCCGCCAGGCCCACGATCCGCCCGCCCGTCGGCAGGTCCGGACCCGGCACGAACCGCATCAGCGTGTCCAGGTCCGCGTTCGGGTGCTTGATCAGGTGCCGCGCCGCGGCCACCACCTCGGACAGGTTGTGCGGCGGCATGTTCGTCGCCATGCCCACCGCGATGCCCGTCGCGCCGTTCACCAGCAGGTTCGGGAACGCCGCCGGCAGCGCCAGCGGCTCCTGCTCGCTGCCGTCGTAGTTGGGCCCGAAGTCGACGGTGTCCTCGTGGATCGACTCCACCATCGCCATCGCCGCGGCCGTCAGCCGCGACTCGGTGTAGCGCATCGCCGCCGGCGGGTCGTCGTTGCCCAGCGAACCGAAGTTCCCGTGCCCGTCGATCAGCGGCAGCCGCATCGAGAACGGCTGCGCCATCCGGACGACGGAGTCGTAGATCGACGCGTCGCCGTGCGGGTGCAGCCGGCCCATCACCTCGCCCACCACACGGGCGCACTTCACGTGCGCGCGCTCCGGACGCAGGCCCATCTCGTTGGCCTGGTACAGGATCCGCCGGTGCACCGGCTTCAGACCGTCCCGCGCGTCGGGCAGCGCGCGCGAGTAGATCACCGAGTAGGCGTACTCCAGGAAGGAGCCCTGCATCTCGTCCACGACGTCGACATCGAGGATCCGCTCCTCGAAGTCTCCGGGCGGCGGGGTCTGCGAACTGCGGCGGGCCATCGCGGCGGGGCTCCCTTACGTCTCGCTTGCTCTGTGTCTCGGTCAGTCTCTGTCGTCATGCCGGCTGTCCCTGTCTGAAAGGACGGGGGACAGGGCGCGGCGCCCCCATTGTGGACCCTCGCACCGACACTCCCGGCCAGCGCCCCTCTTCCGCCCCTGGCGAACGCCCCCTCCGCGCGGACACATCCGCGCCCCCCGCGCGTTGCACCACAATGGGGGACGCCACACGAACCCCGACATCGACGACGGGAAGGACCCGAGCGCATGGCCAACCCGGCCCCCGCCTCCAGCCGAGGCATCGCCATCACCGAGCACCGCCTGGCCAACGGCCTGCGCGTCGTCCTCTCCGAGGACCACCTCACGCCGGTCGCCGCGGTCTGCCTCTGGTACGACGTCGGCTCGCGCCACGAGGTCAAGGGCCGCACCGGCCTCGCCCACCTCTTCGAACACCTCATGTTCCAGGGCTCGGCCAACGTCTCCAACAACGGCCACTTCGAGCTCGTCCAGGGCGCCGGCGGCTCGCTCAACGGCACCACCAGCTTCGAGCGCACCAACTACTTCGAGACCATGCCCGCCCACCAGCTGGAGCTCGCCCTCTGGCTGGAGGCCGACCGCATGGGCTCCCTCCTCGCCGCACTCGACGAGACCTCCATGGAGAACCAGCGGGACGTCGTCAAGAACGAGCGCCGCCAGCGCTACGACAACGTCCCCTACGGCACCGCCTTCGAGAAGCTCACCGCGCTCTCCTTCCCCGACGGCCACCCGTACCACCACACCCCCATCGGCTCCATGGCCGACCTCGACGCGGCCACGCTGGAGGACGCCCGCACGTTCTTCCGCACCTACTACGCGCCCAACAACGCCGTGCTCTCCATCGTCGGCGACATCGACCCCGAGCAGACCGTCGCCTGGGTCGAGAAGTACTTCGCCAGCATCCCCGGCCACGACGGCAAGCAGCCCCCGCGCTCCGGCGAACTCCCCGACACCATCGGGCGGGAACTGCGCGAGGAGATCCACGAGGACGTCCCCTCCCGCGCCCTCATGGCCGCCTACCGCCTCCCGCACGACGGCACCCGCGAGGCGGACGCCGCCGACCTCGCCCTCACCATCCTCGGCAGCGGCGAATCCAGCCGCCTCTACAACCGCCTCGTGCGCCGCGACCGCACCGCCGTCGCCGCCGGCTTCGGCCTGCTCCGCCTCGCCGGCGCCCCCAGCCTCGGCTGGCTCGACGTCAAGACCTCCGGCGACGCCACCGTCCAGCAGATCGACACCGCCGTCGACGAGGAACTCGCCCGCTTCGCCGCCGAGGGCCCCACCCCCGAGGAACTCGAACGCGCCCAGGCCCAGATCGAGCGCGAATGGCTCGACCGGCTCACCACCGTCGCCGGCCGCGCCGACGAACTCTGCCGCTACGCCGTCCTGTTCGGGGACCCCAAGCTGCTCAACGACGCCCTCCCCAAGGTCCTCGACGTCACCGCCGAGGAGGTCCGGGCGGTCGCGAAGGCCCGGCTCCACCCCGACAACCGGGCCGTCCTCGTCTACGAGCCGACCACGGCCGACACCGACGCCGCTTCCGACGCCGCTTCCGAAGAGGAGGGTGCCGCCGTATGAGCACCGACTACGTCCCCGCGATGACCTTCCACCCCCAGCCCAGGCCCGGCACCCCCAGCCCCTGGGCGTTCCCCGCCCCCGAGCGCACCGCCCTGGCCAACGGCATCACCGTCCTGCACTGCCACCGCCCCGGCCAGCAGCTCGTCGCCGTCGAGGTCCTCCTCGACGCCCCGCTCGCCGCCGAACCGGTCGGCCTCGACGGCGTCGCCGCCATCCTCGCCCGTGCCCTCAGCGAAGGCACCGACACCCTCACCGCCGAGGAGTTCGCCGGCGAACTCGAGCGCGCCGGCGCCACCCTCGACGCCCACGCCGACCACCCCTGCATCCGCGTCTCGCTCGAAGTCCCCGCCTCCCGCCTCCAGCGCGGTCTCGCCCTCCTCGCGGACGCCCTGCGCGCCCCCGCCCTCCCCGAGGACGAGATCGAGCGGCTCGTCGCCAACCGCCTCGACGAGATCGTCCACGAGCAGGCCAACCCCGCCCGGCGCGCCGCCAAGGCCCTCTACGCCGAGCTCTTCGACGCCGCCGACCGCCTCTCCCGCCCCCGCAGCGGCACCGCCGACACGGTCAAGTCCATCGACCGCGCCGCCGTCAAGGCCTTCTACGACGCCCACGTCCGGCCCGCCACCAGCACCGTCGTCGTGGTCGGCGATCTCACCGGCGTCGACCTGCCCGCGCTCCTGGAGAGCACCCTCGGCACCTGGACCGGCACCGCCGCCGCGCCCTCCGTCCACGCCCCCGTCACCGCCGACGACCACGGCCGCGTCGTCATCGTCGACCGGCCCGACTCCGTCCAGACCCAGCTCCTCATCGGCCGCATCGGCCCCGACCGCCACCACCCCGACTGGCCCGCCCAGACCCTCGGCACCTACTGCCTCGGTGGCACCCTCACCTCCCGCCTCGACCGCGTCCTGCGCGAGGAGAAGGGCTACACCTACGGCGTCCGCTCCTTCGCCCAGCCGCTGCGCTCGGCCGCCGACGGCAGCGGGCGCGCCCTGCTCGCCATCAGCGGCTCGGTGGACACCGCCTCCACCGCCCCGGCGCTCAAGGACGCCTGGACGATCCTGCGCACCCTCGCCGCCGAGGGCCTCACCGACGCCGAGCGCGACGAGGCCGTGCAGTTCCTGGTCGGCGTCGCCCCGCTCAAGTACGAGACCGCGGGCTCGGTCGCCGGCACCCTCGCGGACCAGGTCGAGCAGCACCTGCCCGACGACTACCAGGCCGAGGTCTACCGCCGCCTCGCCGAACTGCCCACCGCCGAGGCCACCGAGGCCGTCGTCGCCGCCTTCCCGCCGGACCGCCTGGTCACCGTGCTGGTCGGCGACGCCGCCGTGATCGCGGACGACGTGCGCAAGCTCGGCATCGGCGAGGTCACGGTCGTCAGCTGACCCCTTCCGCCGGCCGCAGCCAGGCCCGCCGGAGCGCTCGCCGCTCCGGCGGGCCTGGCGCGTTTCTAAATCCGTTGCGGGCCCCGGCCGTTCCGTGGATAGATGTTCCCCGGCACACAACACGTGCGAAGCGAACTGCGACGAACGAAGGGAGGCGGTCACCATGCGGGTCGAGCGAACCATACGACGACGCTCCCCAAGGCCGTACTCCCGCTGTGCCGCCCTGGGCGTCTGAGCCCCACCCCTGAACTTCCCCGCGCCACACCGGGATTCTCATTTTCGTGTGGCAACTCCTTCTGGACCGAGCGACCTTGGAGGTCGAACACCCATGTCGTACACCGAGGTGCCCGGAATCCGGGTCCCGATCCGGATGTGGACCGACCCGGCCACCGTCGAGGGCCAGGCCATGCAGCAGCTGCGCAACATCAGCTCGCTGCCGTGGCTCCACGGCCTCGCCGTCATGCCCGACGTCCACCTGGGCAAGGGCGCGACGGTCGGCTCCGTCATCGCCATGAAGGACGCCGTCTGCCCGGCGGCGGTCGGCGTGGACATCGGCTGCGGAATGAGTGCGGTGAAGACCTCCCTCACCGCCAAGGACCTCCCGGACGACCTGTCCCGCCTCCGCGCCAAGATCGAGCAGGCCATCCCGGTGGGCCGCGGCCTCCACACCGACCCGGTCGACCCGCGCAAGCTCCACGGCTTCGCGACGGCGGGGTGGGACGACTTCTGGCAGCGGTTCGACGGTGTGGCCCCGGAGGTGAAGTGGCGCCGGGAACGAGCCATGCAGCAGATGGGAACCCTCGGCGGAGGCAACCACTTCGTGGAGGTCTGTGTCGATACGTCAGGTTCTGTGTGGCTGATGCTGCACTCGGGATCGCGCAACATCGGCAAGGAGCTCGCGGAGCACCACATGGGCGTCGCCCGCTCGCTGCCGCACAACCAGGGGCTGGTGGACCGGGATCTCGCGGTGTTCATCGCGCAGACCCCGCAGATGGCGGCCTACCGCCAGGACCTCTTCTGGGCCCAGGAGTACGCGACGAACAACCGCGCGATGATGATGACGCTCTTCCAGGACGTCGTCCGCCGGGAGTTCGTGAAGGCGAAGGTCACCTTCGACGAGGTCATCAGCTGCCACCACAACTACGTTGCCGAGGAGCGCTACGGCGGCGTCGACCTGCTCGTGACCCGCAAGGGTGCGATCCGGGCCGGCTCCGGCGACTACGGGATCATCCCGGGCTCGATGGGTACCGGTTCCTACATCGTCCGCGGCCTCGGCAACGCGGCGGCGTTCAACTCGGCCTCGCACGGCGCCGGCCGGAAGATGAGCCGGACCGCCGCGAAGCGGCGGTTCACCACGAGCGACCTGGTCGAGCAGACCAAGGGCGTGGAGTGCCGCAAGGACAGCGGCGTCGTGGACGAGATCCCGGGTGCCTACAAGTCCATCGAGAAGGTCATCGAGCAGCAGAAGGACCTCGTCGAGGTGGTCGCCCACCTGAAGCAGGTCGTCTGCGTCAAGGGCTGACATCGGCAGTCGCGATGCCGAGAGGGGTGCACCGCGCTGCGGTGCACCCCTCTCGGGCTGGTCCGCCCGCTCAGGCGGCGGCGGGGAGCTCTTCGAGGCCTTCGGCGACGAGCTTGGCGAGGCGGTCGAGGGCCTCGTCGGCGTTCTCGGCCTCGGTGGCGAGGACGACCTCTTCGCCGCCCTGGGCGCCGAGCGCGAGCAGGCCGAGCATGGAGGCGGCGTTGACGGGGTTGCCGCCGGGCTTGGCGATGGTGATCGGCACGCCGGTGGCCGTGACGGCCCGGACGAAGATGGATGCGGGACGGGCGTGCAGGCCCTCGGGCCAACCGATGGTGACGCGGCGCTCGGCCATGAGACGTGCCTTTCCGGTGCAGCTGGTCACGGCCGTGCTCGGGGAAGCGGCCATGTTGTCTAGACCAGTGTTGCATGCAGTCGACCTCTGCGAGCCGCCGCGTTCGGGAGTTGTGATTGTTTCTTTTCGGGGCATTTTCCGCGCATAAGGCCCGGCCAGCGGCCCTGCCCACCCTGCCGCGCGTGCACGCCGGGCGCCATTCGGCCCGCCGCCGGATAACCTGACGATCGTGGACGACTCCGCGGCGGCGCAGCACCCAGGGCATCCGGACTATCCGCAGCACTGGGAGGCCGACATCCTGCTGCGCGACGGTGGCACGGCCCGGATCCGGCCGATCACTCCCGCCGATGCCGGACGGCTGGTGGAGTTCTACGAGCAGGTCTCGGACCAGTCGAAGTACTTCCGTTTCTTCGCGCCCTATCCGAAGCTCTCGGACAGGGACGTGCGCCGGTTCACGCACCACGATTTCGTGAACCGGGTGGCGCTGGCCGTGGTGGTCCGGGACCGATTCATCGCGACGGTGCGGTACGACCGGATCGACGCCGAGGGCCGTCCGTCGGAAACCGGGACGGATGCCGAGGTGGCGTTCCTGGTGCAGGACGCGCACCAGGGCCGCGGGGTGGCGTCGGCGTTGCTGGAGCACATCGCGGCGGTGGCGCAGGAGCGGGGGATCCGTCGCTTCCAGGCGGAGGTGCTGCCGGAGAACCGGAAGATGGTGAAGGTCTTCACGGATGCCGGTTACACGCAGCGCCGGAGTTTCGCGGACGGCGTGGTGCACCTGGAGTTCGACCTGGAGCAGACGGACCGCTCGCTGGCGGTGATGCGGGCGCGGGAGCACCGTGCGGAGGCGCGTTCGGTGCAGCGGCTGCTCACGCCGCGGTCGGTGGCGGTGATCGGGGTCTCGCGCAATCCGCAGACGGTGGGCCGGGCGTTGCTGCGGGATCTGCTCGGTAGTTTCGACGCCGAGTTCGACAGTCGCCGTTTCGAGGGTGAGCCGGTCGAAGGAAACGGGGACGGGAAGCGCGCCGTGCGTCCGGTCTACGCGGTGAACCGCAAGGCCCCGGTCGGGACGGAGCTGGACGGCGTCCCGGTGTACCGCTCGATCCTGGAGGTCCCGGGCCCGGTGGACCTGGCCGTGATCGCCGTTCCCGAGAGCGCGGTGCCGGAGACGGTCGCCCAGTGCGGCGCGCACGGGGTGCAGGGCCTGGTGGTGGTGACGGCGGGGTACGCGGAGACGGGTCCGGAGGGCCGCGACCGCCAGCGGGCGCTGGTGCGCCAGGCCCGGGCGGCGGGGATGCGGGTGATCGGCCCGAACGCCTTCGGCCTGATCAACACGGATCCCGAGCAGCCGTTGAACGCCTCGCTGGCGCCGCACCTGCCGCGGCGCGGGGGTTTCGGGATCTTCTGCCAGTCCGGCGCGATCGGGGTGGCGCTGCTGGAGGCGGCGCACCGCAGGGGGCTGGGCGTCTCGTCGTTCGCGTCGGTCGGCAACCGGTCGGACGTCTCCGGCAACGACTTCCTGCAGTACTGGGCGGAGGACGACGCGACCGAGGTGGTGCTGCTCTACCTGGAGTCGTTCGGCAACCCGCGCAAGTTCACCCGGATCGCCCGCCGCCTGGCCGAGGCGAAGCCGGTGGTCGTGGTGAAGGGCGCGCGCCACACCGGGAGCCTGCCGCCGGGCCACGCCGTCCCGGCCACGGCGACGGGGCTGCAGGACGCGACGGTGGACGCGCTGTTCGAGCAGGCCGGGGTCACCCGGGTGGAGACGATCACCGAGCTGTACGACACGGGTGAGTTGCTGGTCCAGCAGCCGCTGCCGCCGGGGGACCGGGTCGCCGTGGTCGGCAATTCGGACTCGCTGGGCCTGCTGACGTACGACGCCTGCCTGAGCGCGGGCCTGCGCCCCCGGACGCCCGTCGACCTGACCACCGGCGCGACCGGCGAGAACTTCCGGATCGCGCTGGACGTCGCGCTCTCCGATCCCGCCGTGGACGCGGTGATCGCCGTCGCGATCCCGCCGATCGGCACGTCGGCGCACGCGTTCATGGGCGGCCGGCTGGCCGGCCCGGAGGATCCGGAGATGGGTTCGGACGATCCGGAGATCGCCACCGCGCTGCTCGAAGCCGGCGAGCGGGCAAGGGAGTTGGGCAAGCCTCTGGTGTTGGCGCACCTGGCGCTGACCGATCTGCCGCTGCGGCTGCGCCCGGGCGGCATCCCGGCGTTCGCGGCGCCCGAGCGGGCGGTGCGGGCCCTCGCCCACGCGGTGCACTACGCGCAGTGGCGGCGCCGGACGGCGGAGGCGGAGGAGACGGCCCGGGTGCCGGAGCTGGACCGGATCGACGAGCCGGGGGCCCGGGTGCTGGTGGACGCGGTGCTGAACACGCGGGTCGCTGTCTCCCGCCCGTCGCCCACCACGACCCTCGTTCGAGGCGCCACGCGCCGCTCGCTCTTGATCCGCACGCAGCCGGGCGGCGCCCGGATCACGCTGCCGGACGCGCAGGCCCGCGCGCTGCTGGCCCACTACGGCATCGACGTCTCGCCGACCCTGCCCGCCCCGGACGAGGAGACCGCGGTGCGGGCGGCCTCGGCGCTGGGTTACCCGGTGGCGCTCAAGGCGACCGCGCCGCACTTGCGCCACCGCCCCGACCTGGGCAGCGTCCGCCTGGACCTGACCGGGGAGCCGGGCCTGCGCCGGGCGCACCGCGAGCTGGACGCCCTGCTCGGCGGGGCCGCGCAGGCGGAGCTGGTGGTGCAGCGGCTGGCCCCGCGGGGGGTGGACACCGTGATCGGCGCCACGGTCGACCCGGCGGTGGGCGCGATCCTGTCCTTCGGTCTGGCGGGGGCTCCGGCCGAACTCCTGGGCGATGTCGCGCACCGGCTGGTTCCGGCCACCGATCAGGACGTCGCCGGGCTGATCCGGGAGGTCCGGGCGGCTCCGCTGCTGTTCGGCTGGCGGGGCGCGGAGGCGGTGGACACGGGCGCGCTGGAGGAACTGCTGCTGCGGGTGTCGCGGCTGGTGGACGACCTGCCGGAGGTCGCGTCGGTGGATCTCGAACCGGTGGTCGTGGCCCCGCACGGGCTGGCGATCCTGGGGGCACGGGTGCGCATCGCGCCGCTGCCCGTCCGCAGTGATCTGGGCCCGCGCGCCATGAGCAGCCTGTAACCTTCCTTGGTTGCGCCTGCCCGTGGGCGCTGTTGTCCGAAGCTCGGCGCCGCGCCGCCCGCTTCGTCGGCGGACCATGCCAGGATGGAGTTATGGCGAAGACCGGTACCACCACCACTCAGGACCTGCGCTCGGCGATCGAGCGCAGCGGCTACTACCCGGCCCTGGTGTCCGAAGCGGTGGAGTCCGCGGTTGGCCCGGAGCCGATCAGTTCGTACCTGGTGCACCAGGAGACGACGTTCGATGCCAACGAGGTGCGCCGCCACGTGACCGTGCTGGTGCTGACCCCGACCCGCTTCGTGGTGAGCCACACGGACGAGCAGACCGGGGACGCCGCGAGCCCGTCGGTGCCGCTCGCGACGACGTCGACGGAGAGCGTCCGGCTGGATCGGATCGGTTCGGTCGTGGTGAGCCGGATGGTGGCGAACCCGGAGACCTACACACCGGGCACGCTGCCGCGCGAGGTCGTGCTGACGATCGGCTGGGGTGCGGTGCAGCGGCTGGACCTGGAGCCGGCGGGCTGCTCGGATCCGAACTGCGAGGCGGACCACGGCTACACGGGTTCGGCGACGGCTGACGACCTGTCACTGCGGGTGAGCGAGGCCGGCGACGGCCCGGAGACGGTCGCGCAGGCGCTGGTGTTCGCCCGGGCGCTGTCGGACGCGACGGTGAGCAACGGCCCGCGGGCCTGAGTCCCACCGTCGTCCGAGCCCCGCCACCCGACCGCCGCGACCGCCCGCCCGCACGACCGCTGACGACCGCGCCGACGACCGCCACGAAACCGGATCCATGTCTTTCGCACCTTCCGACGGCTATGACGCCTTCGAGATCCTCGATCCCGCCTCCGCCCCCGCGCCCGCCTACGGCAGCGGCTCGCTCTGCGACCTGCTGCCCTCGGTCGCGGCGGGGTTGGGCGTCGAGGGCTTCTCGGCGACGCTGCCGATCGCCCCGGCCGACCGCGTGGTGGTGTTCCTGGTGGACGGCCTCGGCTGGGAGCTGTTGCTGCGCCACCCGGAGTACGCGCCGTTCCTGTCCTCGCTCGCGGGCAGTTCGATGGGTGGCACGGGCCGTCCGCTGACGGCCGGCTTCCCGTCGACGACGGCGACCTCGCTGGCCTCGGTGGGCACCGGCACCGCGCCGGGGCTGCACGGCCTGGCCGGCTACACGGTGGCGGTGCCGGGCGCCGGTTACCTGATGAACCAGTTGCGCTGGCAGCCGCCGACGGACCCGGCCGCCTGGCAGCCGTATCCGACGGTCTTCGAGCGGACCCACGCGGCCGGGGTGGCGACGGCGCAGGTGTCGTCCCCGCTGTTCGCGCAGACCCCGCTGACGAGGGTGGCGCTGTCCGGCGGCACGTTCATGGGCCGGACCACCGGCGAGGAGCGGATGGACCGGGCCGCGGCCTGGCTGGCCGAGCACGACCGGGCGCTGGTGTACACGTACGTCAGCGAGCTGGACGGCGCGGGCCACCGCTTCGGCGTGGACTCCGACGAGTGGCGGATGACCCTGGACGCGGTGGACCGGCTGGCCCGGCGGCTGGCCGAGCAGCTGCCGCCGCGCTCGGCGATGTACGTCACGGCCGACCACGGCATGATCGACATCGCGCCGGAGGACCGGATCGACTTCGACGAGGACTGGGAGCTCGGCGCGGGCGTGGCCCTGCTGGGCGGCGAGGGTCGCGCCCGGCACGTGTACGCGGTGCCGGGCGCCGCGGCCGACGTCCACACCGTCTGGAGCGAGGTGCTCGGTGACCGGATGTGGGTGGCGACGCGGGACGAGGCGATCGCGTCGGGCTGGTTCGGCCCGGTCGTGGACGAGCGCGTTCACGCGCGGATCGGCGACGTGGTCGCCGCGGCCCGGGACGACGTCGCGATCATCGCCTCCCGCAACGAGCCCGGCGAGTCGGCGATGATCGGTCTGCACGGCTCGATGACCCCGGTCGAGCAGTTCGTGCCGTTGCTCGAAGTGCGCGCCTGAGCTATGCCGCCGATGCCGCCCACCCCGACGACGCCGCCGATGCCGCCCGCGGCACCGCTGCCACCGCTTTCCCGGTGCCCGAAGTCCCTTGATGTGAAAGGCCCTTGCTCCACCCATGGCTGAACTGGTGTTCTTCTCGGGCACGATGGACTGCGGCAAGTCGACACTGGCGCTGCAGATGGACCACAACCACACCGCCCGCGGCCGGCAGGGGATCATCCTGACCCGACACGACCGGGCCGGTGCGGCGACCATCTCCAGCCGGCTCGGCCTGCGCGCCGAGGCCGTCGAGGTGACCGACGACTTCGACTTCCACGCGCACGTGGTGCAGCGGTTGTCGGCCGGCGGCCGGGTGGACTACCTGATCTGCGACGAGGCCCAGTTCTTCGCGGCCGGGCAGGTCGACCAGCTGGCCCGGGTGGTGGACGAACTGGACATCGACGTCTACACGTTCGGGATCACGACGGACTTCCGGACCCGGCTGTTCCCGGGCTCGCAGCGGCTGATCGAGCTGGCCGACCGGGTCGAGGTGCTGCAGGTCGAGGCGCTGTGCTGGTGCGGCGCGCGGGCCACCCACAACGCGCGGACGGTCGGCGGCGTGATGGTCGTCGAGGGCGCGCAGGTCGTGATCGGCGACATCTCGGTGAAGGAGGACGAGGTCGGCTACGAGGTGCTGTGCCGCCGGCACCACCGCCGCCGGCTGACCGCGGCGACCGCCCGCGCTTCGGTGCTATCCCCGGACGTGCTCCCCTTCGAGCAGCCCCAGTCGTAACGCGGTACCGCCGGCCGGCGCTAGCGGGGTTCGAGGACTTCGAGGACGGAGAAGCGCCCGCCCTGCGGGTCGGCCAGCCGGGCGGCCCGGCCGCGCGCGGTGTCGTGCGGCTCGACCAGGACCCGGCCGCCGAGTTCGGTGGCGCGCCGGACGGCGAGCGCGGTGTCGCGGACGGCGAAGTGGATCCGCCAGCGGGGCGGGTGGCCGCGCAGTTCGGCGCCGTGCCGGATGCCCGCGACCGGTCGGCCGTCCACGAGCAGCGCGGATTCCTCGCCGCCGGGCCGGAAGGCGCGGCCGAGGACGGTGCCGTAGAACGCGGCGGCGCCCTCGGCGTCGGAGGTGAGCAGTTCGGCCCACGCGGGGCCGCCGGGTTCGGGGCCGGCTTCGCGGCCGACGTGCTCCTCGCCCTGCCACAGGCCGAAGACGGCGCCGGAGACGTCGGCGGCGATGGCCATCCGTCCGGCGCGTTCGGCCTGGACGGGCCCGACGGCGACGGTGCCGCCGCACTCGCGCACCAGCTGGGCGGCGGAGTCGGCGCTGTCCACGGCGAAGTAGGTCGTCCACTGCACCGGGAAGCCGATGGCACTGGAGACGCCGAGGCCGGCGACCGGCTCCCCGTCGAGCTCGGCCCGGACGTAGTCGCCGAGTTGGGCCGGTCCTGGGGAGTAGCTCCAGCCGAGCAGGTCGCCGTAGAACGCGCGGGCGCCGGCCAGGTCGTCGGTCAGCAGGCTGACCCAGCAGGGCGTGCCCTGGGCGAGCCGGAGTTTCACCGCGGGCAATGCGGGCCTCCTCACGGGCGGTTGGCGCACGGAATTCGCGCACGCGAGGGTGATGCTTCCACTCCGGCGCGGGACCAACCCTGCGGCCGCGCGGAAATTCCGGCAAAGACCGCACAAAGAGCGGCGGTTCGGCCGCGCTGCGCGACAATGGCCCGCATGACCACCTACAACGACGGTTCCCCGCTGATCTCCGCGGCCGGGCTGCGGGAGGCGCTCGCCTCGTCGCGTCCGCCGGTGCTGCTGGACGTGCGCTACCAGCTGGTCGGTGCGGCCGCGGGAGGCCCGACGGCCGCGGAGGAGTACCGGGCCGGGCACCTGCCGGGCGCGCACTTCGTCGACCTGGACCGGGACCTCGCGGCCCCGCCCGGTGCCCCCGGCCGTGGCGGGCGCCACCCCCTGCCGGACCCGGAGCAGTTCGGCGCAGCGATGCGCCGCTTCGGTGTCGCCGCCGACCGCCCGGTCGTGGTGTACGACGGCGGGCCCTCGCTGTCGGCGGCCCGTGCCTGGTGGCTGCTGCGCTGGGCGGGGCACCGTGACGTGCGGGTCCTGGACGGCGGTTACGCGGCGTGGTCGGCTGTCGGGCTCCCGGTGACGGCCGAGGTGCCGGCCGAGGAGGAGGGCGACTTCAAGCCCGTCCCGGGTCAGTTGCCGACGATCGACGGGGACGGCGCGGCGGCGTGGGCGCGTAACGGCCTGCTGCTGGACGCCCGGTCGGGAGAGCGCTACCGCGGCGAGACGGAGCCGGTCGACCCGCGCGCGGGGCACGTCCCGGGTGCGGTGTCGGCGCCGACCACCGAGAACGTCGGCCCGGACGGGCGGTTCCGGCCGGCCGCGGAGCTGGCGGAGCGGTTCCGCGCGCTGGGCGCGGGGGAGCGGGACACGGCCGTGTACTGCGGGTCGGGGGTGACGGCGGCGCACCAGGTCCTGGCGCTGGAGGTGGCGGGCGTGCCGGCCGCGCTGTACCCGGGGTCGTGGAGCGAGTGGTCGAGCGACGCTGGCCGTCCGGTGGCGGTCACGGAGCAGCCGGGCTGAGCACCCGGCGTGCGGGCGTGCGGAAGGGGCGGGAGGCTTCGGCCTCCCGCCCCTTCCGCGTGGACGGCTATTCCTGCTTCTTGCGCCGGCTGCCGAAGACGATCTCGTCCCAGCTGGGCACGGTGGCCCGGCGCCCGGGCCGGACGCCGTCCGCCTCGGCCTGCCGGTCGGTCGTGCCGACCAGGCGCTCGCGGTGCGGGGCGACGGCGCGCGGCATCAGGATGTCGGCGTAGGCGGAGCCGGCGCCGACGGCGGGTGCCGCGGCGGCGGCCGGTTCCTCGGTCTCCTCGGCGACCTCGGCGGGCACCGGTTCGACCGGGGCGGGCCCGACGGCGAGGTCACCGCGGAAGGCGGGGACGACGTCGAGCAGGCTGGTGAGCGAGTCCCGGCTCTCGGCCGCGGCCTCGCGCGCCTCGCGGGCGGACATGATGCGGTCGGCGGAGGGGCGGTCGATCATCGGGCGGGGCGGCCGGTCCTGGGGGAGCCGGGCGATCCGCGGGATGAACGGGAAGACCGAGTCCTCCTCGCGCTCGACGTTCTCGCCGATCAGCGCGCGGGCCTCGTCGTCGTTGGGCGTGACGAGGCGCCGGGGCGGGTCGTAGGTCCAGGAGGCGCTGCGGCCCTCGCCGTCGGCGCGGTAGGAGAGGATGACCTCCCACGTGCCGTCGTCGCGCCGCCAGGAGTCCCAGCGCTCGGTCTCCTTCTCGGCGCCGCGCAGCGCGAGCCGCTCGGCGACGGCCTCGCCGAGCTGCGGGCCGGGGGACTCGCCGTTGCGGCGGATGGCGGTCTTGCGGGCGCGCTCGGCCATGAAGGCGCGTTCGGCGAGGACGGGGCCCTCGAAGCGGCGGACCCGGTCGACGGAGATGCCGGCGGCCTGGGCGACCTCCTCGGCGGAGGCACCGGCTCGTATCCGCGCCTGGATGTCCCGGGGGCGAAGGTGGCTCTCGACCTCGATCTCGATCTGGCCGAGGCGCGGGCGGTCGCCGCGGATGGCGGCGCGCAGCCGCTCGTCGATGGGGAGGGTGTACTCCGTGCTGTCGGCAGCCTTGAGCACCAGCCGTGTGCCGTCGTTGCTGACGGCCACAACCCGCAGTTCGGGCACGGTTACCTCCCGGGTGGTGCCTGCCGACGTCACCTGCGTCGCTGCTCCCGTACTGAGTGTGGCCTGCCCGCTCGCGACTGGCCACAACCTTGCTGAGTTCCCCGGCGTGTCGGGCTCACGCCCGTCCACACCGCTGTGGCACGGTTGCCTTTTTGCCACGTCATCCGTCGACGTCGCGCCTGGGTGTCCCGGCCGTCCTCGCACGCGGAGTGTTCGCGACGATCCGGGACCGGCGTCGCCGTGCGTGCCTGTGTCGTGGCTCTTCGTCAGTTTGCCGTGGTACTGGCAGTCGACAAGTCGACCCAAGGCTCAGGCTTTACGAACAGTACTCCATTCGTGGCATCCGGAGGGGCGGCTCGCCGCTCAAGTCTCCCGCGATTCACGGGAATCTCAAGAGCGCGCGCCCCGGGGGGCGGACCACCACCGGATGAACGGTGATCATCTTCACACAATCTCGGGGAGAAGAACCGGATTTTCGTCCCTTGTGTCCTTCTTTGGGCAAGATGGAGTGTCTTGTTCGAAGAAAAGTCGTACGGACCGAGGGATGTCGATGCCGGAGCGGGAGCCCGTCGAGGAGGGCGGGAAGGACGAGCGCAGGCGGATCGATCTGAGTGTCGCTCAGGTCGTGGCGAGCGCGCTGGCCGCGGTGGTGGGGGCCTTGTTGGCGTCCGAACTCGGGGTCTACGGCACGATCATGGGTGCGGCGGTGGTGAGCGTCGGGGCCACCACGGGCGGCGCGGTGTTCCAGCACCTGTTCAAGCGCACCGGCGAGCAGTTGCGCGAGGCGGTGGACCGGGGGCCGAACCAGACGGTGAGCGGGCTGCGCCAGGTGCCGGTGGACGAGCGCCTCCCGCGGGCGGCGCCGGTGATCTCGTCGGAGTGGAACGAGCCGCGGGTGGTGCGGGCGCGGCGGCGGTGGACGTGGCGGACGTGCGCGGCGGTGTCGGGGCTGGTGTTCGTGCTGGCGATGACGCCGATCGTGGCGTTCGAGCTGGCGACCGGGCAGCCGGTGTCGGCGACGGTGAAGGGCGAGTCGGGCAGCGGGACGTCGCTGGGCGGCACGGTGGGGACGAAGCCGGCGCCGGAGCCGGTCGGCGATCCGACGGGCCGTCCGTCCGGTGGCGGGCACGGGCCGGACGGGACGCCGTCGGGCGGCGCGTCGAGTGGTGCGACGTCGAAGCCGCGGCCGGAGCCGAGCGGCAGCCCGAGCGGGTCGCCGACCTCGGGCGGGTCGCCGTCCCCGACGCCGACGCCGACCTCGGACCCGAGCCCGACCGGGACGCCCACCTCCGGCGCGTCCCCGTCGGCGGGCGGCGGGAAGCCGACCGGCGGGGCCACCCCGCAGCCGCCCGCGCCGAGCCAGGAGTCCGGCGCCCCGGCGGCCGCCGCGCAGACGCCGGCCGGTTAGGCGCCGAGGACCCTTCGCAGGTACGGGTTGGCGAAGAGGCGGCCGGGGTCGACCTCGTCGCGCAGGGCGGTGAAGTCGCCGAAGCGCGGGTAGACCCCGGCGAGGTACTCGGCGTCGCGGGTGTGCAGCTTGCCCCAGTGCGGGCGGCCCTGGTGGGCGGCCATCAGCTGTTCGACGCCGGTGAAGTAGCCCTGGTCGCGGGTGCCCCGGTAGAGGTGGACGGCGATGTAGGCGCTGTCGCGGCCGGAGGCGGTGGAGAGCCAGAGGTCGTCGGCGGGGGCGAAGCGGACCTCCACCGGGAAGCTGATCCGCCAGTCGGACCGCTCGACGAGCGCCTTCAGCTCGCGCAGCACGTCCGCGACGGCGGCGCGCGGCACGGCGTACTCCATCTCGACGAAGCGGACCTTGCGCGGGCTGGTGAACACCTTGTGCGAGGTGTCGGTGTAGCTGCGGTCGGACCACGCCCGGCTGGCGAGCGAGGCGATGGCGGGGATGCTGCCGGGGAAGCGGCGGCCGACCCGGCAGGCGCCCTCCCACACGGTGTTGGAGAGGAAGTCGTCCTCCAGCCAGCCCTTGAACCGGGGCAGTGGAGCGGCCGGCCCCTGGCTGCGGTTGTTGCGCTTGGTGCTGCAGCGGTCGGTGTGCGGGAACCAGTAGAACTCGAAGTGCTCGTTGACGGCGGTGAGGTCGTCGAGGCGTTCGAGGACCTCGTCGAAGCGCATCGGCTGCTCGTGCGCGGTGAGCAGGAAGGACGGCTCGACGCCGAAGGTGAGCGCGGTGATCACGCCGAGCGCGCCGAGGCCGAGGCGCGCGCCCTCGAAGAGCCGCGGGTTCTCGGTGGGGGAGCAGCGGTGGATGGTGCCGTCGGCGAGGACGATCTCCAGGGCGCGGATCTGCGCGGCGAGCGAGCCGGAGTCGCGGCCGGTGCCGTGGGTGCCGGTGCTGGTGGCGCCGGCGACGGTCTGGACCTCGATGTCGCCCATGTTGGTGAGCGAGAGGCCCTCGGTGGCGAGGAGCCGGTTGAGCCGGTGCAGCGGGAGGCCGGACTCGACGGTGACGGTGCCGGCCTCGCGGTCGATCCCGCGGACGGCGGTGAGCGCGTGCGGGCGGATCTGGACGCCGTCGCCGGCGGAGGCGATCGCGGTGAAGGAGTGGCCGGAGCCGACGGCCTTGACCGTGCGGCCCTGCTCGGCGGCGCGCCGGATCTCCCTGGCCAGTTCCTCCGCGGTGCCGGGCGCGGCGGCCCGGGCGGGCCGGGCGCTCTGGTTGCCCGCCCAGTTGGTCCAGCGGACGGCGGTCGCGGTACTGGCCTGGGGCATGTGCTGACTCCTGCTCCGTGGCCGACCGGGGTCGGCGGGGGTCCGGGCGGTGGGGCGCCGGTAGGGCCTGTGCACGGGGCCGCGCGGACCCCTACCCGCGGGTAGGCCCGCGAGTAGGGAGGAGATTAGTCAGTTCACCGTCCGAGGTCTACGGGTTCGACGGCGGGCGCCCCGGGCCCGGCCGCGGGCAGGCCGGCCCGCAGGGTGCGCAGGCCGACGAGGGCGACCAGGACGCCGAAAACGCCGGCGACCAGCGGCACCCAGTAGCCGGCGGCGGCGCCGAAGCCGTCCACCACCCAGCCGCCGGCCGAGGAGCCGAGGGCGACGCCGAGGGCGAGGCCGGTGGTGGTCCAGGCCATGCCCTCGGTGAGCTGGGCGGCCGGGACGAGCCGTTCGACCAGGGCCATCGCGGAGATCAGGGTGGGGGAGATGGCGAGGCCGGCGAGCAGCAGGACGGCGCCGGTGGCGAGCAGCCCGCCGAGGCCCCCCACCGACTCGGCGACGAGCAGCACCGGGATCATGGTGAGCGCCATCATCACGACGCCGACGACGAAACGATTCGCCAGGGAGCTGGTGGGCTTGAGCGCGCCGTAGACCATGCCGGCCAGGCCGGAGCCGAGCGCCCACACGGCGAGGACGGTGCCGGCGAGGCCCTCGTGGTCCTGCGCCCGGGCGAAGGCGACGGTGACGATCTCGACCGAGCCGAAGATCGCCCCGGTGGCGATGAAGGTGAGCACCAGCACGACGAGGCCCGGGTTGAGGATCGCGCTGCGGCCGTCGTGGGCGGCGGCCGGGTGGACCGGCGGCTCGGTGCGCCGCTGGGCGGTGAACAGGACGATCCCGACGGTGAGCGCGAGGCCGGCGGCGAGCAGACCGGACTCGGGGAAGACGTTGGTGGCCAGGCTGACGGCGAGGATCGGGCCGACCATGAAGCAGAACTCGTCGACCACCGCCTCGAAGGAGTAGGCGGTGTGCAGCCGGGCGGGCTTGTCCCGGTAGAGGTGGGCCCAGCGGGCGCGGACCATGGCGCCCGCGCTGGGCATGACGCCCATGCCGATGGCGAAGACGAAGAGCGTCCAGTCCGGTGCGCCGAAGTGGGCGCAGAGCAGCAGTCCGGTCGCCGCGGCGATGGTGAACGCGGCGGCGGGCAGCGCGACGCGGCGCTGGCCGTGCCGGTCGACGAGCCAGGAGACGGCCGGCCCGAGCACCGCGGCGGCGATCGCCAGCGTCGCCGAGACGAGGCCCGCCACCCCGAAGGAGCCGCGCTGCTGGGACAGCATGGTCACGATGCCGATGCCGGTCATCGAGATCGGCAGCCGGGCGATGAACCCGGCGGAGGAGAAGGCCAGCGTGCCGGGGGCGGCGAATATCTGGCGGTAGCTGGACAGCACGCGGAAGCTCCGGAGAGGTAAGGAACATGGCGGTTGAACACAGCTTACGTATGTTGGCAAACGGAATTTTCCGGGCTCCCCGTGCGGCCCCGCCGACGGGCCCCGGCCCCTCAATGGCAGGATCGGTGCCATGTCCGACGCGCGCAAACCCTCCCTCTCCGGCGCCGCTCCCTACGACGCCCTCCTGCTGCTCTCCTTCGGTGGCCCCGAGGCCCCCGAGGACGTCGTGCCGTTCCTGGAGAACGTCACCCGCGGCAGGGGAATCCCGAAGGAACGCCTGAAGGAGGTGGGCAAGCACTACTTCATGTTCGGCGGGATCAGTCCGATCAACGGGCAGAACCGCGAGCTGCTGGCCGCCCTGCGCAAGGACTTCGCCGACCACGGCCTGGACCTGCCGGTCTACTGGGGCAACCGGAACTGGGCGCCCTACCTGACCGACACCCTGCGCGAGATGGCCGCCGACGGGCACCGCCGGATCGCCGTCCTCGCCACCAGCGCCTACGCCGGCTACTCCGGCTGCCGCCAGTACCGCGAGAACCTCGCCGACGCGCTCGCGGTCCTCGCCGAGGAGGGCGGCCCCGAGCTGCGCGTCGACAAGCTGCGGCACTTCTACAACCATCCGGGCTTCGTCGGGCCGATGGCCGAGGCCACCGTCGCCGCCCTGGAGCAGCTGCCCGCCGACGTGCGGGCCGGCGCCCGGCTGGCGTTCACCACCCACTCCATCCCCGACGCGATGGCCGAGACCTCCGGCGCCCCGGACGACCCGGCCCGCGGCGAGCCCGGCGGCGCGTACGTCGCCCAGCACCTGGACGTCGCGCGGCTGGTCGTCGCGGCCGTCGCCGAGCGCACCGGCGTGGCCGACCGGCCGTGGGAGCTCGTCTACCAGAGCCGCAGCGGCGCGCCGCACGTCCCGTGGCTGGAGCCGGACGTCTGCGACCACCTGGAGGCCCAGCACGCCGACGGCGCGCCGGCCGTCGTGATGGTCCCGATCGGCTTCGTCTCCGACCACATGGAGGTCACGTACGACCTCGACACCGAGGCCGTCGCCAAGGCCGCCGAGCTCGGCCTGCCGGTGGCCCGGGCGGCCACCGTCGGCGCCGACCCGCGGTTCACCGCCGCCGTGCGCGACCTGGTCCTGGAGCGGGCCGCCACCGAGCGCGGCGAGGCCGTCACCCGCTGCGCCCTCGGGGCGCTCGGGCCCAGCCACGACGTGTGCGCGGTGGCCTGCTGCCCCAACCCGCGCGCACCCCGCCCGGCCGCCGCCGAGCGCTGACCCGTACCGGAGGAGATCCCCGTGCCCAGCCCCGCCCTGCCCGACGCCCGGCTGCTGGACGACCTGCTCGACGTGGCCCTGGACGCAGCCCGCAGGGCCGGCACCCTGCTGCGTGACGGCCGGCCCGCCGACCTGGGCGTGGCCGGCACCAAGAGCAGCCCGGTCGACGTGGTCACCGAGATGGACCTCGCCTCCGAGAAGCTCCTCGTGGAGCTGATCGCCGAGCGCCGCCCGCAGGACGGCTACCTCGGCGAGGAGGGCGCCGAGCGGCCCGGCACCAGCGGGGTGCGCTGGGTCGTCGACCCGCTCGACGGCACGGTCAACTACCTCTACGGGCTGCCCTCGTGGGCGGTGAGCGTGGCCGCCGAGGTGGACGGCCGGGCGGTCGTCGGTGTCGTCCACGCGCCGGCCCGCGGCGAGCTGTTCCACGCCGTCGTCGGCCGCGGCGCCCGCCTCGACGGCGCGCCGATCTCCGCCCGCCCGGCCCCGCCGTGGGGGCAGGCGCTGATCGGCACCGGCTTCAACTACGTCGAGGCGGTGCGGGTCCGGCAGGCCGAGGTGCTGCTGGCCCTGATGCCCGAGGTGCGGGACATCCGCCGGGGCGGCGCGGCCGCGGTGGACCTGTGCGACGTCGCCGCCGGGCGCCTCGACGGCTACTACGAGCGCGGACTGGCCCCCTGGGACCGCGCCGCGGGCTGCCTGATCGCCACCGAGGCCGGCGTCCTGACCGGCGGCCGGCCGGGGCACGGCCCGGACGGCGAACTCACCGTCGCCGCCGCCCCCGGCGTGTACGAGCCGCTCCAGGAGCGCCTGGCCGCGCTGCGGGCCTGGGCGGACTGAGCGCGTCACCGGAATTCCGCCCCTGGGACAGGTCATGTCCCAGGGGCGAAATTTTGCCCTCAGCCGGCACGGGCCCCTCCCGGGCCGGGCAAACGAAGAGCCCTGGCACACGGGGAATGCCAGGGCCTGGGGTTTCGCACGGCCCCCGCAGGGCCGCTGGTGCCGGAGGACCGGCGTCGGGTCAGGTGCTGCGAAGCGTCACGCGGCGGTGCGGTGACGCTCGAGCACGGTGTCCACGCCGTGCTCGGCGGCGAGTCGGCGGAGGTCGTCCAGCTCGGACTGCTCCACCTCGGCGAGGAACTCGTCCCCGGCCTCGATCGCGCGGTGCAGGTCCTGCTCGGCGTTGGCTATGCGCTGCAGGATTCCGGCCTTGAAGGCGTCCATACGGGCCCCCTTACTGTGTCGGACGTGCACGGTCGTGCGTTCTCCGCCCTGAGAGGTGGTCCGGTCGACGGAAGCGCCCGGGACCGGCGGGTGTGCCGCTCCGGTCGGGCGCGGAGACGGCCCCTCGGCCGCTCCCGGTGACGTCCCATGCCCCAGGGCCGGCGCGGATGAACGCACGGCGGGTGGGTGCGACCGGCCAAGGGCCAGATCGCGGGTGTGCAGCTGTCCTCCCCGCCCCGGGGGCCGGGAAACCTGCCCGGCCGAGAAATCTGCCCGTGTCACAGTCCAATCGGACTGCTCCGGATGCGAACCGTGACCCGCGGGGAGTCGGGCGAACCCCCCGGAGGGGCAGCTTATCGCTGCTTTACCGAAGGACCAGGCAGGATGGAGGCACGTTCGGAGCCGCGCGTCCGCTTCCGGGGCCGGCCTGGAGAAGGGACAACGACCGTGCGGGTTCTCGTCGTCGAGGACGAGCAGCTGCTCGCCGAGGCCGTCGCCACCGGCCTGCGCCGCGAGGCGATGGCCGTCGACGTGGTGTACGACGGGGAGGCCGCGCTCCAGCGCATCGCGGTCAACGACTACGACGTCGTGGTGCTCGACCGGGACCTGCCGCTCGTCCACGGCGACGACGTCTGCCGCAAGGTGGTCGAACAGGGCCTGGCGACCAGGGTCATCATGCTGACCGCCTCCGGCGACATCAGCGACCGGGTCGAGGGCCTGGAGATCGGCGCCGACGACTACCTTCCGAAGCCGTTCGCCTTCAGCGAACTCGTGGCCCGGGTAAGGGCGCTGGGCCGCCGCGCGACCATCCCGCTGCCGCCGGTCCTGGAGCGCGCCGGCATCTCGCTCGACCCCGGCCGCCGCGAGGTCATCCGCGACGGACGCACCGTCCAGCTCGCCCCCAAGGAGTTCGCCGTCCTGGAGGTCCTGATGCGCGCCGGCGGCGCCGTCGTCTCCGCCGAACAGCTCCTGGAGAAGGCCTGGGACGAGCACACCGACCCGTTCACCAACGTCGTGCGCGTCACCGTCATGACGCTGCGCCGCAAGCTCGGCGACCCGCCGGTCATCGTCACCGTGCCCGGCTCCGGCTACCGCATCTGACCGGGGGCCACTCCGGATCCCCGGCGGATCCCCCCACCGAACAGCGCCCGTCCCCGGCGGACGCCCCGAGAGGACCATCATGACCACCCCGCCCCCGGCCGGCGGGCCCTCCGGCGCGCCCGCCGGCGGCCCGCGCACCGTACCGCCCAAGCCCGCACACCCCCCGCGCGCGCCCCGGCTGCACCAGTCGACGCACGAGAGCTACGTCCCCGGCGACGGCATGCTCGCCTGGCTGCCGTTCCGCCCCACCATCCGGATGCGGCTCACCCTGCTCTACGGCGGGATGTTCCTGATGGCCGGTGTCGTGCTCCTGCTGGTGATGTACTTCTTCGTCCAGGAGGCGCTGAACTACGTCGCGCCGCCGAAGTTCGACTTCACGGTCATCGACCCCAGCACCGGCCGCATCTCCGACACGTTCAACGTCGGCAACGTGAAGATGAACAGCGACCAGCTCAACCAGCTGATCGCGAGCCGGCACGAGACGGCGTCCGCCGTCGCCGCCAACACGCTGCTGCGCAAGTCCCTCACCGTCCTGGTCTGCCTCGCCGTGATCGCCTTCGCGGCCGGCTACGCGATGGCCGGCCGGGTGCTGCGCCCGCTCGGCCGGATCACCCGCACCGCCCGCGACGTGGCCTCCTCCGACCTGCACCGCCGGATCGAGCTGGACGGGCCGGACGACGAGCTCAAGGAGCTCGCCGACACCTTCGACAGCATGCTCGACCGGCTGGACCGCTCGTTCGACTCCCAGCGCCGCTTCGTCGCCAACGCCTCGCACGAGCTGCGCACGCCGCTGGCGATCAACCGGACCCTGCTGGAGGTGCAGCTCTCCGACCCGGCCGCCTCGCCCGACCTCCAGCAGCTCGGCAAGACCCTGCTGGCCACCAACGAGCGCAGCGAGCAGCTGGTCGAGGGCCTGCTGCTGCTCGCCCGCAGCGACAACGAGCTCACCGAGCGCCGCCCGGTGGACCTGTCCGAGGTGGCCTCCCGGGCGCTGGAGCAGACCCGCTCCGAGGCCGACAAGCGGGAGGTCGAGCTGCGCTCCACGCTCGATCCGGCCGTGGCCTCGGGCAACGGCGTCCTGCTGGAACGGATCGCCCTCAACCTGCTGCAGAACGCCGTGCGCTACAACACCGCCGGCGGCTGGGTCGAGCTGACCACGGCCGAGGTGCCGGGCGGCGGCGAACTGGTCGTCTCGAACACCGGCCCGATGGTGCCGCAGTACGAGCTGGAGCACATCTTCGAGCCGTTCCGCCGGATCAAGGGCGCCGACCGCACCCGCAGCGACAAGGGGGTCGGGCTGGGCCTGTCCATCGTGCGCTCGGTGGTCCGCGCCCACGGCGGCGTCATCGAGGCCGCTCCGCGCCCCGGTGGCGGCCTCACGATGCGGGTGCGCATCCCCGGCCCCTGATCCCGCCCGCGGGCCGCTGCGGGGCCCACCGCGCCGCCCGTGCCACCGCCCTCCGTAAGCGACCGTTCCCGGCCGCCCCCGTCAGGCCCGTCAAGACGACATAAGGCCAGGCGGGGGCGGCTTGTCTTTTCCGGTCCGGGCAACTTACGGTGTCGTAACCTACGCAACCGTAAGTGCGTCCCCCGCGCGTCCCCCGACGTGTCCGCCCAACGCGCCCGTCCCGCGCGTGCCCTCCCCCAGGAGTAAGCCCCGTGACCATCGCCCCCGTGCAGCGCAGCACCTCGCTCGGATCGAGCGCCTGGACCGACGCGCGGCTGATCCTTGCCCTCGAAGAGGTCGTCGAGAAGGAGCTCAACCGTCACCTCGCGGTGGCCAAGGAGTGGATGCCGCACGAGTTCGTGCCGTGGAGCCAGGGCCGCGACTTCGACGGCGTGCTCGGCGGCGAGGCATGGTCGCCGGCGCAGTCCCAGGTGACGGCGCTCGGCCGGGTCTCGCTCGTGGTCAACCTGCTCACCGAGGACAACCTCCCGAGCTACCACCACGAGATCGCGACGATGTTCGGCCGCGAGGGCGCGTGGGGCACCTGGGTGCACCGCTGGACCGCCGAGGAGGGCCGGCACGGGATAGCCATCCGCGACTTCCTGCTCGCCACCCGGGCCGTCGACCCGGTGGAGCTGGAGCGGGCCCGGATGTCCCACATGTCCGAGGGCTTCGAGTCCGACAACGCGCACAGCATGCTGCATTCGGTGGCCTACGTGGCCTTCCAGGAGCTCGCGACCCGCATCTCGCACCGCAACACCGGCAAGTACGCCGGCGACCCGCTGTGCGACCAGTTGCTGGCGAAGATCGCCAACGACGAGAACCTGCACATGGTCTTCTACCGGAACCTGCTCAAGGCCGCCCTGGAGATCGCCCCGGACCAGGCCATGCGGGCCATCGCCGACGTCGTGACGGACTTCCGGATGCCCGGCCACGGCATCCCCGGCTTCGAGCGCGCCGCCGCGCAGATCGCCATCGGCGGGGTCTACAACCTGCGCATCCACCACGACGACGTGCTGCAGCCGGTGCTCCGCCACCTGCGGGTGATGGAGCTCGACGGCCTCGGCGCGGAGGGCCTGATGGCCCAGGACGAGCTCGGGGTCTTCCTCGACGGCCTGGACGGGCAGGCCCGCAAGTTCGAGGAGCGGCAGGCCGCGCTGCTCGCCCGCCGGGCCGCGCGCCGGGCCTCCTAGCACGCCCCGCGCGGCCGACGTCCGCCGGTGCGCCGCCCTCCGGGGCGGCGCACGGTCGCGCGGGTGCTCCCGGGGAGCCGTCGAGGGCTTCGGAGTGGGTGGATTTTCCGTGATTTGCCCCGGAAGATTCTGAACGTGACCAAGCTCACACCGTGTCGCTCCGCGGTGCCGGTCGAACTCGGAGAGTGATCATGGCCCTTCGGGCTCCGATCGCCGTCCGTGACCGGATTTTCGGCCCAGCGGCGTGCACGGGGTTGGCGACCGTCCCTGCTGGGCATGGGATTCTGCGGGCGCCCGCACGGCCCGCGCTCACTCTGAGTCGCCGTCCGACGGGCTCGGAAGGGGGCCTGAGATGGCCCAGCGTGAGGCCTCCCGCGCCCTGCCGGATCACCCCAACGGACCCCGGGCTGAGTGTCGATTGAGTAACAGGGCTTGAAGTAAGGCAAAATCTCCGCCTCGGGTCGGGCACAAGACCGACCCCCCATGCGTTACGTGCGCTGGAGATACCGCACACACCGCACAACCCGGAGGGGGAGAGCGAAAAATGGCAACCGACTACGACACCCCGCGCAAGACCGACGACGACGTCAACGAGGACAGCATCGAGGAGCTCAAGGCTCGGCGGAACGACAAGGGCGGAAGCTCTGTCGACGTCGACGAGTTCGATGCGGCCGAGGGCATGGAGCTCCCCGGCGCCGACCTCTCGAACGAGGAGCTCGCCGTTCGCGTCCTGCCGAAGCAGGCCGACGAGTTCACCTGCATGAGCTGCTTCCTCGTGCACCACCGCAGCCAGCTCTACAGCGAGAAGAACGGCAACCCGATCTGCCGGGACTGCGGCGCCTGAGCACCGCGGCGGACACGGCCCGGCACCCGCGATCCGCGCGGGGCCGGCACCCAGCCCCTTCCGGCTCCGGGCAGCGGAGCCGGGCGGCAGGTCCGGGCAGGACAAAAGTCGTAGGGACGGTCCCGCACCAGCGGAACCGTCCCTCTTCGTCTTCCGGCGTGCGCCGGCGGTGCACGCGCCCTGCACTACGCCCGCGCGCTCCGGCGGGCCTCCTCCAGCGCCTCGGCCAGCTTCATCGGCGAGCGCGTGGACAGATAGAGGTACGGCGTCGGGTCGGTCGGGTCCGTCACCTCGACGCGCAGCGCCGTCGGGACGTAGCTGCGCAGCAGCATGAAGGCCCGCGGGTCGGCCTTGGGCCCGCGCCAGGCGACCGCCTCGGCCGGGCTCAGCGCGTGCGCGGCGCCCAGGGCGTCCACCGGGATCCGGGCCGGGCCGGCCACCAGGGACCCCTGCACCACGCGGATCCTGGCCGAGCCGTAGCTGCTGATCGCGACCGCGCCCACGGCGATCCCGACGACCAGCCCGATCAGTGCGCCCAGCCCGCTGACCCGCAGCAGGATCAACGCGAGCGCGAGCCCGGTCACGACCGGGAGCAGCCACCAGGAGCGGGGCACGGTGAGGCGTTCGTCGTACATGCCCCCCATTGTGGGCGCCCTCACGACCGGCCCCGGACGGCACCCCCGCCCGTCGCCGCGTCCGTCACGCCGTCCGGAGGCCGTCCGCCGCCCTGCTACCGCCCGGTAGGGCCTCGGTAGGGTGGGGAAGCGTGACCGGTACGACTGCCCCCACGCCCCCCGCCGACCGGTCGGCGCCCGCGACGCCGCCGACCCCGACCACCCCGCCGCCGGACGCCGTGTTGCCCCCGCGGGCCCCCGAGGCACCGGCCCCCGGCACCCGGCTCGGCTCGCACTACGAGCACTGCTTCGGCTGCGGCCCGCAGCACCCCGGCGGCCTGCGGATCGACGCGGTCGCCGGCGAAGGGCTCGACGTCACCGCCGAGTTCACCGTCCGCGACGTCCACCAGGGCGGCCCCGGCCTCGCCCACGGTGGCGTGCTCACCACGGCCATGGACGAGACGCTCGGCACGCTGAACTGGCTGCTGCACGTCCCCGCCGTCACCGGCCGGCTGGAGACCGATTTCCTGCGCCCCGTTCCGGTCGACTCGGTGCTGCACCTGCGCGCCTGGGTCACCGGCGTGCACGGCCGCAAGATCTACGGCGCCGCCGAGGCGCGGATCGGCGGTCCGGACGGACCGGTCGCGGTGCGGGCGCAGGCGCTCTTCATCCAGGTGAAGCTGGAACACTTCACCACGCACGGTCGTCCCGAGGACATCGGGAAGGTCCTCGACGACCCCGACCTGATGAAGCGCGCACGAGCCTTTGAGGTGAACCCTTGAGCACCACCAACCAGCCGCTGGACGTCCTGATCCGGCGCCTCGACCCCGAGCTGCCGCTGCCCGAGTACGCGCAGCCCGGTGACGCGGGCGCCGACCTGCGCACCGCCGTCGACGCAGAGCTGGCGCCCGGTGAGCGGGCCGTCCTGCCGACCGGTGTCGCCATCGCCCTCCCGGACGGCTACGCGGCCTTCGTCCACCCCCGCTCCGGGCTGGCAGCTCGATGCGGAGTTGCGCTCGTGAACGCCCCGGGGACGGTCGATGCCGGGTACCGTGGAGAGATCAAGGTGATCGTCGTCAATCTGGACCCGCGCGAGGGGGTCAGCTTCCGCCGAGGGGACCGGATCGCCCAGCTGGTCATCCAGCAGGTCGAGAAGGCCCGCTTCCACGAGGTGGCCGAGCTGCCTGGGTCGGCACGTGCCGAGGGTGGGTTCGGGTCGACCGGTGGCCACGCCGCGGTCTAGCATGCCCGCGGCCTCGCAGGAAGCCGAGCAGGTATTCGCATCGGTCTTGGACCGGGAAGGACAGTGACCGTGTTCCGTCGTCGCCAGAAGAGCGAGGACGCTGTCGAGCAGCTCGCCGACGACGCCATCAGCGCCGACGAGACGGCCGATGACGTCGAAGGTTCCGCCGAGAGCGAGAACGTGACCGAGCTGGACCCGGCCGACCGGGTCGGCCTGCCGCCGGCCCCGCGGCCGGACGGTCCGTGGGACCACTCCGAGCTGGAGAACCCGGAGGAGGGCCGTGTCGACCTCGGGGGCCTCCTGGTCCCGGGCGTCGAGGGCATGGAGCTCCGCGTCGAGGTCGCCGGTGACGCGATCGTCGCCGCGACCCTCGTCCTCGGCAACAGCGCCATTCAGCTCCAGGCCTTCGCGGCCCCGAAGTCGGAGGGCATCTGGGGGGAGGTCCGCGAGGAGATCGCCAACGGCATCACCGCGCAGGGCGGCCTCATCGAAGAGGAGGAGGGCCCGCTGGGCTGGCACCTCCGCGCCCAGGTCCCCGTGCAGCTGCCGGACGGCACCCAGGGCGTGCAGCTGGTGCGCTTCGTCGGCTGCGACGGCCCGCGGTGGTTCCTGCGCGGCGTGATCTCCGGCCAGGCCGCGGTGCAGCCGGAGATGGCCGGGATCCTGGAGCAGGTCTTCCGGCAGACGGTCGTCGTGCGCGGCGAGAGCCCGATGGCACCCCGCGACCCGATCGTCCTGAAGCTCCCCGAGGACGCGCAGATGGTGGCCGACGGCGGCGGGGCAGCCGCTGCCGCCGCGGAGGGTGAGAGCCGCTTCGGCGGCGCCTCCATCGACCCGTTCTCGCGCGGCCCGGAGATCACCGAGGTCCGCTGACCCCGGCCCGACGTTCCCGCCGGCCGTTCACCGGCCGTTCGCCAATCGCCCCCTCCCGGCCCCCGGGCGGGGGCGATTTGCATGTGGCGCCCCCGGCCCCGTACAGTTCCGGAGTCGCCGCGGGAGACCGGGGCGACGAAAGCGGAAAGCAAATCCGATGAATGAAACTCCGGAAAACGGAGCGGAAATCATCTGATAAGCTGGAAACACGAAAGAACGAAGCGCCCGGAGGGCCCGCTGGAAGGCGGCTCGAAGGAAGCGTCCGTTCCTTGAGAACTCAACAGCGTGCCAAAAGT
>NZ_JAQYXB010000342.1:0-997 GCF_036322405.1 Streptomyces sp. SP17BM10 | reverse complement strand
TCACCCGCTGCACCGGCATCACGGTATGGGGCATCCGCGACAGCGACTCCTGGCGCAGCGGCGAGAACCCCCTGCTGTTCGACCGCAACGGCACCAAGAAGCCCGCCTACGGCGCCGTCCTCACCACCCTCGGAGGCAGCGACGGCGGCACGCCGACCGGGGGCATCGCCTCCGGTGACACCTACACGCTGTCCGCGGTGGCCGCCTCCGGCCGCGTGCTCGACGAGCCCGCAGGGTGGAACGGCAACGGCACCCCGCTCCAGGTGTGGGACGCCGCCGGCGCCGACAACCAGCAGTGGCGGGCCGCCAGGAACAAGGACGGCTCCTACACCTTCACCAACGTCGCCAGCGGCCGGGTCCTGGACGAGCCCGGCGACCGGTCCGGCAACGGGACGAGGATGCAGGTCTGGGACGCCAACGGCGGCGCCAACCAGCACTGGCGGGCCGCTCGGAACAGCGACGGCTCCTTCACCCTCACCAACGTCGCGAGCGGCCGGGCCCTGGAGACCCCGGGCAACCGGACGGACAACGGCACGCCCGTCCAGATCTGGGACTCCTGGGGCGCTACCAACCAGCACTGGAACCTCAGGCCGACCGGGTCGTCCACCCCGGCGCCGACCGCGACGGCGCCCGCCCCGAGTGGCACCTGCGCCCTGCCCTCGACGTACCACTGGTCGTCGACGGGAGTGCTGGCCCAGCCCGCGAACGGGTGGGGTGCGGTGAAGGACTTCACCGACGTCGTGGTCAACGGCAAGCACGTGGTCTACGCGTCGAACGTGAACGGTTCGTCGTACGGCTCGATGATGTTCAGCCCCTTCACGAACTGGTCGGACATGGCCTCCACCGCACAGATCGGGATGAACCAGAACGCGGTGGCGCCCACCCTGTTCTACTTCGCGCCCAAGAACATCTGGGTCCTCGCCTACCAGTGGGGTCAATGGCCCTTCATCTACCGCACCTCCAGCGACCCCACCAACCCCAACGGCTGGTCCGCACC
>NZ_JAQYXB010000341.1:0-326 GCF_036322405.1 Streptomyces sp. SP17BM10 | reverse complement strand
TTTTTTTTTTTTTTTTTTTTTTTGGTGTTTTTTTTTTTGTTGGTGTTGTGGGTTGTTTTGTGTTTGTGTGTGTGGTTGTTTTGTTTTTTTTTTTGTTTTGGGGGGGGGTTTTGGTTGTGGGGGGGGGGTGGTTGTGGTGGGGGGGGGGGGGGTTGGGTTGGCCCCCCCCCGCGCCGACATGGAGGACGCGGTCGGTGCCGATGGCGCCGACGGCGGGGCCGGCGAGGGCGCTGCCGATGGGGTACATGCCGACGGTGCCGGCGTCCTCGTAGGCGTGGCCGCGGTTGAGGACCGCGCCCGGGAGCTGGGTCTGGACGCTGGGGGCG
>NZ_JAQYXB010000340.1:0-321 GCF_036322405.1 Streptomyces sp. SP17BM10 | reverse complement strand
TTTGTTTTTGTGTGGTTTTTTGTTTTTGTTTTTTTTTGGTTGGTGTGGGTTGTGTTTGGGTTTGGTTTTGGTGGGGGGGTGTTTTGTTTTTTTGTTTGTGTTTTTGTGGGGTTTTGTTTTGTGGTTGTCCTTGACGAATTACAACTATAGATTTAGGATCAGCCCCACCACCCCCCCCTCCTACAACACGACCAAATCCCCGACATCATCGAGGACCCCCACGACCTGTGCCACCCACGCCCGGCCAAGCCGCAGGAGCAGCACGCACAGGCGTACGGACTGACAGTCCCTAACCACCTCAATCAGCAGCGCAAAGACCGC
>NZ_JAQYXB010000338.1:0-983 GCF_036322405.1 Streptomyces sp. SP17BM10 | reverse complement strand
TCACCCGCTGCACCGGCATCACGGTATGGGGCATCCGCGACAGCGACTCCTGGCGCAGCGGCGAGAACCCCCTGCTGTTCGACCGCAACGGCACCAAGAAGCCCGCCTACGGCGCCGTCCTCACCACCCTCGGAGGCAGCGGAAACGGCGGCACACCGAGCGGGGGCATCACCTCCGGGACCGTGTACACGCTCTCCGACATGGCCGCCGGGCGCGTTCTCGACGAGCCCGCAGGCCAGAACGGCAACGGCACCCCGCTCCAGGTGTGGGACGCCAACGGCGGCGCCGCCAACCAGCAGTGGCGGGCGGACCGGAACGGCGACGACTCCTACACGCTCACCAACATCGCCAGCGGCCGCACCCTGGACGAGCCGGGCGACCGGACGGGCAACGGGACGAGGATGCAGGTCTGGGACCCCAACGGCGGCGCCAACCAGCACTGGCGGGCCGACCGGAACGGCGACGGCTCCTACACGCTCACCAACGTCGCCAGCGGCCGCGCCCTGGAGATCCCCGGCGGTCAGACCGGCAACGGCACGCCCGTCCAGATCTGGGACTCCAACGGCGGCGCCAACCAGCACTGGAGCTTCACGTGAGCCGAGCTGCGGGGTGCGCGCTCACAGCAGCGCGCGCCCATATGTGAGCGATAACAAAGCCTGATGACAGCCCCATCCGTTCACGAAGGAGAACCGATGAGCAAACGAGGTTCCAGCCGCAGGCCACTGTCCGCGGTGCTCACCGCCGTGGTCGTGGCGCTGGCGGCGATGCTCGTCGCCGCCCCCGCTCAGGCGGACACCAGCGGCGCCCTGCGCGGTGCGGGTTCCGGCCGGTGTCTCGACGTCCCGAACTTCGGCCGGGCCGACGGCACGTCCCTGCAGGTCTACGACTGCTCGGGCGGGGCCAACCAGCAGTGGACGTCGACGGCCGGCGACCAGCTGACCGTGTACGGCGACAAGTGCCTGGACGTGCCGGGCCACGCCACC
>NZ_JAQYXB010000337.1:0-384 GCF_036322405.1 Streptomyces sp. SP17BM10 | reverse complement strand
TTTTTTTTTTTTTTTTTTTTTTTTTTTTTTTTTTTTGGGTGGTGGTGGGGTTTTGGTTGGTGTTTGGGGGGGGGGGTTTGGGTGTGTGTGGGGGGTTTGTTTGGTTTTTGTTTTGGTTTTGTTTGTTTTTTTGTTGTGGGGGCGTTGGGTTTTTTTTTTTGGGGGTGTGTGTTTGCTGTGGGGGTGGTTTGTGGGGGGGGGGGTGGGGGGGGGGGGTGGTTGTGGGTGGCGCGCCCCCGGGCGCCCCTCGAGATCTTCGCACACACGTGCCGGATTCCGCGCCGGCCCGCGGCTCCCGCACCCGCATGGCCAGGGCGGCGTCGACCACTGCCTCAATGGCGGCCTGGATGGCGTTGTTGAGCTGGCTCTCCCGGTGGGTGTAGC
>NZ_JAQYXB010000336.1:0-1176 GCF_036322405.1 Streptomyces sp. SP17BM10 | reverse complement strand
TTACTGACTTCGGCGCTTCAAGGTGATGGCGGTGGGAGGTCGAGGGAGAGTCCGGTCCCGGTGAGGAAGCCGTCGAGGACGTCGGATCGGTACTGGAGCCGTTTGAGGCGGTTGCGGACGACCGCGGCGAGTCGCTCCAGAGCCACGCTGGCGAGGTTCGCCAGGCTGCGCTTGACGTGGGCCCATAGGTACTCGACCGCGTTCAGCTCGGGTGCGTATGCGGGCAGGATGAACACCGTCAGCCAGTCCCGCGCGTTGATCAAGTCACGCATGGCATGGGAGACATGGGTGTTCAACCGGTCCCACACCAGCACGATCGGCGCCTTGACCAGCTGGTGGACCCCGTCTATCAGCCCGATGTAGTCACGCTCGGACAGGCTGCGGCGTTCGCCCTTGCGCCCGGTATGGCACCGCAGCCGGTGACACAGCCGGGTCCGCGAGCCCGGCCGCATCGCGATCAGCCCGGCGACCGAGACCCGTCCGGAGCCCCGGCCGCCCACCCTCACGACCGGGGTGATGCCACGGCGTCCCCACGTGCGTGCCTTGGGCGGTCTGCGGGTGAACCCCGCTTCGTCCTCGAAGCAGAGCCATCCGTCGCAGGCCGCCCGGGCGCTTTTACCTCCGCCCAGGTCACCTCCATCCACGCGGACACGGCCTGCTCGTCGCGTTCCGCGGCACGCCGCGTGGGGACCTGCGGGGTGAAGCCGAGTCGGTGCATCAGGCGGGTGGCCCCCGAGACGCTGTAGGACACGTGGAACTCGCGGCCGATCAGCGTCGCCACCCGCGCGCCGGTCCACACCTGGTCCTCGTCCCAGCCGTGCACGGCCGACCCCTGCTCGAGGTACTCGGCCAGCTTCGCCCGGCACCGCGCCGACAGCTTGCAACGCTGCCCACCCGGTCCCCGTGAAGCCAGCGCCCCGGCCCCGCCCTCCCGCCAGGCCTGGTGCCACTGGTAGGCCGACTTCGTGGTCACCCGCAACCTGCGGGCAACCTCCTTCGGTGGGACGCCTTCATCGAACAACGCGGCGGCCTCCAGCCGCACCGCCTCGCGGCGCTGACGTGCCTTTGCCGTCAGCCCGCCCCCATCCGCATAACGCATACCAACGGCATAGCGCGCACACGGCCGTCAGTCAGCTACCCAAACAGGCCAATCACCTCGAAGCGCCAAGGTCAGTA
>NZ_JAQYXB010000335.1:0-320 GCF_036322405.1 Streptomyces sp. SP17BM10 | reverse complement strand
GGTGGTTTGTTGTGGGGGGTGGGGGGGGTGGTGTTTTTTGTGTTGGGGTGTGTGTTGGTTTGGTGTTTTGGGGGGGGTTTTTTTTTTTTTTTTTGGGGGTTTTTTTTTTTTTTTTTGTCTTGTTTGGTTTTTTGGGGGGGGTTGGGGCGGTGGTCGGGGCCGGGGGGTTTGTTGTTTTCTGGGGGTTGTTTTTTTGCTGTGTGTGCTTGGTGTGTTGTTTGTGGGGGTGGGGAACAAGGCATGTGTGGTGTGTTTTGGGGGGGGTTTGGTTGTTGTGGGGGTGGGGGGGGGGGGGTGGTTTTTGACCTTCTGGGTCCGCC
>NZ_JAQYXB010000334.1:0-62510 GCF_036322405.1 Streptomyces sp. SP17BM10 | reverse complement strand
CGACGACAACCGCGTCCTGGTCACCCAGGCCCTGGCCACCGGCGGAGCCGAGGTCAAGGCGGCCGCCCAGGCCGTCCTGTCCGGCCCCGCCGACCGCCTCGTGCCGTTCCTGCAGACCGGCCTGCCCAAGGCCCAGCAGCGTGACGCCGTCACGGCCGCCCACGTGGCGACCATCGCCTCCTACCTGGCCACGATCGACGGCTCGGTGGCCCAGGCCAAGCAGTACGCGGCCCAGGCCGCCCAGTCCTACCAGACCGCGCTCGGCGCGGCGACCGAGGCCGCCAAGTACGCCGGCCAGGCCGCCCAGTCCGCCCAGGACGCCCAGGGCTTCGCCGCCCAGGCCGCCCAGTCCGCCCAGCAGGCCCAGGCCTCCGCGGCGCAGGCCGCCAAGTCCGCCCAGCAGGCCCAGGCCTCGGCGGCCTCCGCGGACGCGGCGGCCCGCAGCGCCAGTTACTCGGCGATCGCGGCCACCAGCTACGCCAACCAGGCGCAGCAGTTCGCGTCGGCTGCGAAGACCGCCTCCGACCAGGCCCAGGCCTCGGCCGCCGCCGCCAACAAGAGCAAGGACGAGGCGCAGAAGGCCGCCGACGAGGCCAAGGCCGCCGTCTTCACCAAGCAGCAGGCCGACAGCGTCGACGGGAAGCTGCAGGACCAGACCGTGCAGGTCGACTCCAGCGGCCGGGTCTCCTACATCGAGGCCGTCCCCCAGGGCGACATGAAGACCGAGCAGGGCAAGGACAACCTGGGCCGCTGCACCGCCGGTGACTTCGTCATGGGCCACGGCGACATCATGATCAAGAACGTCGACCCCAAGGTCTGGCACGACAACGGCAAGGGCACGGACGTCTGCGACGTCACGGTCCACGTCAAGGTCACCGGCACGGTCGACTACGTGATGAAGACCTGCCCGGAACCGGGCCTGTCGATCGCCGCGTGTGCCGGCAAGTACACCGTGTGGAACACCGTCCTCGTCAGCAGCACCCAGGTCAACGACCAGCGTGACGAGACGTTCCAGCTGTCCTACTTCGACTACAGGCTGCACTACTCGCCGGAGGCGGTCCGCGGCCAGATCCTGTGGCACGCGCTGACCGACGACTTCGTCAAGTGCTACCACGACCCCGGTCTCAACAGCTCGTGCGCGTGGGCTGCGGCCACCTTCATCCCTTACGAGAAGCTCGCCGCAGGTGCCAAGTCCGTCGTCGCGTTCCGCTTCGCCCTCGTCTCGGGCGTGGGCATCGACGAGGCCAAGCTCGCCGTCCAGGCCGCCCTCGACGGTTACAGCCAGGCGGCCATCAGCAAGCTGACCGCCACGGCCGACGCGGTCGGAAAGTTCCGTCAGCTCCTCAAGGACGGGGGCGCCGGCGCGGACGCCGCGCTTGAGGCCCTGAAGCAGGACCAGAACATCGACCGCGGCCTGTTCCAGCAGCTCCAGAACGAGGAGAAGGCGGCCAACGACCTCCGCAAGGCCTGCCCGACGAAGCCCAACAGCTTCCCGGCCGGCACCCCGGTGCTCATGGGCGACGGCACCCGCCGTCCCATCGAGCAGGTCCGGGTCGGTGACACGGTCCTGGCCACCGATCCCGCCACCGGCGCGACCACCGCGCAGCGCGTCGAGACCACCATCTACACCCCCGACGACGACGAGTTCACCGAGCTCACGATCGCGGCGCCGGACGGCTCCACCGGAGCCCTCACCTCCACCAGCCACCACCGCTTCTGGGTGGAGAGCACCCACGTGTGGCGCGAGGCCGGGGACCTGGTCGCCGGCGACAGCGTCCGCACCTCCGACGGCCAGACCGCCCGGATCACCGGTACCCGGCACTGGACGGGGGTGCAGCCCACGTACAACCTCAGCGTGACCCTCGTCCACACGTACTACGTGCTGGCCGGGAACACGCCCGTGCTGGTGCACAACGGCGGCGAGGCCGGCCCGGGCGAGATCTACCTCTGGCGCGCGGTCACCGCTCCCGAGCTCGCGGACATCTCCGCGAACCGGACCTGGAACAGCCCGCAGGGCGTCAAGTACTTCTCCTTCACGGAGGCCGGGGCCGCCGAGTACGCCCGGCGCGCCTACGCCGCCTATCCGGCCGAGGGTCCGTACACCATGATCCGGACGAAGGTCACGTTCGCCGACCTGCCGGAGGGGACCCGCATGACCTACACTGCCGACGTTGTCGACGGCGGCGTGGCCCTCAACAACGACGAACTCAAGCTCCTCGGAAGGCCCTCGATCATGACCGGCATGAGCACGGGCATCGGGTGCCCATGAGGTTCGTCATCGCCGCCTCCACGGACCGGTTCGTCGATTCGTGCCGCGACTTCCTGGGGAACAGGCCCGGCCTGGACTTCAGGCGCGGATCGGTCGCCGAAACGGGATGGGACTGCGACGCCGCGATCCTGAGCTTCGCGCTCGCCCACGACCGCTACGGGGGAACCCCGCAGCTCGGGGTCGCCCAGGTCCTCGCGAACGAGCGGGCCGACGGGGCTCCCGGGGTCATCCTGGCGACGCCTCCGATCCCTCTGGCCGCGGCATCGCGCAACCCGTCCGACACGGACGTCGAGAAGCACGTGCTCGACGCCCTGGACTCGTGCCTGGCCGCCTACACGAAGGAGATCGGGTCCCTTCAGGACGCGAAGATCCTCATTCACCTGGAGGCGGCCGGGATCGACCGGGTGGACCTCGGCGCTCCCCTGCGGGGGATCGCGGAGTTCCTCGACGAGGCGGGTCTCGTCTAGCGGCCGTGCCATCGGGTGCCGGCCGCCGGCCGTGAAAACCCGCGGGTACATCGCGAATAGCACGGAATGACACAGAAGGGCCCCGCCGGGCGATCCGGCGGGGCCCTTCGGGTCCGCAGCGCGATCGACGGCGAGATCGACGGCGAGATCGGCGGCGGATTCACAGTGCGGAGGAAACGTCACCCAAACGTGACAATCCCGCGGCGGGCGACCCTCTTTGTCTTCATCCGCAAATGTCCATATTCGGATGCCCCGGACCCGGGCGGCCTGACCCCGTTTTCCCGTGCGGGGCTTGACCACAGGTCAGAGGTGCGCCAGGGGTGCTCATATGCGTTGACGTGCACAATTTCGAAACGATAGCTTCCGCTTGATTCATTCTTTGCCGGCTCGGGGGCGCTGGTGTCTCCCGGGCGCATATCTCTTTATGGAGTACCCGTGCGTACCGTTCGCAGACTGGCCTGGCCCCTGGGCGCGGCCCTTGCGATCCCCGTCGTCGCCGCCCCGATCCCGGCCACCGCCGCCGACGCCGCCCCGCCGAGCGCCGTGGAGGGCTTCTCCTACCCGGACGCGGCGAAGATCCTCGCCGACCGCACCATCACCCTGAAGACCGGCGACGGCCACATCGTCCTCGCCGACTGCGCCTCGGGCCCCGGCCTGGTCCAGCTGTACAGCCGCGCCGCCAGCCCCAGCGAGGTCTGCTTCAGGATCACCGGCCCCACCGGCTACCTGGCCCTGGAGATCCCGCAGGTCTACAACATCAAGGGCGACGACCACACCATCAAGGCCACCGTGAACACCGCGGGCACGGTCTCCAGCGTCGACGTCAACAAGAACGCCTGGACCCCGGTCGGCGAAGGCGGCACCAGCGGCAGCACCACCCTGGTGGAGCTCACCGCCACCGACGGACCGGCCGCCCCGGCCACCACCGACTACCCGGCCGTCGGCACGGTCACCGCCGGGCAGCCCGGCCGTGCCGACGCCCGCTCCTGCACCGCGACCCTGGTGGACCGCTACTGGGTCCTGACCGCCGCCTCCTGCTTCGGCGACCACCCCGCCGCGGGCGCGCCCGCGACCGCGAGCACCGCCACCATCGCCGGCCGCACCATCGCCATCGCCGAGCTCGCCCCGCGCGCCGAGCGCGACCTCGTCATGGCCCGCCTGGCCACCCCGCTGGACGGCATCACCCCCGCGACCGTGGGCGCCACCGCCCCGACCGCCGGGGAGAGCCTGCGCGTGGCCGGCTACGGCCGCACCGCCACCGACTGGGCGCCGCTCAAGCTCCACACCGCCACGCACACCGTCGGCGCCGTGGCCGCGGCCTCGGTCGACACCGCGCCCGCCGCCGGCCAGTCCCCCGTCTGCCAGGGCGACACCGGAGCCCCGCTGCTGCGTGACAGGAACGGCACCACCGAGATCGCCGCCGTCGCCTCCCTCTCCTGGCAGGGCGGCTGCCTGGGCACCCCCGCCACCGAGACCCGCACCGGCGCCACCTCCAGCCGCGTGGACGACCTCGGCGCCTGGATCCAGCAGGTGAAGGCCTCCCGTCCGGGCAGCCTGCTGTTCGCCGTCGGCGGCGACAACCGCATCTGGGCCGACGAGGGCTCCTACTCCACGAACGTGTGGGGCACCTTCGAGGCCGTCCCGCAGAACAGCGGCATCCGCCAGGTCAGCGCCGTCACCATGGGCAGCACCGTGCGCCTGTTCGCCATCGGCAGCGACCAGCGCATCTGGAGCGCCAGCAAGGACGGTGCCAACGGCACCTGGAGCGCGTTCCAGGCCGTGCCGGGCAACAGCGCCATCCAGCAGGTGACCGCCGTCGCGATGGGCGACAAGGTCCGCCTCTTCGCCATCGGCGGCGACGGCCAGATCTGGACCTCCACCGGCGACTACACGGCCGGCACCTGGAGCACCTTCCAGGCCATCCCCAGCAGCGCCATCAAGAACATCACCGCCGTCGCGATGGGCGACAAGGTCCGCCTCTTCGCCGTCGGCGGCGACGGCCAGATCTGGACCACCACCGGCGACTACACGGCCGGCACCTGGAGCACCTTCCAGGCCATCCCCAGCAGCGCCATCAAGAACATCACCGCCACGGTCGTCGGCAACACCGTGCGCCTGTTCGCCATCGGCGGCGACGACCGCATCTGGACCACCACCGGCGACTACACGGCCGGCACCTGGAGCACGTTCTACGCCGTGCCCGACGCCGCCGGCGTCAAGCAGGTGACCGCCACCACCCTCGGCGACACGGCCCGCCTGTTCGCCATCGGCGCCGACGGCCGCATCTGGACCGCCGACCAGAAGGCCGACAACAGCTGGACCACCTTCTACGCCGTCGCCAGCAGCGCCATCCAGGGGATCGCCGCCACCCCGGCCGGCTGACACCCCGCACACCGCACCGGGTGCCCGGCAAGGGCCGGGCACCCGGTGACCTCCACCCGTGAATTCCGTTCAGCGGAAAAGGAATTCACGTCGGCCGAGGCCGCCGGCTCCACGGTTCCACGGCTCCACCTGCCTGCGCGTGCCCGCACCCCGCCTCGGCCCCACACGCCCGGCCGTGTGCTCCGGCACGGGACCTGACCACCGGTCAGCGGCCCGCCGAAGACCTCCCGCCCGCTCCGACGCGGACCACGGACCCCTGAGGTCCGTTTCCCTGCCGCTCCCACGCCCCTGAACCGGCGCCACCATGAGCCGGCGGCCGGCCCCGCGCCGCATGGAGCCGGCCGGCCACAGCCAGGCCGCGACGACGGGCGAGAAATACAGGGCCCACGCGCGCGACAAGGCGTTTCCCGCCGCCCGCACACCCCGGGGGACTCCCCCGCACCGCCGGCGTCCCCGCCTGCGGCGAGCCTGCTCGCCCACGGTCTCCCCCGACGCCACTGGCCGGCGCGTTGCGACTCGCCGCCGACGCGCTCGACGCGACCGGGCGCCCCGAGGAGGCCGCCGAGCAGCGCGAGCGGGCCCGGGCCCTGCGCCAGGCGGCCGAGTAGCCCGGCGGGGGCGGGCGGTGCGGGTCCGGAAACCCCGCGCAACAGTGCCATGTCACACCCTTGCGGTGGCATATAACCTGTGACATTGTTCTGACCCTGAATCCGGTGACAGGTTGTCGTCAAGGTCCCCCTCCCTCACGCCTCGTGGCTGACGCTCCGTTGCTTACCGCCCCCACTCAGGACAAGGACACCGCAGTGCGTCTGCGCCAATCCCTTCCCCTTCTCGTGGCCGGCGCCCTCGCCGGCTCCGCGTTCATGCTGCCGACCCCTGCCCTCGCCTCGTCGGCCTCGCCGGCCGCTGCTCCGGTGAAGGCGGGCGCCTCCCCCTCGATACCCGCGCCGTTCGGGGCCGAGATAGCCTCGCAGTCCTCCGAGGCGATGGGGCGCACGGCCGCCCCGCTGGCCTCCGACCGGCTCGGGCAGGCCCTGCAGCCGGCCGGGACGGCCGTGCAGAGCGGCCCGTCCACGGGCGCCAAGCAGCCCGCGCCCCTTCCCGTGAAGCAGGCCTTCGCCGCTGCCAAGTCCGGTACGGAAGCGGCCAGTTGCACGCCCGCCGACTTCGCATCCCGCAGTGGCGCCGACCTGGTCTCCTTCGTCCGGGGCTCGGCCACGGACTGCGTCAACACGCTGTTCAACGTCACCGGGACCGACGCCGGGAAGGTCTTCAAGCAGTCCCAGATGCTCACCGTCGCCGCCGCCTTCCAGGCCCAGGCCGCGCACTACAGCGGCGACAACTCCACCGGCATCCTGCAGCTCGTGCTGTTCCTGCGGGCCGGCTTCTACGTCCAGTCCAACAACGCCTCCGCCGTCGGCCCCTACGACGCCTCGCTCACCTCCGCCGTCAAGGCCGGCCTCGACGCGTTCTTCGCGGGCGCGCGCTGGCACGACGTCACCGACGCCAACGGCCTCGTGCTCTACGACGTGCTGGTCCTCACCGACAGCGCCAACATCCAGGCCCAGTACCTGAACGTCTACAAGCAGGTCCTGAACGGCTACGGCAACGGCTACAACGCCTTCCCGAAGATGGTGAAGGCCGTCAACGCCGTCCTGTTCGCGCCGCTGTGGCGGGCCAACTGGAACCCCGACTACGTCAGCGCCGTCGCCGCCGACCCGAGCGTGATCACGGCCCTCGCGAACTTCGCGCAGAACCACAAGGACCTGCTCGGCACCGCCAACCAGTTCCTCGACGTCAACGCCGGCAACGACCTCGCCCGCACCGCCGGCGACGGCGGCTCGGTCGCCGCGTTCGCCCGGCCCCTCGTCAAGCAGGTCCTGGACGCCACCCCGGTCACCGGCACCACCGGCCCGCTGTACGTGTACACCGCGTACAACGCCAACCAGTACGACGGCGCGCAGTGCTCCTACTACGGCACCTGCGACCTGCCCGGCAAGCTCACCGCCGCCGTCCTGCCCCACACCCTGGTGTGCGACAACCGCACCATCCGCGCCGAGGACCTGTCCGCCGAGGAGCTGGCCACCGTCTGCGCCAGCCTGCGCGGCGAGGACGGCTTCTTCCACACCATGGTCAAGGACAACGGGCCCGTCCCCGACCAGTACGGCAAGACCATCACCCTCGCCGTCTTCAAGAACCAGGCCGACTACCTCACCTACTCCTGGCCCATCTACAACAACTCCACCAACAACGGCGGCCAGACCGTCATGGACGTCACCGACCCCGACAACAAGCCGGTGTCGGTCATGTACCGCAAGTCGTGGAACGACGGCTTCCCCGCCAACGTGTGGAACCTCAACCACGAGTACACGCACTACCTCGACAACATCTACGACATGAAGGGCAACTTCGGCACCGAGATCTCCGTCCCGGACATCTGGTGGATCGAGGGCGTCGCCGAGTACGAGTCCTACGCCTACCGCGGCACCAC
Source organism: Streptomyces sp. SP17BM10 (assembly GCF_036322405.1). NCBI lineage: Bacteria > Bacillati > Actinomycetota > Actinomycetes > Kitasatosporales > Streptomycetaceae > Streptomyces > Streptomyces sp. SP17BM10. The sequence continues at coordinate 54,901 of NZ_JAQYXB010000334.1, read as the reverse complement.
CGACACCCAGGCGATGACCGAGGCCGCCGCGCACCGCTACAAGCTGAGCACGGTCTTCCAGAACACGTACGACAACTCGGACACGGTGCGCACCTACCCGTGGGGCTACCTGGCCGTGCGCTACATGCTGGAGAAGCACCCCGCCGACGTGTCCAGCATGCTCGGCCACTTCCGCACCGGTGACTACCAGGGCGGCTACGCGGTCTACAACAACCTCGGCACCTCCTACGACGCCGACTTCGACGCCTGGCTGAACGCCTGCGCCGCCGGCGCCTGCTACGCCGACGGGCCCACCGCCCTGTTCGACCAGGCCGTCAACGGCGCCGCCGTCACCCTGACCGACAAGTCCGTGGAGACCAACTCCCAGGCCAAGCTGACCTCCTGGCACTGGACCTTCGGCGACGGCACCTCCTCCGACCAGCGGAACCCGGTGCACAGCTACGCCAACCCCGGCACCTACACGGTCGCCCTGACCGTCACCGACAGCGCCGGCAAGAGCGCCAGCACCCCGTCCTCGGTCACCGTCACCACCGGCGCCGGCGCCACCCTGCCGACCTGCACCGACCCGCGCACCGACGCGCTCGGCCAGAACTGCTCGCGGCCGAACCAGGCCCGCACCGCCGGCAACCTGGACTACTTCTACGTCTACCTGCCGGCCGGCACCAGCACGCTGAAGGTCACCACCTCCGGCGGCACCGGCAACGCCTCCCTCTACTACAACGCCGACACCTGGGCCTCCCCCAGCGCCTTCACCGCCTCCTCCACCAACCCCGGCACCGCCCAGAGCCTCACCGTCACCAACCCGACGGCCGGCTACCGCTACATCAGCCTCTACGCCAACACCGACTTCAGCGGCGTGACGGTCAGCACCCAGTTCTGACCCCGAGCGTGCGAACGCCTCGTCCCCGGCCGCCGGTTGAGCGGCGGCCGGGGACGAGGCGTTCGGGGTGCGTCAGCCCTCGGCGGAGCGACGGCGGCGCGAGACGGCGACCAGCGCGGCGCCCGCGGCGACGGCCGCGGCCGCGCCGCCCGCCTCCCAGCCGAGACCGTCCGTGCCGGTGGCGGCCAGCTGGTCCGGGCGGGCGGAGGTTCCGGTGCTCCCGGCGGGGGTGGCGGTCGTTCCGGTATCGGCCGTTCCAGTGGCCGTTCCGGTAGCGGTCGTTCCAGTGGCGGCGCCGGTGGCGGCCGTTCCAGTGGCGGCGCCGGTAGCGGCGCCGGTGGCGCCGGTGGTCGTGGTGACCGCGGCGGGCTGGACGCCGGGCTGCGGCTGCTGCTCGGCCGGCTTCGCGTCCGGGGTGCGGTCCTGGGCCGGCTTGCGGGCCGCGTCGGCCTCGTCCTGGGCGCGGGCCGTGAACTGGCCCTCCTTGAGGAACGTGACGACGTCCTCGTAGGTGCCGTCCAGCGCCTTGCCGGCCGCCGCCTTCACGGCCGGCCCGCCCGCGGCCATGATCTGCGCGAGCTTGACCCGGTCGTCGTCCTGGCGGGCCTTGGCATACCCGCTCTCCAGGAAGCGCCGCACGTCGGCGGCCGTGCCGTCGAGCGCCTTGCTACCGGCCGCCCGCACACCGGGACCGCAGTCCTTGTCGGCCATGAGGCGCAGCACCGCGACGCGGTCGTCCTCGGCCTGGGCCTTGGCCCAGCCCTCGGTGAGGAACTTCACGATGTCCGCGTCGGTGCCGTCCATCGCCCGGTTCGCGGCCTCCTTGACCCCCCGGCCGGTGGCGGCCGCCAGGATCTGCATGACCTTCACGCGGTTGTCGTCCGCGCGCTGCTTGGGGAGTTCGACGTCCAGGAAGTGCCGCACGGCGGCGGCGTCGCCCTTGAGGGCCTTCTCGCCGGCCTCGCGCACACCTCGGCCGGTGTCCTTGTCGGCGAGGATGGCCTGCACCGTGGCGCGGTCGCGCTTCTCCTGGTCGCCCGCGTCCTGGTGCCCGGCGTCCTGGTGCCCGGCGTCGTCGGGCTTGTCGGAGGCGGTGTCGGGTCCGGAGACGCCGGCCGGCTGCGGAGTGTCGGCGGCCGAGGCCGAGGACGGGAAGAGAACGGCGGGGGCCAGTACGGCCGCCACGAGTACGGCGGACACCTTGGGCAGCTTCATCCAGCGAAACCTGATTCGTGCGGAGAGTTTGTGAACGGCGCCAGCATAGATCAACTGACGCTATCTCAATACCAAGTTATTAACCGACTGTGTCACGTCGCCGCCCCTGTGCACCTGACGTCGGGGAGGGGCGAGGAGCAGGCGTTCGGCCGGGTGCTGCTGGAGGTCTTCGCCGACGCGGTGCACGCGCGGCTGGAGCTGTTCTGACGCCCCGCCCGCGGGCGGGGCACGGGTGTGGCGCCGCGGTCCCCCCACGGACCGCGGCGCCTTTTCCCCGTTGTTCCCCCTCCCCCGTCTCCCCCGTCTCCCCCGTGTCTCTCCGCCGTTGGTGTCCGGTCAGGCGCCGGCCGGGTACCACGTGGTGCCGTTGCCGCCGGTGGCGGAGAGGGTCTCGTTGATGATGGTGGCGGGGTAGCGCGGGTGCTGGGCGAGGAAGCCGCTGAAGGAGTCCAGGGACGTCGCGTCGCAGACGCCGTCGGTCTTGATGCAGAAGCGCCGGACCGGCACGCCGCCGGGGAAGTTCTCCGGGCCGGTGCCCGGGGAGTACGCCACGAACGGGATCAGGGTGCCCTGCGGGACGAGGTGCCAGAAGCCGGTGCCGGGCTGCATCGGGTCGGAGTAGAGCATGCCGTCGACCTGCTCGCGGGGCACGGCGGTGCCGTTGTTGGCGATGGTCTGCAGCAGCAGGTCGCCGACCCAGGCGCCCTGCGAGTAGCCGGCGATGGTGAAGCGGGCGGTGGGGTCGGCCTTGTAGGCGTTCTCCAGGGCGGCCTTGGCGTTCCAGTAGCCCGCGTTGACGCTGTCGCCGAAGCTCGGCGTGAACAGCGGGGCCGGCATCTCGTTGTGGCTGCCGACGAACGGGCCGCCGCTGGCCGGGTAGCAGACCGGGATCGCGGTGCTGCCGGCCGCCAGGTGCTGGTTGGCGAGGTCGAAGGTGTAGGTGCAGCGGGGGGCGTCCAGGGCCGTCCCGGTGCCGCCGATCTCGATGTAGTAGTGGTGCGGCTGCGCGGTGTCGGCGTGCGCGGCGGTGGGGACGACGGCGGCGCCGGTGAGCGCGAGCGCCGTCGTCGCGAGGACGGCCTTGAGGCGGCGGGCGAGGCTGGCACGCATGGTCATGTGGGGTCGGCTCCCTCTGGTCGGGTGGGGCGCCGCGTCGGGTGCGGCGACCTGTGGCCATCGTGGTGTCCGGGCGCCGCGGGGAACCAGGACGGGCACCGGCCATATCTGGCCGGTGCCCGGAATCCCTGGTCAGGGGCCGTTCCTGACGCCGCCGTAGCCGGTGCGGAGGTCAGGGGAGCCGGCCGGCCCCGGCCGCTCGGGCCCTCACGACCACGCCAGCCCCGCGCGCGTGTGCCAGTACTCCTGCGCCGGCTCCGTGAGCGGGGCGAGGGCGGTGAGGTCGTCCGGGGTGAGGGGGTGGGCGGCGGCGGTGAGGTTGGAGGCGAGCTGGGCGGGGGTGGCGGCGCCGGACAGGACGAGGCCTGCCCAGGGCTGGGCGGCGGCCGCGGCCAGGGCGAGGGCGTCGCAGGTGGCGCCGGTGCGGGCGGCCAGGGCGCGCAGGGCGGCGGTGTCGGGGCCGGTGGCGTTGCGGCCGGCGAGGCGGCCGTTGGCCATCGCCTCCTTGACGACGACGAGCCAGCCGGCGTCGTGGGCCTCGGCCAGGGCGGGGGCGGCGGAGGTCTCCAGCAGGTTCCAGGTGGACTGGACGGCGGCGAACAGCGGCTGCCCGTCGACCGTCACGGCGAGGGCGGCGCGGATCGCGGCGCCCTGGTCGGGGCCGCTGGTGGACAGGCCCACCCGTACGCCGTCGGCGGCGAGGCGGGCCAGGCGGGCGTGCAGGGCGGGGTCGGTGAGGGCGGGGCTGTCGGGGGTGACGGAGTGGACGAGGTAGACGTCCAGGTGGCGCCCGAGCAGGGCCCTGGTCTCCTCGACCTGACGGTCGAACACCGCCGTCGAGTGCTCCTTGACCTCGTGCGCGGCCACCCCGGAGGTGCGCCAGCCGGCCGTGTAGGTGTAGCCCCACTTGCTGCCCACCACCGTGTCGGCCGCCTCCGCGGGGTGCTCGGCCAGCCACTGCGCGACGAACTCCTCGGCGCGCCCGTAGGAGCGGGCCGTGTCGACGTAGCGCACCCCGGCCGCGTACGCGGCGTCCAGCAGTTCGTGGGTGCGCCGGCGCAGCGCCTCGACGCCGCGTCCGGCGGGCAGGTCGGCGTCGCGCCCGAGGTTGATGTAGCCCGGGCGGCCGACGGCGGCGGTGCCCAGGCCGAACCGGGTGACCGGCGCGCCGGCGGGCGGGTTCGGCGCGGCACTCACGGCGGCATTCATGGGCGGCACTCCTCGAAGATCGTCCGGTCGTCCGTAGGGACCCTATCCGCGCTGTCCGGCCGGGGGCCGCCAGCGCGGAGCCTGGTCGTCCGGTTCGTCGGGGGCGGCGAAGTGGAAGGGCACGCCCAACTGCCCGGCCAGGGCGCGCCCCGCCTGTTCGGCGACGGCCGCGGACGGGTGGCGGCGGCCGGCCGGGGCGTCGCCGAGGAAGCGGACGGCGGTGCCGTGATGGACGGTGGCCAGGTGGTGCTCGCCCGCCGGATCGGCCGTGACGGCCACCAGACGGACGAACCAGTCGTGCACGGTGTCGCCGTCCCAGAGCGCTTCGATCGCCACGATCCGGCCCGGTGCACCGGTGGCGAGCAGTGCCAGGGACTCCGGGTCGAGCGGACTGTCGGGGGTGCGGGCGATCCGGTCGCCGAGGTGCTCGTAGCGGTGCGCCACGATGTCCTGGGAGTCGACGAGCCCCCATCCGAGGGCGCGCCCGGCCGTCCACACGACGCGCACCGCACGCATCGGCGAGTCCTGCAGGACGTAGCCGTCGACCTGCTGCCGGATCCCCTCCGGCAGCGACTCCCAGCGCTGCTCGGTGGCGGCGGCACGCCCGCCCGTCCTGTTGCCCATGCGGTCCCCCTCAAGGTGCTCGGCCCGGGCCCGCGCGGTGCCGGGGCCCGGTCGGGCGTCACCCTATCCGGCCTGCTCGCGCGGTTCGGGGCGGCCCGCGGCCTCCGACGGCGGCGGTGCCGGGTCCGGGGCCGCTTCCGGCGCCGGGGCGTTGAGGGCGGTGAGCGTCGCCGGGGTGAAGCCGAAGGCGTGGGTGACGGCGCAGGCGGCGAGCGCGGCGGTGAGCCAGCCGCCGGTGTAGACGAGGACGGCCGGGCCGATGCCGTGGCTGCCGTCGAGCAGGGGCAGAAGGACGAGCCCGGAGGGGCCGACCGCGGTGGAGCCGGTGGTCAGGCCGAACTGGGCGAACGCGCCGACGACGGCGCCGCCGACCGCGGCCCCGATCCCGGCCGTGACGAAGGGCCGCACCAGCGGCAGGGTGACACCGTAGATGACCGGCTCGGCGACGCCCAGGACGCACGTGGGCAGCGCGGACCTGATGACGCGGCGCAGCGAGGGGTTGTGGCGGGCGCGCAGGTAGACGGCGACGGCGGCGCCGGCCTGGCCGGCGCCGGCCATGGCGAGGATGGGGTAGAGCGCGCTGTAGCCCTGCTGCTCGATGAGGGTGGTGTGGATGGGGATGAGGGCCTGGTGGAGGCCGAACATGACGAGGGTGGCGAAGGTGCCGCCGAGGACGACGCCCGCGCCGGCGCCGGCGTGGGCGAGCAGCCAGGTGGCGCCGTTGCCGATGCCGTCGGCGAGGAGGCCGGCGAGCGGCATGAGCAGGAGCAGTGCGGCCAGGCCGGACAGGGCGAGGGCGAGGGTGGGCACGAGCAGCATCTGCAGGGCGTCGGGGATCCGTCGGCGGGCCTGGCGTTCGAGTGCGGCGCACAGGGCGGCGGCGGCGAGGGCTCCGAGGACGCCGCCCTGGCCGGGCTTGAGGTGGCCGAAGGGGGTGTGGGTGATGGCGGCGACGCCGGGGTGGACGACGATGGCGGCGACGGCGCCGCCCAGGACGGGGGTGCCGCCGAACTCCTTGGCGGTGTTGTGGCCGACGAACACGGCGATCAGGGACATGAAGCCCTGGGAGAGTGCGGTGGTGACGGGGACGATGCCGGTCAGGGCGCCGGTGTGGGTGGACAGGGCGAGGGAGTTGAGGGTGGCGCCGAGGCCGGCGATGACGCCGCAGGCGACGAGGGCGGGGATGAGCGGGACGAAGATGTCGGCGATGCGGCGCAGGAACAGTTTGCCGGGGGTGGCGTTGCGGCGGGCGCGGTCGTCCTTGAGGGCGGCTCCCCGGGCGGCGAGGGCGTGGGCGTCGGTGGCGGGGGTGGTGGCTGCGGCGGCCCGTTCTCGGGCCAGGGCCCGGTCGAAGGCCTGTGCGACGTGGTCGACGGCCGCGGGGCCGAGGACGATCTGGTAGGTGTCGTCCACGACGACCCCCAGCACCGCCGGGTGGTCCTTGATCTGCCGGGTGCGGGCGAGGCCCGGGTCGGCCAGGCCCAGGCGCAGGCGGCTGATGCAGTGGGCGGTGGAGGTGACGTTGGCGGCTCCGCCGACGAGGGCGAGGAGGTCGCGGGCGGTGCCGGTGTGGGTGTCCGTCATGGGTCCTGATTGTCCGCGCACGGTGCGGGCATACCGTTGACTTCTCCCCGTCCTGGAGGGCGGGGGTTCCACACCGACCGGCGGATACCGCCGAACTCCTCACATGACTCAGCCTGTGCCACGTCGGGTTCAAGCCGATACCCGCGGCCTGACAGCATGGGAGCGCCCCCGCTCGGTTGCCGTGTTCACCATGGGGCACGTCACTGACAACGCAGCGAACTCCGCCGCTTCGCGGCTCCGGAGCAAAGATCATCGTCCGTACGCACCCGCCCGCCGCCCCCGAAAGGCCCGCGCATGCTCGACCACGACGCCTCCGGCTTCCTGCGCGACGGTGCCCCGCACCGCATCGTCGCCGGCGCCCTGCACTACTTCCGCGTCCACCCCGACCAGTGGGAGGACCGGCTGCGCCGGCTGCGGGCGCTGGGCGTCAACACCGTCGACACCTACGTCCCGTGGAACTTCCACGAACTGCCCACCGGTGAGGTGGACTTCACCGGCTGGCGGGACGTCGCCCGGTTCGCCCGCGCCGCGCAGGCGCTGGGCCTGGACGTGATCCTGCGCCCCGGCCCGTACATCTGCGCCGAGTGGGACTTCGGCGGCCTGCCCGCCCGGCTGCTGGCCGTCGAGGGGCTGCGGCTGCGCTGCTCGGATCCCGTCTACCTCGCGGAGGTGGACGGCTGGTTCGACGCCGTCGTGCCCGAGATCCTGCCGCTGCTGGCCGGCCGCGGGGGGCCGGTGGTCGCGGTGCAGGTGGAGAACGAGTACGGCAGCTACGGGCGCGACGGCGCCTACCTGCGCCACCTGCGCGACGGCCTGGTGCGCCGCGGCGTGGACTGCCTGCTGTTCACCGCCGACGGCGCCCACGACACCATGCAGCAGGGCGGCGCCATCCCCGGCCACCTGTCCACGGCCACGTTCGGCTCCCGCGCGCCCGAACGCCTGGAGGTGCTGCGCCGCCGGCAGCCGCAGGGACCGCTGACCGCGATGGAGTTCTGGATCGGCTGGTTCGACCGCCTCGGCGAGCCGCACCACGTGCGCGACCCCGAGGAGAGCGCCGCCTCCCTCGACGAACTCCTCGCCACCGGCGCCTCCGTCAACCTCTACATGGCCCACGGCGGCACCAACTTCGGCCTGTGGGCCGGCGCCAACCACAGTGGCGCCCACCCCTGCGACGCCGGCTTCGAGCCCACCTCCACCAGCTACGACTACGACGCGCCGATCGGCGAGGCGGGCGAGCTCACCGAGAAGTTCCACGCGCTGCGGGAGGTCATCGGCCGCTACGTGCCCCTGCCCGATGGCGAACTGCCCGCCCCCGTGCCGCGCCTGGCCCCGCGCCGCCTGGAGCGGGCCACGGGCCGGGCCCGGCTCCTCGCGGCCCTGGACTGCCTGTCGGCGCCGGTGGAGCGGGCCTGCCCCGAACCGATGGAACGCCTCGGCCAGGCCCGCGGCCTCATCCACTACCGCACCCGTGTGCCCGGACCGCGCCCCGAACTGCCGCTGCGCATCGACGGACTCGCCGACCGCGCGCACGTCTTCGTCGACGGGCGCCCGCTCGGCGTCCTGGACCGCAACAGCCCCCGCGCGACGCTGCCCCTGGCCACCGGGCCCGGCGGCGCCACCCTCGACATCCTGGTCGAGGCCCTGGGCCGGGTGAACTACGGCCCCACCATGGACGACCGCAAGGGCATCACGCGGGGCGTCGCGCACGACGGCCAGTTGCTCTTCGAGTGGGAGATCCGGCCGCTGCCGCTCGACGACCTCACCGCCCTGCGGCTGGAGGAGCCCGAGGCGGTGGCGCCCGCCGACGGCGACCCGGTGTTCCACCGCTTCGAGACGGACGTGGACACCCCCGCCGACGCCTTCGTCGCCCTCCCCGGCTGGGGCCGCGGCCTGCTGTGGCTCAACGGTTTCCTCCTGGGCCGCCACACCGCCGAGGGGCCCCAGCGCACCCTCTACGCCCCGGCCCCCCTGTGGCGGCCGGGGCGCAACGACCTCCTCGTCCTCGAACTCGACCACCACGGCGAAGCCCTGGAACTGCGTGACCGCCCGGACCTGGGCCCCACTGCCCAGGCCCCGAGCAGCGAATACTGACCGCGCCCGACCGGGAGCCGGCCCCCGACGTGCCGCGCCGACGTGCGCGCGGCGCCGGCTCCTACCGGTCCTCGGGTCCGGCGGCCCCGGCGCGGGCGGCGGCCGCCTCCAGCAGGGACCAGCCGTCGAGTTCCACCGCGCGCCGCTGCCCCGGGTGCCATCCGCGGGCGGTGGCCGCGTCGAGCAGGGCCCGGACGGCGCCCGGCTCGTGCAGGTTCAGGCAGGCGCCCCGCGCGTACCCGACGTCCCCGGAACCCAGCGGGGCCCCGCCCACGTAGCGGTCCGGGCCCTTGGCGAAGACGATGCGCAGCGGGCCGCCGGTGCCGGCCGGCTGGGGGTGCAGCGTGAGGGTCTCGCGGCAGTGCGCCGGGCGGCCGCCGTCCAGCGCGCGGTGGCTGTGGCGCAGGGTCCACACGTAGGCGCGCCCGTCGGCGACCAGGCGGCGGGGTTTTCTCGGATCACGGGGCACGCGGGCGAGGGTACGCGCAGTGCCACGTGCTCGGCGGCCACCCGCAGGGCCTCTTCCCTCGTCATGGGCGGGGCGGGGACGCTCAGTTCCACGGTGTCGAAGCCCGCGCGGAGGACGCGGACGTTCGCCCGACAGCCAGGGGCGGAAGTCCGGCGAGCGCTCGAGCGGGGCGAGCGGCAGCGGCCACAGTCCGGTGCGCGGGTGGGCGCGGTGGAGCGTCTCCCACAGTCCGGGGGCCGGCGCCGCGTCGCTGACCCACATCGCGGGCGCGTCGCGGGCGCCGACGACACGGCCCGGCGGCGGATCGGGGCAGTCGGCGTGGACACGGCGAGGTCCACGTGGCTCATGCCGCTCACCCTAGGCGCGGGCACCGACAGCAGGGCGAGAGGATTCCCGCCCCGTCCGTCGTGCCTTCACGCCCCCGACCGCAGCGGGTCCAGGGCCGCCGGGGGGATCGCGGCCGCGGCGGCGGAGCCCTGGAGGAGGTCGGCCAGGGTGTGGGGCGGGGAGGGTTCGGTGGTGGGGGTGGCGGCCGTGATGCGGTCGAGGCGGAAACCGCGGCCGGCGTGGCGGGTGCGGCACCAGGCGATGAGGTACCACGTGCCGCCGGCGGTGAGCAGTCCGGCGGGTTCCACCTCGCGTTCGCTGGTGCGGCCGGCCGCGTCGACGTAGGACAGGCGCAGCACGGTGGCGTCGGTGAGGGCCCGTTCGACGGCGGTGCGCACCGGCTCCTCGGTGCGCGCCGCCGGCAGGGCGACGATGCGGGCGGCGAGGTCGCGGGCGGCGGTGGCGGCGGGGCCGGTGATGGTGGCGGCGATCTTCTGGGAGGCGGTGCGGGCGGCGCCGGCGTAGGGAGCGCCGGGGTCGGCGGCGGCGAGGGCGGCGACCAGGGCGCAGGCCTCGTCGGTGGTGAAGCGGATCGGGGGCAGGGTCATGGCCCGGTCGATGGACCAGCCGCCGCCGCGTCCGGTGGTGGCGCGGACGGGGACGCCGGCGTCCATGAGGGCCTGGAGGTCGCGTTGGACGGTGCGGGTGCTCGTCTCGAACCGGGCGGCGAGCGCCGCGACCGTCAGCGGTCGCGGCGCCGCGGCGCGCAGTTCTTCCACCAGGGCGTAGAGGCGCGGGGTGCGGTTCACGGCGCCGACGCTACCGTCCGGGTCCTCACGCGCCGGCCAGGAAGTCGCGCTCGCGCCGGTGTTCGCGCTCGGTGACGGTGAGCGGGAACAGGGTGAATCCGTGCATCGCGCCGGCGACGACGCCGAGGTGGGCGCGTGCGCCGGCGGCCTGCCAGCGGGTGGCGAGGAAGAGCGAGTCGTCGAGGAGGGGGTCCTCGGTGCCGACGACGATGCGGGCGGGCGGCAGGCCGGTGAGGTCGGCGTGGAGCGGGGACAGGGCCGGGTCGCGGCGCCGTTCGGCGTCCAGGCCGGGGGTGCAGAGCTCGTAGGTGCCGCGCAGGGAGTCGGTGTTGCTGAGCAGTTGCCGGGAGCCGAAGAGGCGCTGGCTGGGGGTCATCGACAGGTCGTAGGGGCCGTAGACGAGGTTGGCGGCGCGGAAGGCCCCGGTGACGCCGTGGCGGTCGCGCAGGCGCAGCAGGGTCAGGACGCTGAGGTGGGCGCCGGCGGATTCACCGCCGATCATCAGGCGCCGGGTGCCGAACTCGGTTTCGGCGTGGTCGACGAGCCAGCGGGCGGCGGCCTCGCAGTCGTCGGGCCCGGCGGGGAAGGGGTGTTCGGGGGCGAGGCGGTAGTCGACGCTGAGGACGGCGAGGCGGGTGCGCCGGGCGAGGTGCCACAGCCGCTGGTCCTGGCCGTCGGCGGAGCCGAACGCCCAGGCGCCGCCGTGGATGTGGAGGTAGACGCCCTCGACGTGCTCGGGGACGAAGGCCCGCACGCCGACCCCGCCGGGGAGGATCCGGTCCTGGGCCTGCGGCAGGCGCACGGGCGGGGTGTCGCCGCCGAGGCGGTTGGCGCGCAGGCGGGCGAGGGTGGCGGCGTCGAGGGCGGTGGAGCGGGAGGGGCGGGTCGCGGCGGCGGCCTCGAACTGGGCGTTGAAGGCGAGGGTCTCGGCGAGGCAGTCCTCGTCGGTGAGGGCGGCGAGGGCGGTGGTGGCGGTCGTCGTTGCGGTCGTCGTTGCGGTCGTCGTGGTCATCGCGGTGATCGTCATGCGTCGATGATCACGCCCGTCCGCGACAACACCATGTCACCCTTTTCGGGTGTCCTGCGTCACACTTCCGCCGCCTGCCCGCCGCGGACTTGCGGCAGTACCGACGCCGGCGTGGGACGGGCGCACGCGAAGCGGCTGGTATTACTGGGGCATGCAGGAAGAGACCGCACGCTCCGCGATCGACACGTTCATCTCGGCCTTCAACGCCTCGAACGACAGCTATGTGACTGCCCTGCTCCCGCAGGCCCTGACCTCGGACGTGGTGTTCTGGGGGCCGTTGGGTCGCAGCGAGGGGATCGCGGCGGTCGAGCGGTTCGTGCTGGACATCCGGCGCCACCCGGCGGGGACCGGCACGATGGTGCGCTGCTCAGCGGTGGACATGCCTGACGAATGGGCCCGGTACCAGTGGGTCTTCACCACGCCTGACGGAGGCCCCCGCCTGGCGGGAACGGATGTCGTCCATCTGCGACGGAGCCTCATCGACCAGATCATCGTCTTCGCGGGGGAGATCCAGCCGTTCGCCCCCTGAGTCATCCGTCTGACGCCGCCGGGCGGGTCTCGGTGGGGCGGCCGTAGGAGGCGGCGGAGGACGTCGTGCGGATCGCCCGTGGGGCGGTGGGGGCGGCCGGGGTCATGGGGGCGCCGACGGGGCGGAGGGCGCGCAGGGCGGTGGTGGGCTGATCCAGGCGCAGCACGAGGTTGGGGTAGTCGAGGGGCTTGCCGGGGAAGTGGCGGTCGCTGCTGGTGAGCAGGCGGCTGCGCAGGCCGGCGTGGTCGGTGAGCGGGCCGGTCGTGGTGCGCTGGTTGGGTTCCCAGGTGCGGCCCCAGGCCAGGTGTTCCAGGGCGAGCGTCCAGGTGTCCTCGTCGACCTCCAGGGTGGCGCCGGGCCGGCCGGGGACGACGCGGGTGCCGTGGGGGCCGCGGACGACGGCGCGCTGTTCGAAGTCGGCGTCGCGGGTGAGGACGGTGATGCGCCACGCGCCGTGGAAGGTGAGCATGGGACAGCGGCTCCCTGGCCTCTCGCGCGCTGCCGGCCGGCGCGCTCCTGCCTGCGTCAACGGGCATGGGCGGGCGGCGCGTTCAACGGCAGCGCGTTCAACGGCGCCACGGTCAGCGGCGCCGCGTTCAGCGGCGGCCCAGCGGGGGCCTGCCGTGGGCGGACAGGACGAGGGCGGCGTAGTGGGGGGCGTCCAGGCGCACGCCGTGGCGGTCGAGGAGGGTGAACAGGTCGGCGAGCTCGGGGGGTTCGGTGCCGCGGGGAAGGCGGTCGCCGGTGGTGGGGAGGGTGCCGAGGGCCGGTCCGCAGCCGGTGCGGCGGGTGGTGGTCAGGCGCAGGCGCAGCGCCAGGCGGGGGCTGCCGCTCTCGGAGTCCTCGCCGAAGTCCATCTCCAGGCCGGTGACGTCCTGCCAGCGGTAGCGGCGGCTGAGCAGGAGGCGGGTGAGGGTGAGTCCCTGTTCGTCGGCGCGCAGGCGGAAGGTGCGGGGGGCGGGCAGCGCGACGGCGGCGGCGGTGACGAGCAGCAGGGACGGGAGGACGCCGAGGTGCTCGACGGCGCCGCTCTCGGCGAGGGTGAAGGCCAGCAGCAGGCCGGCGAGGCTGCCGAGGGCCCAGCCGGCTCCGCGCCACAGGAAGCCGAGGCGCACGGTCGAGGCCGGGCCGTCGGTGACGGTGGGGTACGGGCTGTTGTCGGCGGTGTTGTCGGCGGTGTTGTGCACGGCGTCGTTCACGAACCTCCCGGGCCGGCGGTCAGATCGGCCAGGATGGCACCCGCCACTCCACCGGTCAACTGGCATGGAAGAGTTGACGCACGGCATCCACCCGGGCTCATTGCCTTGAGCTATGGTGATCGAGCAGGGTGTCCTCCGTTCACCCAGGCTGAGGCGCGGAGGTCACGGGCGGGAGAGGGGTTGCCATGGCGGAGTCGCCCCGCGAGGACGGGCCGGTCGAGACGTCCGGGCTCGCGGCCAGGATCGAGGCGCTGTTCCAGACGGTCCGCCGGCCGGACCGCGAGCAGTACACCAACGAGGAGGTCGCCCGGGCCTGCCGCGAGGCGACCGGCGAGTCCTTCTCCACCACCTACCTGTGGCAGCTGCGCACCGGGCGCCGGGACAACCCGACCAAGCGTCACCTGGAGGCGCTCGCCCACTTCTTCCAGGTGCCGCCCGCCTACTTCTTCGACGAGCGCCAGGGCGCGGAGATCGCCAAGGAGCTCGCCCTGCTCGGCGCGCTGCGCGACGCGGGCGTGCGCAGCCTGGCGCTTCGGGCGGTCAACCTCTCGCCGGAGGGGCTGGACACGGTCAGCGAGCTGATCGACGTCATCGCCCGCCGGGACTCCGCCCGCCGCCCGGCCTCCTCGTGAGGCGTCCCCGAAGATGACGCGTTCCTGACGGTCCCCCGGCGGCAGGTGTCCTCGGGGCAGGCATCTTCGGCCGGCGTCTTCGGACAGGCGTCTTCGGCCGGCGTCTTCGGGACGAGTCCGTGACGAAGTCCGCAGAACTCCGGGAGACTTCCGGGCGACTCAACTGACACAGGGACGAGTCACGGCGACGGACCGCGGCCGGGGGGCGCGGCGCGGCGGCGGGTCGTGGGGACGACCGGCCGGGGGCCGGATGGCAAGGAGGACACACCGTGCGGGTTGCGTGGGGCGGCGGCGACGGTTACCGGGCGGTACTGCGGCGGTGCCGGCGGATGGCGCAGGAGCTGGACCTGCCGGCGCCGTTCGACCCCGCCGTGCTCCTGGACCGGCTCGCCGCCCGGCGCGGGCGGCCCATCGAGCTGGTGCCGGTCGCCGCGCGCCCGAACCTGCCGTGCGGGCTGCTGGTGTCCACGGCGGAGGCGGACTACATCCTGTACGCGGCGGACACCAGCCCGCTGCACCGCCGGCACATCCTGGTGCACGAGATCGCGCACCTGCTGTTCGACCACGCCGGTTCGGCGCCGATCACGCCGGTGTCCTCGCAGGCGCTGCTGCCGCACCTGTCCCCCGCGCTGGTCCAGCGGGTGCTGGGGCGCACCGGGTACGACGAGCCGCAGGAGCGCGAGGCGGAGCTGCTGGCGTCGCTGATCCTCAGCCGTGCGGCGAAGGCCGACGCGGCGGCCCGCCCGGGTTCGACGCCGGCGCTGGACACGCTGCTGTCGGCGCCGCCGCCCTCCGGCTCCGGCTCCGGCTCCGAGAGCGGGGGCGGGGGCGGGGGCGGGCGGCCGTGAGCGAGCTCGCGCTCTACCCCGTCGCCGCGTTCTTCGTGTTCAACGCCTGCCACCTGGCGCGCAGCACCCGCGACGCCCGTAACGCGCGCAGCCCGCGCGACGGCGCCCGCGGCGGGTGGGCCGGGCCGGGTGCCGCCACCCGCTACGCCTGCTACTGCACCGCCTTCCTCGGCGCGGCCCTGCTGCTGCTCGCGCCGCCCACCGTCGCCGGCGCGGCCCGGCTGCTGAGCCTGGCGGGCCTGCTCGCCTCCCCCGCGCTGCTGCCCGTCCTGCTCGGCGACGCCCTGCACCTGTGCGCGACCGGCGCGATCGCCCTGCTCACCGTCGCCCTGGCCTCCGCTGAGCCGGCCCGGACCGCCGTGCGGCGCCAACTCGGCGTCCTGGCAACGGTCCTGGCGCTGTGCGCGGTGCTCATCACGGCCGCCGACCCGGGCGTGACGAGCGGCGATCTCACCGTCGCCCCCGCCGGACGGCCCTACCTGGCCGCGTACAACGCGCTGCGCACCCTGTACATCGCCTACCGCCTCACCGCGCTGCTGCGCCAGGTCGCCCGCCGGGCGCGCGCCACCGCCCGCGGGCACCGGCGCACCGGGCTGCGCCTGCTGACCCTCGGGCTGGCCGTGGGCCTGGTCTGGGACGCCTGGGGCATCGACGACGTCGTGGACGCGGCCACCAGCGGCGCCCAGAGCGCGGGCGAGGACAGCGCCTCCGCCGTCCTCGGGCTGCTGTGCGCGGCGCTGCTGGCGGCGGGCCTGTCGACCGCGCTGTGGCCGGCCGTGCTGACGCCCGTGCGTGGGTGGCTGCGGGCCCACCGGCACTACCGGTCGCTGACCCCGCTGTGGACCGAACTGCACACCGTGCTGCCGGAGATCGCGCTCGCGCCCGCCCGCCGGCTGCTGCCCCGGCGGCTGCCGCCGCGCGATGCGCAGTTCGCCCTGTACCGGCGGATCATCGAGATCCACGACGCGCGCCTGATCCTTCGCCACCACCTCGACCCGCGCACCCCGCAGTGGCTCACCGCCGCCGCCCGCCGCTTCCCTCCGCCGGAGGCCCTGGTCGCGGCGACGGCGGAGGCGGCCGCGCTGGCCGCCGCCCTGGAACGGGTGGCCGCCGGCGCCGTGCCCGCCCCGGCCGCCCCGCGGGCCGTCCCGCCCGCCGAACCGCCCTGCGCCGCACTGGAGTCGGAGGCCGACCGCCTCGTCGACCTCGCCCGCGTCTACACCACCTCCCCGGCCGTCGCGGCCGTGCGCATGTACGCCCGCGCGGCGCGGCCGCTGCCGTCGTGAGGAGGCCCCGAGCTGATCACGGCGGGCGGCCGGGGGGCGGTGGCGCCTGTTCGCCGTCGCCTCGGGAGCGGATCGTCGAGCAGTGGTGGCGACCCGGGCCAACGCGTCGTGCCTGCAGTGGAGTTGGCGAGTGGTGGCGGCTCACCCCGGTCTCCGCGCCGACGCCAGCGAACGCAACCGGGCGTGCACGGCGGCCGGTTCGGTGCCCGTGAGGGCGGCGATCCGGTCGGCGGGCAGGTCGAGGGCGAGGTGGAGCAGCAGGACGTCCTGCTGGGGTGCGGTGAGGTGGGCGACGGGGCCGAGTGTGCGGGGGCCGGCCAGGGTGCAGACGCGGTCGCGGACCGCCTGCCAGGCGCAGGCGGCCGGGCTCGCGGTGGCGAGGGCCTCCAGCCAGCGCCCGGCGAGGTCCTCGAAGGCGCCCTGGACGGCGAGTCGCGCCTCGGCCGGGGAGAGCAGCAGGGCGGCGTAGGCGAGGTAGTGCCGCCGGTGGAGGTCGTGCAGCGCCCACAGGCCCAGGGCGGGCGCGGGGGCGGTGACGGCCGCGGGGGTGCGTCGTATTGGCATGAGTGTTCCCGTGGTGGCGCGGGCGGGTCGGGCCCGCGGCCGGGTTCCTGGTGGGTGTCCCGGCCGCGGGCCCCGGTCACACGAGAACCGGCGGGCTGTCCCCGGTGTCCTCGGCCCGGTCCGCGGCGTGGCTGTTGCGCAGCGTGACCCACAGCTTGAGCAGGTTCTCGGTGGAGATGCCGCCGCTGGAGTTGCGCATGGCGCGGGTGAACTCCCGCTGGTAGGTACGGGGGGTGACGGACACCGGGGTGCGGGCGATGGCCGCCCGGTCCCAGGCCGTCGCCCACAGTTCCCGGCGGGTCTCGCGGACCCCGCAGACCTCCATGTAGGTGCGGAACACCGGCTTGTGCAACGGCGCCTCGCCCTTGAGGACCAGGGCCAGGGTGCTGGAGGGCAGGCGCGCGCCCCTGGCCCGGGCCCGGCGGTCCAGTTCCTCCAGGGCCGGCCAATCGGCCTTGCGCCGCATCTCGTGCATCGCGCGGCGCAGGTCGGCGAAGGAGTCGACCTGCTCGGGGTGCAGGGGTCTGGGCGCCCTGCGGCGCTGGGGCCCCGGCGGGCGCGGCACGTGCGCCCAGTAGTTGGCCTGCGCCCATTTGCGGCGGGCGGCCCTGAGGTCCCCGCCGCATTCGCGGGTGAAGGCCTCGACGACCGTCCAGTTGGGCACGGTCCGCCCGCCGGCGGCCCGTTGCAGGGTGGTGGGATGGTAGTTGGTGCGGGCGGCGAGCTGCCGGTACGTCAGCCCGGCCCGTTCGCGCTGCTCGCGCAGCCACGCGGCCAGCCGGCCCAGTGCCGGGTCACTCGCCGCGACCGGTTTCTCTCTGCGTCCCATCGCGGGGGTCTCTCGCAGACGTTTCTCGCAGGCGTTCTCTAGGCCCGCTCCCGCCGGAGCCTGAGTCCCAGCAGCAGCCCGCCGGTGGCCAGTTCGAGCGCGGCCTGGGCCGACAGGCCGGCCTCCACCAGGACGGCCGCCGCGGCGACGACCACGGTCACGACCACCACGATCACGACCGTCTCGACGGGTCCGGGTCCCCACGGCCACCGGGGCCGCCGGGGGCGCCGCACGGACTGCCGCATGGTCTGCCGCGGGCGCGGCGCGGTGACGGCGTCGGCGACGCATCGGGCCGGGGTGCGCTTCTTCCGTTTCCTCGTCATCGACGAGACCTCCTATAGCACTGTCACTCCAACAGACGGACGTCTTCCCGTGGTTGGCGTCACCGGAAGGGCCCGTGCGAGGTAACACTCTGTCAGGCGTATGGGTGATTCCCAATCGGTTCGGTGAACGTCGCGCAGATTGATGCGACCGCGTCCCGCCCCCTGCCCGCCATCCCGGACGATCTCGGTCACGAACGCGCAGGCCGCAGTGTCGAAACCGATAATTGATGCGCTTTCGTGCAACATCCCCTTGTAGGCCGCCCTGGCCGGATGTGACGATTTGCAGCGGCGTCGTCCGGACCCGCGGGTCCGGAGCCCGGGGGCGCTGTTCACTCCAACACATTTCGGGAACACCGGCAGCGGGCCGTGTTGGCGCATGGGCCCGCCCGAGCAGCAGAGACCGCCCGGCCCCGACAGGGGCGAGCGGTCTCTGTGCGTTGTCCGTGGTCCGGCAGGTGGCCGCCCGCCGTCGCCCGGCATGCTGAAGTCCGGTGGACGTCCCGCTCCCGG
This sequence comes from Streptomyces sp. SP17BM10, assembly GCF_036322405.1. Lineage (NCBI taxonomy): Bacteria > Bacillati > Actinomycetota > Actinomycetes > Kitasatosporales > Streptomycetaceae > Streptomyces > Streptomyces sp. SP17BM10. The sequence goes on along the minus strand of NZ_JAQYXB010000334.1, from coordinate 36,830 downwards.
CGCTCGACGGGAGCGGGCCGTGCCGGGCGGTGCGAGGGGCCGGCCCGGTCCGTCGGACGTCGACGGCTCCCACGGGGCCGGCGTGCGCGTGGCAGCCGCAGCCGACGCCGTGGAAGGTGTCCTGCGTGGGCCGGTTCTCCCGGGTGCTGCGCCTCGGGCGGGACACGGGTCGGCGCGGGACACGGGTCAGCGCGGGCGGTACCTCCGGTACCGGACGTACAGCACGATGCACGTGATCGCGCCGACCGCGCACACCGGCAGGCTCAGCCCGACCGCCATGATCACGCCGTCGCTGACACCCTGCACGGTCTTCTCGACCGTCATCCCGCTCGCGTCGGTGTACCTGCGGGTGACGTCCGCGTGGCTCGCGAGGTAGGCGACCATCGAGACGCCCACCGCCAGGAACGCGAACGCCCCGCCCAGGAACCAGCCGCCCGCCTTCTCCTGCCACTCGTCCCCGGCCAGCCGCCGCGCGTGCGGGCTGTGCTGCAGCACGGCGCGGCCCAGGCCAAAGGCCCCGGCGGCGTGCCCGTCGATGTGCAGGCGCGCGCCGCCGTCGAGGGCGAGGCGGCAGCGGTAGTCGTTGCCCAGCCGGCGGGCGAGGCCGTGGATCCTCGGGGTCCCGGGGATCGTGATCGACACGACCTGGTCCCACTCCCAGCCCACCGCGCCGCGCCGCGAGCCGTGGACGAGCCCGCGCTCGCGGACCTCGAAGTACTCCCCCGCCCCGCCCCGCAGCGCGCGCCACGCCTGCGTCACGGCGACGTACAGCGCGCCCAGGGACAGGCCGATCACGAGGCCGATCACCCGGCCGCCGCCCGAGCGGCCGTCGTCCACGGTGAGCAGCGCCCACAGCCCCAGCCAGCCGGTGGGCACGGCCAGCACCAGCGCCCACACGGCGTTGTGCCACCGCGCCCGGGTGTCCACCCGGTGCCTGCTGAGCACCGCGCCGAACAGGTCCGTCATGTCCGCCTCGCCGATCATCCGCACAGTGAAGCACCGCCGCCGCACCCGCTCAAGGGCGGGGGCCCGCTCCCGATCGGTGCCGGTACGCCGGCGCCGGCCTCACCGACCTGCGCTACGCGCCACTGCGCGCCGCCTACGAGGAGGCCGCCGCCCTGCTCGGGCACGACCCGGGCGCCCTGGAGCACGCGGTGTGGCGCTTCGGGGCGGCGTGAGCGGGCGCCGGGGGCCGGGGCCGATCGGGCGACGAACGGGGCCTACCGCCCCGGTAGCGCGCGAGGTCCCGCCGCGGCCTCCTCGGCCGCGGCGGGACGGTGGCCGCCGGCTCTCAGCACTGCGGCCGACGGCCGTGGTTGGCTCCGCGCCTGGCCCGCGCCTTCTTCTTGCGCCGCCTCTTCGATGACATGACACCGTTCCTCTCTCCAGGACCGCCCCCTGCGTCCCACCGTTCCACACCGGCCCGAAACGGGCCTGTCGAGCCGGGGAGGGCGCCGGAGGCGGCGAGCCCCTTCCGATCCCCGGCCGGCCTCCCCCGGCGGCCGATCGCCGACCGACGGGTGGGCTTCCGGCGCCGGGGCGGGTGTCACCGTCCCGGCGGGCCGCCCAGGGGCGGCAGGACGCCGATCTGCTGGAGCAGGCCGAGTTCGTCCTTGCCGGACCACTTCTCGGCGAGTTTCCCGTCCGCGCTGCGGTGGATCACGACGGCGGTCATCGTCATCGGGTTGCCAGTCGCCGGGGCACCGGGCAGGTCGCCGCGGTGGATCCCGGTGGCGGTCAGGCGGGTCACCGCCTTGTCGCCCTCGGCGATCTGGTCCTCGATGCGGTGGGTGCCGGGGGTGGCGTCCCAGAACAGCCGGAAGGCCTCCTTGAGGCCCGCTCGTCCGGGCGCGACCGGGAAGGGCGGCGGGTGGTGGGGACGGCTCACCACTGGCCGGGCCGGTAGTTCCCCGCCGGGACACGGCAGATGACGTTCAACCGGTTGTAGGCGTTGATCAGGGCGATCGTCGACACCAGGGAGGCGAGCTGCTCCTCGTCGTAGTGCTTGACGGCGTTCTCCCACACCGCGTCGCCCACCCCGCCGGCGGCGTCGGCGATGCGGGTGGCCTCCTCGGTCAGCGCCAGGGCGGCCCGCTCGGCGTCGGTGAACACGGTCGCCTCGCGCCAGGCGGCCACCAGGTTGAGGCGCTCGGGCGTGTCGCCGGCGTGCACGGCGTCCTTGTAGTGCATGTCGGTGCACATGCCGCAGCCGTTGATCTGGCTGGCGCGCAGCAGCACCAGCTGGGTGGTGGCGTAGGGCACGCCCGCGTCCTTGAGGGCGGCGCCGGCCGCGTTGATGTGCTTGACGAACTTCGCGCCGGTGGCGGTGGCGTAGTAGTTGAAACGGGCTTCCATGGCGGGCTCCTCTGGTCGGTGCGTTCGCTGTCGCGTGCGCCGTTCGCGGTTGCTTTCACTACCCCGACCCCTCCCGCGCCGCGGATGTGACATCCCCGGCCCGCCGCCCGCCGTGACCTGCGTCACGCCCGGTTCAGGCCCGGGCCGCCTCGCGCAGGTGGACGAGGAAGGCGGCGGCGGCCGGGGGCGGGTGGTGGCCGCGGCGCACGGCGGTGAAGACCTGCCGCACCGGGGTGTCGTCGGGGTGCAGGGCGACGAGCGCGATGTCGGGGCGGGCGGCGCGCGCGGCCAGGGACGGGATGAGGGCGGGGCCGAGCCCGGCGGCGACCAGGCCGAGCTTGGCGCTCCAGCCGGCGACGGCGTACTCGACGCGCGGGCGCAGGCCCTGGCGCACGAAGGCGGCCAGCAGGGTCGTCTCGATGGTGCGGCGGGCGGCGATCCAGGGCTCGTCGGCGAGTTCGGCCAGGCGCAGGCGCCGGCGCCGGGCGAGGCGGTGGTCGCGGGGAAGGGCCACCAGGACCGGGTCGTCGGCGAGCGGCTGCAGGTCGAACTGCTCGTGGTCGTAGGGGTGTTCGGGGTAGGAGGCGACGACGGCGAGGTCGATGTCGCCGTCCGCGAGGCGGGTGAGCAGGCTCGCGGAGAGGCCTTCGGTGAGCGAGAGGGCCACCTCGGGGTGGGCGGCGCGGAAGGCGGCGAGGGCGGCGGGCACCAGGGCGGCGTTGGCGCTGTCGAAGGCGCCCAGGCGCAGCCGGCCGGTGCCGAGTTCGGTGAGGGCGGTGAGTTCGCGGCGGGTGGAGTCGAGGCGTTCCAGCAGGGCCTCGGCGTGTGGGAGGAGGGCGCGGCCGTGTTCGGTCAGGCGCACGCCGCGGGCGAGGCGGTCGAACAGCGGGGCACCGAGTTCGGCTTCGAGGGTGGAGATCTGACGGGAGATCGCCGATTGGGTGAAGCCGAGGTGCTCGCCGGCGGCGGTGAAGGAGCCGAGGCGGGCGGCGGTGCGGAAGACGTCGAGCCAAGCCATGTCCATGGGGCATGGGTACCATGCGAGACATTCGTTTGTCGCCTGGCTCGGGGCTGCCTAGCGTGGTGGCCATGAACAGCGAGCACGCTTCCTCCGCGTCCCTTTCCGCTCCCTTCCCCGAGCCCTCTCCCGCGCCTTTCCCCGAGCCCTCTGCCGCGCCCTTGCGGAAGATCGCCTTTCTCGGCCTGGGCCGCATGGGCCTGCCGATGGCCCGTCGACTGGCCGCCGCCGCACTGCCGTTGACCGTCTGGAACCGCAGCCCCGAGCGCGCCGGCGCCCTGCCGTGCGCCGCGAGCCCGGCCGAGGCGGTGGAGGGCGCGGACGTCGTCATCACGATGCTCGCCGACCCGGCGGCGGTGGAGGAGGTGGCCGGGCGCTTCCTCGGGCACCTGGCGCCGGGGGCGCTGTGGATCGACATGTCCTCGGTCGGGCCACGGGCGGTGGCCGCGCTGCGCGGACGGCTGCCGGCCGGGACGTCCCTGGTGGACGCTCCGGTGCTGGGAAGCGTCGGGCCGGCCGCGGAGGGCACGCTGACGGTCTACGCGGGCGGCGAGCCGGGCGACCTCGACCGGGCGCAGCCGGTGCTGGAGCACTTCGGGCGCGTGCTGCGCTGCGGCGGGCCGGGTGCGGGCGCGGCGCTGAAGGTCGTGGTGATGGGCGCGGTGGTGGCCGGGGTGACGGCGCTCGGCGAGGCCCTGGCGGTGGCGGACGGGTTCGGGCTGCCGCAGGAGCTGGCGCTGGAGGTGCTGGGGCGCGGGCCCCTCGCGGGGGTGGTGGCCCGTGCCCGCAGCCGGGAGTCGGACTTCCCGGTGCGCCTGGCCGCCAAGGACCTGGCGCTGGCGGGCGGCGGCCGGGTGCTGACGGCGGCGCACGAGGTGCTGCTGTCGCACCCGGCCATCGCGGAGGAGGACCTGTCCCGGGTGGTGGAGGCGATCCGCCGGGGCTGAGGGCCTACGGGGGCGGGGCTGTCCGGGGGGCTGTCCGGGGGGCTGTCCGGGGGGCTGTCCGGGGGCTATCCGGCGCGGCCCTCCAGCCAGCCCGCCGCGGCCGCCCAGCTCGCGTGCTGCGGGTCCACCACCTGGAAGTGGTCGGTGCCCGCGTGCTCCACGTACGTCACCGGGTCCCCTCCCGCCTTCGCGGCCTCGACGTAGGCGCGGCTGTGGGTGACGGGCACGCGCTGGTCCTGGTCGCCGTGGACGATCAGGTGGGGGCGGCCCAGGGGGAGGCGGTGGAGCGGGGAGGCCTCGCGGTAGCGGGCCGGGTCGTCCTCGTAGGGGGTGGCGACGAACAGCGGGGTGGCGCCCTCGCCCAGGCCCTCGGCGGCGCAGCGCGGCAGGTCGGTGATCGGGGCGAGCGCGACGACGGCGTTGACGAGGCCGGCGGCTGCCGTCAGCAGGGCGAGCTGTCCGCCGGCGGAGTGGCCGACGGCGATCGACGGGAGGTCGGCGAGGGCGGGGCGCACGGCGTGGGCGGCGGCGACCGCGTCGAGGACGTCGGTGAGGGTGTGCGGCCAGCCTCCGCCGTCGCCGCCGGTGCGGCGGTACTCGATGTTGGCCACGCACCAGCCGCGGTCGGCGAGGTCGGCGGCGAGGCCGTCCATGAGGTGGAGGTCATGCCGGTCGCGCCACCAGCCGCCGTGCACGGTCACCGCCAGGCCCCGGGCGGGCGGGCCCTGCGGGTCCGCGTCCCACAGCTCGACGAAGTGACTGGGCGCGCTTCCGTAGCGCACGACCTCACGCTTCTGCATCCGTTTTATCCCTCACCCACATAGACCAACGGCACGTCGGTGGCCAACGGTACCGCTCCGAACGCGAAGCAGGTGGCGTCACACCACTGAGACAGGCACACGGGGGTTAGTACGATGTGCGGACCGCAAGGCGCCACCCCCCTGGATGGGAGGAACTGCCCGTGTCCGTGCCCGTGTTGGAGATCCGTGACGCCGGTCCGCTGGACGTCGACGAGGACGCCTCGGTGTTCGAAGACGAGTTCGACGCCGCTCTCGCCCCGGCGGCCTGTCCCGCCGATCCGTTCGTCACCTGGATGCCGACGCGCTTCCGGTGCGGCGGCGACTTCCGATCCGTGCGACCGCACGACACGTACGTCCCGCACGGCATGATCGACCAGCGGGTGAGCGCCGCACTCCGGGTACGGGGGCGCTCACCCGCCCGGCGTTTCACGGGGGTTCGGTGCGGGAGCAGCCGACGGAGCACCTCGCGCAGGCCGCCCGCCTGGTGGCGCGGGCGCCGCAGGGCGGCGGGCGGCGGCGCCTGCACGCGGACGGGCCGTGGCTGTACCTGCACGACCCCGCGATGCCCGCGCTCGACCACGGCTGGACGCTGCACCTCTCGGCCCGCGCGCCTCCCAACTCCCGCTCCTGCTGGACCTGGTGGTGCCGGTGCTGCTGCGCCGTACGTGCGACGCGAAGGTCGCGGCGGGCGCGGGCGTGCTGGGCGCGATGAACTCCGGGGCGCACGGGGCGGCGGCCGTCGGCGAGGCCGTCACGGTGTACCCGCGCGAGGGTGAAGCCGTCGCGCTGGGCGAGGAGTTGGCGCGGCTGCTGGCCGGGGGGGACGGCCCGCGGCGGCCCGGCGGGAGGACCGCACGCCGGCGGCCGGGCGGCTCGCCGCCGACGGGCCCGGGGTGGTCGTCGCCGACACCCCGGCGGCCACGGCCCTGTGGGAGAGCCACACCCCGGCCGCCCCGCGCACCACCGCCCCCGGCGCCGCAGCAACCACCCCGCCCCGCAGGGACCTGGACCCGGCCGCCTCGGGCACCGCCGGCGGCCCCGGCCCCGGGCCCATCTCCCCCGGCGCCGCAGCGACCACCGCGCTCCGAATGAGGGCCGCGCCGGGACCTCGACCACCGGCGGGAAGGGGCCGGGCCGCTTCCCTCAGCCGGTCGTCGGCGACGGTTCCAGCGGCGGAGGATCGGCGACCAGGCGGGTCCGGCGGCGGGCGCCTTCCACCCGGGCCTGCGTCGTCGGCGTGTTCCAGGAGCGTGCCCAGCTCTCCGCCTGTTCCGCGGGCCACAGGAAGTGGGCGCCGAACTCCTTCTCCTCACCGGGTTCCGCCCCTGTCAGCGCACGCAGCAGCGCCGGGCTGTAGACGGCACGGACCCGGAAGTTCGTCAGGAACCGGCGCTCGATGACGATCCGCATGTACCGGCGGCTGGTACCCCGATGACGCCCGGCCACGATGACCCGCTCGCCGCCGTCACCCCAGGCCGGCGGCGCGATCCACACCTTCGCCCCCGGCGCGAAGTGCCGCAGCCCCTTGCGGATCTCCAGCCCGCCCTCGCCGTGGCTGGTCTCCTGAGCGACATTGGCCACGAGACATATGCCCAGCGGCTCCGGTCCGTTCGTATCCGTCATGGCCGCCATGATCGCCGAGTCCGGGCGTCGTGGCCTGGGATTTTCGGGCCGGCCCGTGAAACCCTCGGACAGCCCGGGGATCTCACCCCCGGCCACCTCGAGCACCACCGCCCCGACCCTGCACCGCATCCCCCCTTTCCGCCATGGCCACGCGCACGCCGCCCGGCCGGTTGTACACCCACCGCCATCACCCCGTAGCGTCATCGCTGCACGCCGCACCCACGGGCCCCAGAGGCCCCACGGGCCCGCGGCGGCGTCGGGGGAACGACCTTTGAGCGCACGACCATTGAGGGCACGACGTTGGGGGCACGACGTTGAGGGCACGACGTTGGGGGAACAGCCGATGACGCGTGGGCGCCGTCCCACCCGGGCCGCGGCGGCACTGGGCCTGGCCGCCGCACTGCTGGCGGCGAGCACCGGCTGCGCAGCGCCGCAGGCCGACGACCGCTCGCAGGACGCCGCGCCCGCGCCCACCGCGCCGGCCGCCGCCCCCGCGAGCACGGACCCGGCCCGCCCCCTGGCCGTCGTCTACCGGGGCCCCGCCGCGTGCGACGGCTGCTCCGAGGCCGCACAGGACCTGCTGGAGCGCAACGGCTTCACCGTCCGCTTCATCGGCCCCGACGAGGACCTGCGCTTCGGCCCCTCCGCGCTGACCGGCGCCGCCCTGTACGTCCAACCCGGCGGCACCAACGGCCAGGAGGTCACCACCGCGTGGGACCTGCTGCGCCGCACCCCCGGCTTCCGCCCCGAGCTGATCCGCGACTACGTGCGCGGCGGCGGACGCTACCTGGGCCTGTGCATGGGCGGCTACCTCGCCGGCGACCCCGGCTACGACCTCCTTCCCGGCGACTCCGGCGAGTACATCAAGTCCCCCGGCGCGAGCGTCACCGACGACAAGGACCGCCTCGTCGACGTCAGCTGGCGCGGCCACAAGCAGCCGATGTACTTCCAGGACGGCCCCTACTTCGACCTCGACGGCCCCGGCGCCGACGTCCTGGCCCGCTACACCAACGGCCGCATCGCCGTCGCCGTCGCCGCCTACGGAACCGGCCGCGTCGCCGTCAGCGGGCCCCACCCGGAGGCGCCCGCCGACTGGTACCGCAGCTACCGCCTCACCGACGTCTCCGCCACGGGCCTGGGCCTGGGCGAGGACCTGCTGAAGACACTGATGGCCACGCCGTAACGGGAATGCTCCGGCGGCTCAGCCGGCGGCCGGGGTCCAGCGCGGATCCCGGCCCGAGAACGCCGGCAGCCGCTGCGCCGCGCCCCGGACTGCGGGCATTGGCCCCCTCGGCGCCGGTGCACGGCGTCGGCGCCGCCGTTCGGCACATTCGGCCCCGGCCCCGCCCGCGCCCCACCTGCCTAACGGCACACGTCCTGCTGCTGCCCGGTGACGACGGCCTGCGCGAGCTGGCCGAGGGCGCGGTCGAAGGCGGTGGAGTCGGCGTGCGCCCTGGGCCGGATCGGGGCCTGGGCGAGGACGGTGGCGCTGACGACGTCCGTGCGGCTGCCCGCCCAGTACTCGGTCACGCCGGACCCGCCGCCCCCGGTGATCGGCCCGCGCCCCACCAGGGCCCGCAGGTCGTGCCCGTCGGTGGCGGACGGCTGGTCGGGCCCGAGGCCGAACAGGACGATGCTCAGCGCCTCCTGGCCGTCGACGGAGATCGTGCAGGACGTCTGCGCCCCCTGCCCGTTGCCCGCCGCCTGCACCTTGCGCTCGTCGGCACCCGGACGGCCCTTGGGCAGCAGCGTGCCGAGCGGGGTGCCCTTGGCGCGGGGCTGGCCGCAGAGGGTCTGCGCGAGGTCGGACTCCCCGGCACCGAAGGCCAGCAGGGCCCCGCCGGTCCCGAGCCCGGCAACGACGAGCGCCCCGACGCCCAACACCCAGGGCCGGTACCCCGTGAGCCTCAGCATTCACATTCCTTCTGCCGTTCGTACACGCGATCGGCGCGAAGCTTAAGCACGCTGCCCACACAGAAGTAACGGAACCACCCGCCCCACCAGCGCCTCCCCCACCCGCGCGGCCTGCGCGGGCGCCATGACGGCGGGCAGTCGGGCGACGGGGACGAAACACGCCCCGAGCAGCCCGGTGCGGCGCCGGGAGGGGGCGGAGGGCTCGGAGGTGGTGGTGCCGCCGTCGATGACGAGGTTGAGGCGCTCCAGGTAGCGGTCGGCGGGCGTGTAGTCGACGGTGAGGAGGTGGGTGAAGCGCAGGGCGATGCCGGTGGCGTCGAGGAGATGGCGGGCGGCGGCCTCGTGCGGCGGCTCGTCGGGACGGGCGGCGCCGCCGGGCAGGATGAGGCCGTCCATGTAGTCGGGGTCGACGAGCAGGACGTCGCCACGGGGGTTACGGACGAGGGCGAGGCAGCCGAGCCGGCACACGGGCGGCTTGGCGAGGAGCCGAGGGTCGCGCATGGAGGAGTGCTACTTCCTGTTCCGGAAACACCAGTTGATCAGGACGGCGAAGCACAGCAGCCAGAGGAGACGGGCGGCGAGGTCAGCCGCCGTCATCCGTCAGCCGCTCGAAGTGCAGCCCCTTGCGGAGCAGTTCGACGATCCGCTCCACCTCGCAGGCACGGGCGGCCCCGAGGGAGATCAGATAGCAGCCCGTGCGGCGCCCGAAGTCCCAATCCACTTCGAGAGACGGCAACTCGACGCCACGGAGGGCGAGAACGGCCGCCAAGTCGTCGGCGACGAGGGCGGCTTCACGGCGCTGATCGGCAGTAGCGCGGCTGAGGGCGGACCCCATCACTCCCCCAGCCTCTTGTGCACCTCGAAGACCCGCCACGCGGAGAAGGCGGCACAGAAGGAGCGGAAGGAGGCGAGTTCACCGGTGGAGTGGCTGCGCAGCCACTCCCCCGTGACCTCGTTGCGCACCCGGTAGCACCGGGCGTCCGGGTCCCAGCGAACCCCGTACCCGGGGAGCTCGCGAAGCGCCCTTCCGGCAAGCCTCCGGGACGGCCCGGACACGTCCTCGATCGCAACTGCTTCCATCTGCACGACTCCCATCACGTGGCCTACGTGAGGATCATCGGCACCCATACGGCCTATAGACGTTCCATCTCACGGACAGCTGGCATCTCTTGGCGCTATCGTCCAAGAAAGCCCAAACGTCTCAGGACTCCCCCTTGAATACTGCGCTTCAGCAAGGTATGGCGGCAGCTCGGGTGTCACCCCGTCAACTGGCGGCCCGGATCGGTGTTACACCTAAGACCGTGGAACGCTGGCTCTCTGATGCGTCTCTCGTGCCGCATCAGCGGAACCGTATCGATGTCTGCGCGGCTTTAGGGGTTGATGAACGCGTGATCTGGCCGAACACCGTCCGGGCGAACGTCAAGACCGGGCACGACCGGGAGGTCTTCGCTGTCTATCCCTACCGATCGGCCTGCCCGCAGTCGGTGTGGGGGCACTTGATCGCCGAGGCTCGGACCGACATCATCCTCGCGGGATACACCAACTACTTCGTCTGGCTGGAGCAGCCCGCTCTCCTGCAAACCCTTCGCCGCAAGGCCGACGGCGGCTGCCGAATCCGTTTCCTCCTCGGGGATCCCGGATCCGACACGACCCGCCAGCGCGAGCGGATCGAGGACGTGACCCTCACCGTGTCAACACGGATCAGGATCACGCTGGAGAACCTCGCCAAGCTCACCGGCACCGACGGCATCGAAACCCGCTTCAGCGCCCCGGACGACGGCCCCAATCACATCGGGCTCTCGGTATTCCGCTTCGACGAGCACGCCCTCGTCACGCCCCACCTCGCCCGCGCCGTCGGCCACGACTCGCCCATGATGCATCTGCGGCGCAGCGAGGAGAGCGGCATGTTCGACCGCTTCGCCGAGCACGTCGAGGAACTCTGGTCCCGGGGCACCGACATCCACCCCGCCGCCTGAACCGACCCAGCACAGGACGTCGGTCCCGCCCACTTCCCGCTCCCCGGCCCTGCTCCCCCTCCCACTCGTGATCAACGACGCCGAGGACGGCCTCCGCCGCCAGGTCCGCGAGGAGACGGGGGTCGAGGTCTCCGTCGGCCGACTGGCCGGCGTCTACAGGAACATGCCGCGCGGCATCGTCGCGCTCGTCCTCCGCCGCCACCCCGATAGCCGCTGCGAACGTCTCTGCCACGCGTGGATGGCGAAGGGGGGCGGAGGAGCGGGAATCCGGCAGGGCCGGCGTCTTGGGTGAGCCGGTGGCCCGCCGTGGGAGCGGATGCGAAGCTGATCACGCCGAACCAGGGCTTGGCGCGGGAGAGTTGGGGGTAGAGTCGGGGCGGGTCACTGGATGTCGGCTCTGGCCGGAGACTTCATGCGCGTGAGCGCGTGGGGTGCCCAGTTCGTGTCGCCGTCCAGCACACAGCTCCCCTTCGGGGGACTTCATCTGGAGGTCGACGCATGCCCGCGTGGCTGTCACGCCCGTTTCTGACCGCGCTGTTCGCCCTGCCGCTCCTGGCCGTCGTGCTGTTGTCCGCTCCGGCCTGGCTGAGCTGGCCCTTCCTGCCGCCCGGGCGGCAGGACGTCGTGCTGGCGGTGCTCGACCGCCTGGTCCAGTGGACCCGCGCCAGCGGCGCAGCGGGCCGGGCCGTGGCGGTCGAGTAGGTGATGGCGCCCTTTAGGGTGACCGGATGGACGTAGCGGGGGCGGCGGTCGCGGTGGTGGGTGTGGCGGGGACTCTCGGGGCCGCGTTGCTGACCCAGCGGGGTGCCGAGCGGGCCAAGCGGCGGGAGTTGGAGCTCGCCCGCGGTTTCCAGGAGGCCCGGGAGAGCCTCGCTCTGCGGCGTGAGTGCTACACCCGGCTGTACCGCGACGCCCGGCAGTTCGCGACCGCGCTCACCCGTCATCTGCACGTCCTGCGGGAGCGGAGGCCCGACGAGGGTGATGTGCGGGCGTTGGAGGAGGCCAAGGACGCGCACCGCAACCACTGGTCCGAGACGCTGATGGTCGCGCCCGATGCCGTGATAGCTCCGGGCGACGAGGCGAACCAGGCGCTCACCCGTGTGTACGGGATGGTCAAGCGCCTGGAGCAGGACAACGCGCGGCCCGGTGAGAGCGTGGCGTCCGCCGCCCGGGCGCAGGACGAACTGTGGCCGCTCATCAAGGCCCTGCGGCACGCGATGCGCCAGGACCTGGGGGTGGGCGGGGAGTTCTGACGCCGCGCCGGGGTGTGGCGCCCGGCCGGTGGGCCGGGCGCCGCCGCCGTGCGCGTCAGGCTGCCGGGATGGGCGCCGGGAGGGCTGCCGTGCCGAGGTGGCGGGCGAAGAAGCGGACCGCGCTGTCGACCTCGAAGCGCGGCAGTTCCTTGTGCTTGCCGGAGTTGACGTGCAGGGACTTCTCCGCCGAGGCGAAGGCGGTGAACAGCGCGAGGCCGTCCTCGCGGGAGATGTGCTCGTCGTCCCACTGCAGGTCGAACTCGATCGGGACGGTGATCCGCTTGGCGTGGTCGGCCAGTGCGTGGGGCCAGTGCTGGCCGAAGACGGCGGCGGTGATCCGGGGCTCGGCGGCCACGAACGGCACGCCGATCGCGGTGCCCATGTTGATGCCCCAGAAGCCGACCGGCCCGTCGGTGCCGATCTCGGGGAGTTGCTGGAGGGCGTCCAGCAGCGCGTGGTGCTCGGGCACGGCGGTCCTGGCCAGGTGGTCGTTGTAGCGGACCACGATGGGGCCCTCCGGCTCGCCGGCCGCGCGGGCCGCGAACAGGGCGGCGATCTCCTGCTCGTCGTGCTCGGTGCGCGGCCGGTCGCCGTGGCCGGGTGCGTCGAGGACGGCCACGTGGTAGCCGCAGCCGTGCACGAGGCGCCTGGCGCGGCCCGCCATCGCGGGGTGCTTCTTGTGGTTGCCGCCGCCGTGGGCCTGGAGGACCAGCGGCGCGGGGCCGGTGGCGGACTCGGGGGACCACAGGACGCCGGGGATGCCGTCGAGGGTGAAGTCGCGCTCGACGATGCCGCCGGCGGTGGACTCGGCGGTGATGAGGAGAGTGTTCATGGCGGATGCCTTTCGGGAGTGCCTGATGAGGGGCGCTCCCGGCGACATCCGTGTCAGTCGCCGGCCGTGACGGGAAGGGGGAGCACCCACGTGGGTCCTGCGGTCATGGGTCTCACCTCCTCGTGCGGTGTCGCGGTCGACGCAGAAGCTACCAGCTTGATCATCGGCTCTTCAATCCCTTTCCCGCGTCGTCGTGGAGGGCGGCCAGGTCGCGGGCGGATTCCTCGGTGAGGCGGTAGAAGCCCTGGAGGCTGACGGCGCGTTCGAGTCGGCCGTCGACGACGTACTTCAGGCCCCGGGTGCGCCCGCGCTGGTTGCGCCAGGTGAGGCGGGGCAGGAGGGCTCCGGGGACGGCCAGGTCGAAGCGCACGGGGGTGGCGTCGAGGTGGACGGGTTCGGCGCCGCAGCCGCCGAGCATCGCCCAGTCGTGGTGGCCGGGGAAGGGCCGCTCGCGCCAGGACTGCGGGGCGGGGCCGCAGCACTCGCGCCGTTCGCGGTCGACGATCCGCATGCGGCTGACCAGGAACACCTCGCACTGCTTGACCTGCACCGCGTACACCTCGTCCCCGGGCCGCGCACCCGACCAGGCGGGCAGGGAGGTGTGGATGCCGCTGAAGGCGACCGGCGGGCGCCGGCCCTCGAGGCCGGCCTTGCGCAGGTCGGTGCAGGTCCCCTGGGTCCACAGAACGGTGAAGGCATCGGGCATGCGGCGATCCTACGAACCGGGACCGACAACGAACTCCCCGGTCCGCGCGGGGGTCTGTGCGGGGGTCTGTGCGGGGGGTCTGTGCGACCTGCGGGCGGTCGTGACGGCGACGCCGGCTCTCGGGCGGCGCCCGCAGGTGCGCGAGGGCCGGCGGGCGCCGAGGGCCGGGGCCGGGGCGGAAGGAATTTTCGCGCCGCCCGTCGGCCGCACTAGTGCACCACCCGCCCCGCCCTGCCTGCGCGACCGGTCCGCCGGCCCGCCCGAGCACCCTAGTGCACTAGTGCGGTGTCGACAGATACCGTGCAGATGGGGCTTGTTGAGTGCGCTGCGTACGCCGTACATTCGAAGCATGGAGAACACCACCGCGCCCACCACGCCCACCACGCCCACCATGGACAGCGACGGCAGCGACGACGTCCTGATCTCCGGCGGCGGCATCGCCGGCCCCGTCCTCGCCCACTGGCTGCGCCGGGGCGGCTTCAACCCCGTCATCGTCGAGCGCGCCCCCGCCCCGCGCCCCGGCGGGCAGAACGTGGACCTGCGCGGCGCGGGGCGCACCGTCATCGAGCGGATGGGGCTCATGGAGCAGGCCCGCGCGCTCACCGTCGACCAGCGCGGGCTCGGACTCGTCGACCGCAGGGGGCGGCTGACGGCGCGGATGCCGGTCGAGCTGTTCGAGGGCGAGGGCATCGTCGCCGAGATCGAGATCCTGCGCGGCGACCTCGCCGACCTGCTGTACCGCTCCACCGCCCACGAGGCCGAGTACGTCTTCGACGACACCGTCACGGCCCTCGCCGAGGACGAGAGCGGCGTGAGCGTCACCTTCGAGAGGTCCGCGCCGCGCCGCTTCGCCCTGGTCATCGGCGCCGACGGCCTGCACTCGACGGTGCGCCGCCTGGCCTTCGGGGACGACGGCGGGCACTTCAAGCCGCTGGGCGGCTACAACGCCTGGTTCACCGTCCGCGACGAGATCGACCTCGACGGCTGGTTCCTGATGTACAACGCGCCCGGCGGCCTGGTCGCCGGTGCCCGCCCGGGCCGGCTGCCCGGCGAGGTCAAGGCCTCGCTGAGCTTCCGCTCGGCGCCGCTGGGCCTGGACCGGCGCGACACCGCCGCCCAGCGGCGCCTGCTCGCCGAGCGCTTCGCCGGCGCCGGCTGGGAGGTGGAGCGGCTGCTGGCGGGCATGGCCCGCGCCGAGGACTTCTTCTTCGACTCCTACGGGCAGATCCACCTCGACCACTACACCCGCGGTCGCGTCGCCCTGGTCGGCGACGCCGGCTACTGCCCCAGCCCGCTCACGGGCCTGGGCACCAGTCTCGCCCTGGTCGGCGCCTACCTGCTGGCCGGCGAACTGGCCGCCGCCCGCGCCGCCGGCTCCGGCCACCGCGCCGCGTTCGCCCGCTACGAGGAGCTGATGCGCCCCTACGTCACCCGCTCCCAGGAACTGCCGCCCGGCGGCATGAACGGCTACGCCCCCAACAGCGCCACGATGATCCGCCTGCGCGCCGCCTCCATGCGGATGATGGGCCGCTGGCCGATGCGCACCATCCTGGCCGCCCAGTTCGCCAAGGCCGGCGACATCGACCTGCCCGACTACGCCCTCGCCGGCGCCGCCTGATGCCGCACCGGCCGGGAACGGACGGGG
The DNA here is from genome assembly GCF_036322405.1 of Streptomyces sp. SP17BM10. NCBI lineage: Bacteria > Bacillati > Actinomycetota > Actinomycetes > Kitasatosporales > Streptomycetaceae > Streptomyces > Streptomyces sp. SP17BM10. Next base: position 21,761 of record NZ_JAQYXB010000334.1, on the reverse strand, counting down.
CGGGCGGAGCGCCGCCGCCACGGGGGTGCGGCGGCGCTCCGGCGCCGGGCAGGGCGCTGGAACGCTTTCAAGCCTGTTGGCGAAGGAGCCAGGCCCGAGCCTCCTGGCGCTCCACCCGCACCGCTGCCGTCCGCGCGATCGCGGTGACGGTCTGAGCCCAGCAGGACGCGACGTGCAACCGCCAGCAGATCTCCAACCAGCTCCGCTCCCCGCCCCGCGAGTACTGCCCTGCCGCCCTCGACGCCTTCGGACCCCGGCGGCCTCTGCCCGACCCGAGGCCCGCTGGAGCGCACCGTCCTCGTGCGCCCCGACGGCCACATCGCCCGGCAGGCGAGCGCCCCGGCACCGCTCGCCGACGACGACACCCGCCTGCCCACCGTCCTGCGAGAAGTCCTCCGCGCGCCCACCGCTTGAACCTCACCCGACGTCAGGAGGCATCGTTGCGCCATGACCTGCGAACAGACGTGGAAGGTCGGCCCCCTCGCCGAGGCGAGCGGGCTGACCGTGCGCACCCTGCACCACTGGGACCACACCGGTCTCCTCAGCCCCTCGCGCCGCACCCCCGCCGGGCACCGCGAGTACACCGAGCAGGACGTCGTCCGCCTCTACCTCGTCCTGGCCCTGCGCCGCCTGGGCCTCGGTCTGGAGACCATCGCCACCTGCCTGGACGCCGGCATCGACCCGCTGCGCCTGGTCGGCGAACACCTCGTCGGCGTCGACGCCGCCCTCGCCTGCCTGAGCGCGCTGCGCGAGCGCCTGGCCCACGTCCACGGCGAACTCGCCGCCGAGCGCACCCCCGACACCGCCGCCCTCATCCGCGTCCTGCAGGCCATGCGCGGCACCGCCACCCCCGCCACCGAACCCGCGCTGCGCCGCCACCTCGACGACGACCAGATCGACGCCCTGCGCGAGCACGCCGCCGCGCTCGGCCCCGCCGCCCACTACTACCTCGACGTCGAGTGGCCCCAGCTCTACCGCCGCGCCGAGGCCCTGCGCCGCTCCGGCGCCGACCCGGCCGGCCAGGAGGTCCGGCGCGTCGTGCGGCGCATCGACGAACTGGGCGCCCTGTTCTCCGGCGGCGACCGCTCCCTGTCCGACGCCGTGCGCGGCGCCTGGCACGAGGACCCGGCCGCCGTCTGCGGCCGGAGTGACGCCCCCGCCGACCAGTGGCGCGAACTCGCCGACTTCCTCGACCGCGCCCGCCGGAGCGACGCGTGAACGCCGTGCCCGGGCGCGTGCGGGCGCGCGTGGCCGTGATCTCCGTCCTGCCGGTGCTGTTCCCGGCGCTGCTGCTCCTGACCGTCCTGGCGATGGTCCACGTGATGCCCTGGCCGGTGGTCCCCGCGGTGGCGGTGGCCCTGCTCGTCCAGGCCGCGCTCACCTACCTGCGCCTGGGCCACTGCGACGAGCCCGGGAACTGACCCGGGCCCCCGGCCGCAGGGGAGCCGGGGGCCCAGCCGTCCCGCGCACAGGCCTCAGCCCTCCCCCACCCACTGCGGCAGGGCCTCGCGCCGCTGCAGCCACACCGGGTCGGCGCCGGCAAGACCGGTGCGGGCGGCGACCGTGCCGGCGGTGATCGCGCAGGTGGTGTCGACGTCGCCGAGGCCCTCGGCGGTGCTCCACAGCGCGTCGGTGAGGCTGTCGAGGTGCACGGCCGCCGACCACAGCGCGAAGGGGACGGTGTCGGCGGCGCTGACGCGCTGCCCGTTGCCGAGCAGGTCGGCGGCCCGCCACGGCCGGACGTCGGGGCGCACCGCGCAGGCCAGGGCGAGGGTGTTGCGGACCTCTCCGGCGGGGGTGTGGCGCAGGACCTGCTTGAGGAACTCCTCGCCGTGGGGGGCCGGTGCGCCGCGCGAGGCGGCGGCCAGCGAGGCGGCGACGGCCACCGCGACGGCCCCGGCCACGCCCTCGGGATGGGCGTGGGTGACCTCGGCGGACAGCGCCGCCTGCCGGGCGGCCTCCTTGGCGTCGCCGGCGAACCAGGCGCCCAGCGGGGCGGCGCGCATCGCGGCGCCGTTGCCGAAGCTTCCCTGGCCGTCGAAGAGTTCGCGCGTGCGGGTGCGCCAGGAGGGCGGGTCGTCGGCGAGGGCGGGCAGCAGGCGGTGCATGCCGGCGCCGTAGCCGCGGTAGGCGTCGGCGCGGTAGGCGGCGCCGAAGGCGGCGGCGAGGGCGTCCTGGTCGACGGTGCCGTGGACGGTGAGGACCTTGTGGACGGACAGGGCCATCGCCGTGTCGTCCGTCCAGTGCCAGGGCGACTCCTCGGGCGTGCGGCGCGCGCGGATGTCCCGGTGGGCCTCGGGGGCCGGGCGGAACAACGGGAACCAGCGCTCCCCGAACGCGTCCCCGAGGGCGAGCCCCTCCAGCGCGTCACGGGCGGCCTCGGGCACGGGCGGACGAGTCGTCATGTCCTCCATCCTGCCCCGCAAAACCGGTGGCACCACCCGTCGCCGGACGGCGACACCGCACCGGTGAACACTCCTGCCCCCGACCCGCGTGCGTGGGGCGTAGCCCCGCACTACGAGGGCATGCAGGCCCTGGTGGACGCCCTGGTGCTGCCCGAGGGCGCGCCGATGCACGTCGCGAGCGCGCTGGAGACCTCCCGCGAGCTGATCCGGCACTCCTACTACCGCTGCGAGTTCGCGACCGTCGCCGTCACGCACGGGCGGGGTGCGGGTGCCGCCGGGGCCCTTGTCGTCGGGCCCGGACCAGCGCAGCGCGAACACCGCCTGCCCGCCCGCGCCGAGCGTCGCCGCCACCGGGGCGCCCTCGCCGCTCCCCCGGGCCTGCGGGCCCTTGCCCTGGCGGAACTCCAGCCTCGGGTAGCCGGCCGGGGTGCAGGGCCGGGTGCCGGAGTCGACGGCGGCAAGCTCGGCGTCGGCGGTATCCGGTGCCGTCGTGGCCTCGGCGGCGAGCAGGGTGAGCGTCCACCTCGGGTCCGCGGCCGGCAGTTCGCCGCCCCGGCGGCGGACACCACGGTGGCCCCGGCGCTCACCGGCTTCACCCGGGAGGCGGCCGTGCGGGTGCTGCGGGAGGCGGACCTGCGCTGGGAGGTCCACGAGGTGACGGACGGGAACGTGCCCGCCCGGGAGGGTGGTGTCCACCGGGCCGTCCGCCGGCGCCGTGGTCCCGGCCGGCTCGACGGTGCGCGTGCTGGTCTCCACGGGCCGGCCGGGGGCCTGACCTGCGCCGGAGCCCCCCGGCCTGCGGGTGCGGGGGGCGGCGATCTAGGGTGCTGGCATGATCTCCTCCCCGATATCCGGCCCCCGCCACGCCCTGCAGACGCTGCTGGAGGGCAACGCCCGCTTCGTCGCCAGCTCCCCCGAGCACCCCAACCAGGACGCCGGGCGCCGGGCGGCGCTCGCCCCGGCGCAGCGCCCGTTCGCGGTGCTGTTCGGCTGCTCGGACTCGCGCCTGGCGGCCGAGATCATCTTCGACCAGGGTCTGGGTGACCTGTTCGTGGTGCGCACGGCCGGGCACGTGGCCGGGCCGGAGGTGCTGGGGAGCATCGAGTACGGGGTGAGCGTGCTGGACTGCCCGCTGGTGATCGTGCTGGGCCACGACTCGTGCGGCGCGGTGGCGGCGGCCCTGGACGCGGTGGACGAGGGCCGGCTGCCGGGCGGTTTCGTGCGGGACGTGGTGGAGCGGGTGACGTCGAGTGTGGTGTCGGCCAGGGCGGCGGGCATCGGGGACCCGGACGCGATCGTCGACGAGCACATCCGTCAGAGCGTGGACCTGCTGCTGGAGCGTTCGCAGCTGCTGGCGGCGAAGGTCGCCGAGGGCACGGTGGGCGTGGTGGGCCTGTCGTACCGCCTGACCGACGGCCGGGCCCGCACGGTCACCGCGCACGGCGACATCCTCTAGCAGCCCCCGCAGAAGAGCTCCGAACGCGGCGTCCGATCCCCGCCAGCGCCGCGTGCGGGGCCGGGGCACAGTCGGGGGCATGCACAAGGTCACCGATCTCAAGGTCCTCTACTTCGGCACCCCGGTGGTGCTGATCGGCTCCCGCAACGCGGACGGCAGCGCGAACCTGGCGCCGATGTCGTCCGCGTGGTGGCTGGGCCGGTCGTGTCTGCTGGGGCTGGGCGACAGCGCGCAGACGTCCGCGAACCTGCTGCGCGAGCGTGAGTGCGTGCTCAACCTGCCCTCCTCGGCGATGGTCGACGCCGTCGACCGGCTGGCGCTTTTGACCGGCAATCCGGTCGTCTCCGAGTACCGGCGCGAGCAGGGCTACCGCTACGAGCCGCGCAAGTTCGAGGCGGCGGGGCTGACCGAGCTGCCCGGGGAGCTGGTGCGGGCGCCGCGCGCGGCGCAGTGCCCGGTGCAGCTGGAGTGCCGGCTGGTGGCGGCGAACCCGCTGGCGGGCAACGAGCGGTGCACGGCCTTCGAGGTGGAGGTGGTGCGCGCGCACGTGGACGAGCGCCTGCTCGTGCCGGGCAGCGACCACTACGTGGACCCGGTGGGCTGGGACCCGCTGATCATGAAGTTCTGCGAGTTCTTCGGCGACGGGCGGCGCCTGTCGCCCTCGCGCCTGGCGGAGGGCTGGCGGATGCCGGGCCGGCTGGCGCCCGCGCGGGCCTGACGGCAAGTCCGGCTCCGGTCCGGGGTTGACCTCACGTCCTGTCGAGGTTGCCGAACGGGCCCCCGGCCCCCGGCGCGGGCGCCCGTGCCGGGGCCGGGGCCGGGGCCGGGGCCGCCTTCCCTCCGATCGTGCCGGAGGCGGCCCCGGCCCCCGCCGCCGTTTCGGGGCCCGTTCAGGAGGCCTGGGCGAGGGTGTGGGCGACGAGGGCGTTGGCGTGCCCGTGGCCCAGGCCGTGCTCGGCCTTGAGCCAGGCGAGGAGTTCCATGTGCCGGGTGAGCGGGCTGGAGCGGATGAGGTCCTGCCACTCGGTGACGGGGCGGCCGTACTTCTTCTCGATGGCGGGGAAGTAGCCGGCGGGGCCCTTGGCGGGTGCTGCGGTCATGGTGGGTCGTCCTCCCGGGAAGATGCGGTGCGCGGTGCGTTCCACGGGATTGGACCGTGATCGCACCGCGCACTCATCGCTTCACCGGCGTGACGCCGCTCACACCGTGGCGCGGCGTCTTCCCCGGCCGGCGCGGCGCCCGGGCGGCGGGGTGGGGTCGGTGTTCCACGCGGCGACGGGGTTGCCGAGCCAGCGGGTGGAGGCGGGGACGTTCTCGCCGCGCATGACCAGGGAGGCCGGGCCGACGGTGGTGCCCTCGCCCAGGGCGGAGTTGAGCAGCACGATGGAGTGCGGCCCGGTGGTGGAGCCGGCGCCGAGGTGGACGGTGCCCAGGCGCATGACGCGGTCGTGGAAGAGGTGGGTCTGCAGGACGGTGCCGCGGTTGACGCTGGCGCCGGCCCCGACGGTGACGAGGTCGCTCTCGGGCAGCCAGTGGGTCTCGCACCACACGCCCCGCCCGATGCGGGCGCCGAGGCTGCGCAGCCACCAGTTGAGGTAGGGGGTGCCGGTGATGCTGGAGCCGCCGAAGGGCATGGCGAGTTCCTCGACGAAGGTGTCGTAGAGCTCGTTGCGCCACACGAAGGAGGACCACAGGGGGTGCTCGTCGGTGCGGAAGCGGCCGACGAGCAGCCACTTGGCGGCGGTGGTCAGGGCGCAGGCGACGACGGCGGCCAGGGCGAGGACCAGTCCGCCGGTGGCGATGGCGGTGGGCACGCCGTAGTCGTCGCGGATCTCCTGGAAGGCGGCGAGGACGAGGTCGCCGAGGATGACGGCCAGGACGATCGGCAGCAGCCGGCACAGCTCGACGCCGGCGCGCGCCCACATCAGGCGCCGGGGCGGGTCGTAGGTGCGGGCCTCGCCGCCGGTGTCGGCGACGCGGGGCAGGGCGAAGGCGGGGCGCCCGAGCCAGGAGGAGCCCTCGGGGGCGTGGGCGGGGGTGTCGGACAGGACGCCGACCAGGGAGTTGTCGGGCAGGTGGCGGCCGGGGCCGACGATGGCGGAGTTGCCGACGAAGGAGCGCTTGCCGACCTGGGCGGGGCCCAGGTGCAGCCAGCCGCCGCGGACCTCGTAGGGGGCGAGGAGGGTGTCGTCGGCGAGGAAGGCGCCGTCGTCCACGCGCATGAGGCCGGGCAGGGACAGGACCGTGGAGGCTTCGACGCGCCGGCCGATCCTCGCTCCGAGCAGGCGCAGCCACAGGGGGGTGAAGAGGCTGGCGTAGAGGGGGAAGAGGGTGCGGCGGGCGGTGTCGGTGAGGCGGTGGACGGCCCAGGCGCAGAAGGCGACCTTGCCGTGGGCGGGGTGGTGGCCGGGGCGCAGGGGGCGGGAGAAGAGGCGCACGGCCAGGACTATGAGCGTGGCGTGGCACAGGAGGGTGAGGATCGTCAGGGGGAGGGTGAGGGGCAGGAGTTGGAGGATGACCTGGCCCAGGGTGCGGTCGGCGTCGATCATCGGGTAGATGATCATGAGGGCCGGTGTGGCGGCGAGCAGGGGCAGGAGGCCGAAGAGGGTCAGGCCGGTGGCGTAGGCGAGGTTCCAGGCGCGTGAGCGGGTGCGGGGGGCGGGGTGCCGGGGCCAGCCGGTGGGGGCCTGGGGGGCGGGGCGGGCCGGGGAGCCGTGCCAGTGTTCGCGGGGCGGGACGGTGGCGGTGACGCAGGAGCCGGGGGCGATGTCGGCGCCGGCGCCGACGCGGGCGCCGGGCATGAGGGTGGAGCGGGTGGCGACGCGGGCGCCTTCGCCGACCTCGACGTGGCCGAGGTGGAGGATGTCGCCGTCCAGCCACCATCCGGCGATGTCGGCCTCGGGTTCGAGGACGGCGCCGGTGCCCAGGCGGGCGAGGCCGGTGACGGGGGGAAGGGTGTGCAGGTGGACGTCCTTGCCGACGCGGCAGCCGAGCATGCGGGCGTAGCGGGCGGCCCAGGGGGTGCCGGTCAGGGCGGCGACGCCGAAGAGGGCGACGGTGCGTTCGGCGAGCCACAGGCGCAGGTGGACGTGGCCGCCGCGGGGGTGGCTGCCGGGGCGGATGCCGGCGGTCAGCAGGCGGGCGGCGGTGGCGGCGAGCAGGGTGCGGCCGGGGGCGCTGTAGAAGAGGAGGAGGCCGGCGAGGACGGGCCACCAGGAGGAGTGGGGGGCCCAGGGCAGGTGGGTGCCGGTGAGGTTGTCCAGGGCGGTGAGGACGAGGACCCAGCGCAGGCCGGCGAGGGTGAACAGGGCGAACAGGGCGATGGTCTGCCACAGGCCGGCGCCGGCGGGGGTGCGGCGCACGTGGCGCGGCCGGGGCGCGGGGGCCGGTGGGGCGTGGGTTTCGGTGGGGGGTGGTGCGAGGGTGTCGAGGTGGGCGGCCATCGCGCTCAGGGCGGGGTGGGCGTAGAGGTCGGCGACGGACACGCCGGGGTAGCGGGTGCGCAGTTCGGAGACGAGGCGGGCGGCGGTGAGGCTGGAGCCGCCGAGGGCGAAGAAGTCGTCGCCGGCGCCGGGGGTCGTGCCGAGCAGGGCCTGCCAGTGGGCGGCGAGCCAGCCGGCGGTGCCCTCCAGGGGGCCGGTGGCGCCGTCCTGGTGGCCGGTGGTGGCCAGGGGCCAGGGCAGGGCGTGGCGGTCGACCTTGCCGGAGGTCTTGGTGGGCAGGGACTCCACGAGGGCGAGGACCGGCACGAGCGGGGCGGGCAGGCGCTCCAGCAGCAGGTGGCGGGCGGTGGCGAGGTCGGGGCGGGTGCCGGGGTGGGCGACGAGGTAGCCGACCAGCAGGTCGGCGCCGGCGGGGGTCTTGCGGACGGCGGCGGCCGCGGCGCGCACGTCGGGCAGGGCCTGGAGGGCGGCGTCGATCTCGCCGAGTTCGATGCGCCGGCCGCCGAGTTTGACCTGGTCGTCGGCGCGGCCGACGAAGACGAGGCCCTCGGGGTCGTTGCGCACGAGGTCGCCGCTGCGGTAGACGCGCGGGGAGGTGAAGGCGGGGTGGGGGCTGAACTTCTCGGCGTCCTTGGCGGGGTCGAGGTAGCGGGCGCATCCGACGCCGGTGATGAGGAGTTCGCCGGTCTCGTACCAGGGCACGGGGTTGCCGGTCTGGTCGACGACGGCGATCTCCCAGCCGTCCAGGGGGGCGCCGATGCGCACGGGCCGGCCGGGCAGCATGCGGGCGGCGGTGGCGACGACGGTGGTCTCGGTGGGGCCGTAGGTGTTCCAGAACTCGCGTCCGGGGGTGGCCAGGCGTTCGACGAGTTCGGCGGGGCAGGCCTCGCCGCCGACGATGATCAGGCGCACCGCGGCCAGGCATTCCTGGGGCCACAGGGCGAGCAGGGTGGGGACGGTGGAGACGGCGGTGATGCGGCGTTCGACGAGCCAGGGGCCGAGGTCGGTGCCGGCCTTGACCAGGGAGCGGGGGGCGGGCACCAGGCAGGCGCCGTGGCGCCAGGCGATCCACATCTCCTCGCAGGAGGCGTCGAAGGCCACCGACAGGCCCGCCAGGACGCGGTCGCCGGGGCCCAGCGGCTGCGGCTGGAGGAACAGGCGGGCCTCGGCGTCGACGAAGGCGGCGGCCGAGCGGTGGGTGACGGCGACGCCCTTGGGGCGGCCGGTGGTGCCGGAGGTGAAGATGATCCACGCGTCGTCGGCGGGCGAGGGCCAGGCGGGGCGGCCCGAGGGGCGGGCCTGGGGGCCGGCGCTCAGCTGGTGGCCGGCGCCGATGACGGCGCACACCCGGGCGTCGTGCCAGATCATGTCGGCGCGCTCGTCGGGGTCGTCGGCGTCCACCGGCACGTAGGCGGCGCCGCAGCGCAGGACGGCGAGGATCGCGACGTACAGGTCGGCGGTGCCGGAGGGGATGCGCACGCCGACGCGGTCGCCGCATCCGATGCCGTGGCCGGCCAGGGTGGCGGCGAGGGCGTCGACCTCCTGCAGGAGGGTGCGGTAGTCCAGGACCCGGGTGCCGGTGTCCAGGGCGGGCGCGTGGGGGTGGGCGTGCGCGGTGGCGGCGATGATGTCGAGCAGGCTGCGCGGGTGGGCGGGCTGGGCCGCCGGCCAGGCGGCCGCGTACCCGGGGTGGGGGCGGTGCAGCGTGCCTGGGCCGGCCGTGTCCTGGCGTGCGTCCATGGGGGGTGGTCCTCGGCTCCGGTTCCTGGGTCGGGTCTGTGGGCTCGGGTGCGGCGTCACCCGCGGGGTGGGCGGGTGAGAACGCGCGCGGGCGTCACTCGGGGTGACGCCCGTGGAAGCACGTTCTTTCACCATGACTCGGTCGGGAGTCCGGCGGATGCAGGTGGTGCGGGGTCAAAGGAAATTCTCATCATCAGTGCCGCATGGGGCGGCAGAGGAACGATTCGAATGTCATTTCGGTCTTTATGGGGCGTTTTCGCTGGTGAAGCGTAACGGTTGCCGGAAGCCGGTGCCGTGACGGGAGGGATGCGGGTGATGAACGCCCTGCGACCGGGACGCTACCGGTCGCAGGGGGCGCGCCGCCGCCGCGGGGGTGTGCGAACCGTTCACCCGGACGACGCACAGTGACGGCGGCCTTGAGCTGGGCGGACGCTTCGGGAACGCACCGGGACGGCTGCGGCGCCCGGGTGAGGACTTCGTGAGGGGAGCGCGGGCGGCGGCGCGGCGGCGCACACGCATTCGACGTAGGAGGCGCGGACGGCGCCGTGGACCGGCCCCCGGGTTTCTCCCGGCGATCCCCCCGCCCCGCCCGGCGCCCCCGGCGCCCCGGGCCCGCCCGCCGCCCCGCCGCCCCGCCGCGCTCGCCCCGCCTCCCCGGGCCCGCCCGCCGCGCTCGCCCCGCCTCCCGCCGGCCTCCCGCCCCTCGGCAGCGGCGGGGCCGGACGGCCCGTGACACGTTCCGGGCCCACGGGGCCGCCATGGACGAGACTTCGACGGCCCGTGCCGAACGGGACCGGGCGGGCCGCTCGCTGCGCGGACAGCCGCCCGCCCTGATCAAAGACCTGATCAAAGAGCCGACCATCCGTGTCCACCTGCGCCGGCCGTCCCCCGACGAGCCGAAGACCGCCGGCCGGCGCGAGCCCCCGCACCACCCCTACGCCACGCAGGACCAGGGCGACCGCCCGGCGACCGTCACCGCCGCCGAGACGGCTTCCCCCGCGGCCTCCCTCCTGCGCGCGGCCGGCTGGGACGTCACGGCGGCACGGGAGGAGACCGCGGGCGGCTCCGGACCGTGCTCGTCGCCCACCGCGAGGCAACGGCATCCGCATCCTGACGAGCGAGGACACACCCGCCCGCGGTGTTCCGCACCCGGACACCGGCACCGTGCCCGCCGCGACCCGTCCGGCAGCCGGAGCCGGAGCCGGAACAGGTGGCGGTGGCGGTGCCGGTGCCGGTGCGGACGCCGGAGACCCTCACGCCTGGCTACGTCCCGTGCTGCGCGTGCGACGGCCTCGGCCGGTGCCCCGGCGGCGGTGGCCGCGGACGGGTGCCCGGCCGGCCGCCCCACCGAAAGCGCCGGGCGGGGAATGCGGCACGACGAAGGCCTGCCCGGTCTGCCGGGGCGCAGGCCGGCTGAGCACCCGAAGTCCGTCGCCCTGCCAACGCCGCCACTACCCCGGAGCGGGCCGCCACTGACACGGCACCGCATCCCCATTCCCGATCGGGACGTCGACTGCGCCGACTTCCCCCGCCGCGCACGGGTCCGCCGCCAGCGCGGGACGCCGCCAACCAGGAGGGCACCCCCACGGACGCCGCCCGACACCGGATCCTGCAGGCCCTGGCCGGCACCGCGCTCCCCGCGCCCGGCGCCCCGCCGCGTGCCGTGACCGACGAGCGCGACGACGACGGCGACGGCGACGGCGAGCACGAGCGGTTCATGTGGCCGGCCATCGACCTCACCCGCACCAACCCCGCCCACCCCTTCGGCGCCGTCATCGTCGCCACCGCCGGCGGCGAGGTCCCGGCGCGCGGCGTCAACGCCAGGGCCTCCAGCCCGCTCCCGCACGGCGAGAGCGCCGCCATCGCCGACCACCTCGCACGGCACGGCACGGCAACGACGGCTGGAAGGCCACCACCCTCCACACCACCGGCGAGCCCTGCCCCATGTGCACCGGCGCCATGATCCGAGCCGGGCTGCGCCGCATCGTCCGAGCCGGGCTGCGCCGCATCGTCCGGACCGGCTCCGTCGACGCCATCCGCCGCACCGGCCTCCCCCAGATCGACCCGTCCGCCCGCGAGGCGACGGCCCGGGCGGACGGCTTCTCCACCCCCGAACCGCTCCTGGGCCGCGTGGCGGCCCACTGCACCGACACCCTCTTCGAACAGGCCCGGCAGGTACGGGAGCACACCGCCGGGGCGGGCGGGCTCAGGCCCTCCTCCATGCCGCGGTGAGCAGCGCGACGACGCCGCCCAGGGCGGGTTCAGTGCGCCGCCATCCGTGCGGGGGTGGGCCACGGTGCATCCGCAGGAGCGCCGGCGGGGCCCGGGGGGTGCGACCGGCGCGGGCGGCGGCCGCCGAGGCACGGACGCGCGGGGCGCAGTGGCTGCACGTCGACTTCGAGCCGCACCCGGGGGGCCTTCTACGAGCGGTGCGGGTTCCGGCCGACGGCGGCGGGGCCGATGGCGCTGCGAGACGGAGAGCGGGCGGGCAGGCGACGGGCGGGCGACGGGCGGACGGGCGGGGACCCCTTGCACGATAGTCGTCGCGGAGATAATCTCTGCGTAGAACATTTCGAGCGACGGGGAGCACGCGACATGTGGAGCCACGAGTACACCGGCCAGACGACGGCGGCGCCCGAGGCGGTCTGGGCGGTGCTGAAGGACCTCGACAACTGGCCGCGGTGGGACACCTCGATGGAGTCGGTCACGCTGCTCGGCCCGTTCGAGGTCGGCGCGAAGGTGTCGATGACGCCCTGCGGCCAGGACCCGATCACCTCGGTGATCACCGCCATCGAGGAGAACGCCCACTACGCGGACGAGACCGCGTTCGCCGGCGTGGTGCTGCGCTTCAGCCACCGGCTCAGCCCGCGCGGCGACGGCGGCACCACGGTGGTGCACCGCCTGGAGATCGACGGGCCGGCCGCCGGCGAGACGGGCCCGCAGCTGGGACCGGCCATCACCGAGGACTTCCCCGAGGCGATGGAAGCCCTGTTCACCCACGCGGGCGGCTCCGCCTTGTGAGCCCCCGCCCGAGCCCCCGGCCGGAAGCCCGTCCCACCCGACGCGCCACCGGCCGTCCCACCAGACGCGCCAACGGCCGTCCCACCAGACGCGCCACCGGCCGTGCCAACGGCCATGGCACGGACCGGACTTGCGGCTGTGGCAGGCGGCGCCGCGCCGGCGGCGGGCGGTGGCGGCGGGTGGTGGAGGCGGGTGGTGGAGGCGGCGCCGGCGCCGTACGGCCTGACGCATGGCCAGTTCGCGCCCGCCGGCCTGCGCGTGGCACCCCGGCGGGCGCGGCGAGGCGCCGCCCCACCGGCGGGCGCCGGCCCGCCGGGCGGGCACCGACGCGCGGACGGTCCGGCAGGCGGTGCGCCGCCTGGAGGCCACGGGGCCGCTGGAGCGCGAGGCCGACCCACGCGACGCCCGGGCCCGGCGCCTGCGGGTCACCGGCCGGGGCGCGGAGGCGGCCCGCGCGGCCGCCGCGGCGGTGGGGCGGGCGGAGGCGGCGTTCTTCGCCCCGGCCGCCCGCCCCGACGCCCGCGCGCCGCAGGCCCTGCTGCGCGCCCTGGCCACCGGGCGGCCTCCACAGCAGCCGCACAGACCCTCCCCGTCCACCCCTCGGCTTCCCGGTTGATCGCGCACCGTCGCACTGCCAAGATCATCTGACGGTACGACAGTGATGTGACGGGAGAGGCGTTGTGCGCAGGACGACGGGCACAGGCCGCGCGGGGGCGGCGGCCCTGGTGGCGCTGGGGATCCTCACCGCGGCGGGCTGCGGCGGCGGGGGCGGGGGCGGGGCGCTGCCCGGGGCGGCGCCGGTGCCGGCCGGGGTGGACTTCGCCACCGTCCTGAACGACAAGGCGAAGATCCAGGCCGCCCTGCCCGACCCGGGCTCGATGCACGGCTGGGCGTACAAGAGCGGCAACACCGACGTCGCCCCGACGCCGCCCGGCGCCGACGACTGCGCCGGGGACGGTTCCTGGGACTGCGCCGCCCTCGCGACCGGCCGCATCCGCTTCGAGGCCGAGGGCGAGCGCGCCACCTTCGTCCTGCGGGCCTTCGCCGACCGCCCCGGCGCGCAGGACGCGTGCCGCAAGGAGAGCGCGTGGTCGGCCGGGTACCCCAAGGCCGACGTCCCGCCGGTGGCGGGCACCGCCGGCGGCCACGCCTACCGCCGCAACGCCGGCGGCCTGGACGGCATCAACCTCACCATGTGCCTGGGCACGGTCGTGGCCACCACGACCCTGGAACGCGGCGCCCTCGACCCGGCCGAACTCCACCGCCTTTCCGAGCTGTTCGCCGCCCGCATCCAGAAGGCCGCCGCCCCCTGACGGATCCCCGGCGGCCCCCTCCCCCGACGCCCCCTCCCCCGACGCCCCCGGGCGGCTCGCCGCGCGCCGGGCACCGCCCGCCCGCGGAGGCCGGACCCGGCGCGCGCGGCGAGGAAGTGGACGCCGTCGTGGCCGCCGGGACGGCTCACGCACGGCCGCTCGACCCGAAGGCCCGCCAGCGCGCGCCGGGCGGCGCCGGCGCCTCGTCCGGGGGCCGCCGGTGCGCCCGGCGGGCCCCCGGCGGCCGGGCCCCGTTGCCCTGCTCACCCCTGCGGCCGGATCATCCGCCGCCCCGGACCGGCCCTTGACGGATCCCTGACGCCTGCGGCCGGGGCCGGGTGTCGCCGCCGGGTGCCGCGCCCGTACCGTGGTGGCCAGTTGACCGTGTTCGATCAGGAGGGGTTACCGCGATGGACAACGACCGTACGACCACCTGGCGCAAGAGCACCCACAGCGGCGGTTCCGACGGCTGTGTGGAGGTCGCCGACGGGTTCACCGGCGTCATGCCCGTACGGGATTCCAAGGATCCGCACGGGCCGGTGCTGCGTTTCCGCTCCTCGGCCTGGCAGGCCTTCGTGACGGCCGTGCGCGACGGGGAGTTCGACCGCCCGGCGTAGCGCGGCCCCCGCGTCACAGGGCCAGCACCATGCCCTCCTCGGCGGCGAGGACCTCGCCGCCGGGGAAGGCGGCCCGGGCCTGGGCGACGGGGCGGGTGCGGTCGGTGCCGGGCCGGAAATGGGTCAGCAGGAGGCGGCGGGCCCCGGCGCGGACGGCGCAGGCGGCGGCCTGGGCCGGGCTCAGGAGGCGGGGGTCGGCCCCGGCGGCGTCCAGGGTGGTGCCGGCGATGAACAGGTCCGCGCCGGCGGCGAGCTGGTCCAGGGCCGGGCCGGGGCCCGCGTCGCCGCTGTAGGCGAGGGTGAGGCCGGGGGCCCTCAGGCGCACGCCCGCGTGGGGGACGTGGTGGGGCAGCAGGGCGCTGTCCAGGCGCAGCGGTCCCACCCGCAGGGTGGCGGTGGCCGGCAGGGGGTGGATGTCGAAGACGTCGTGGAGGTCCTCGGTGGGTTCCATGCCCTGCACGCGGGTGAGGACGCCGGGCGGGCAGTACAGGGGCAGGCGCGGGCCGCGGCGGGGGGCGAAGTAGCGGGCGCGGGCGAGGGCGCTGAGGTCGGCGCAGTGGTCGGGGTGTTCGTGGGTGATGACGACGGCGTCCGGTTCGGCCCCGAGGGCGGCCAGGCGGGGATAGGTGCCGTAGCCGAGGTCGAGGACGAGGCGGTGGCCGTCGTGGTCGAGGAGGAAGCCGCTGGCGGCGCGGTGGGCCTCGGGCCAGGCGCCGCAGGTCCCGAGGACGGTGAGGTGGCTCGGCATCGGACGATCATCGCACGCCCCTGCCCCGGACCCGTCACCGGGAAGGAGGGCAACGGCCGCGGGCGCCACAGGCGTTGGCGGTGGTCGGGCACACGGCCTGCCGGGGAGGGGGCGTTCACGGCCGCACGCGTGCAGAGGCCGGCGGGCGTTCACCGGCGGCACGCGAAGCCGGGCAGCCGCGAGGGCACCGGGTTCTCGCCGGCGGGGCCCGACGGCGCGGATACGGACGGGACGCGGACGGGAACCGGAGGGAAACCGGCGCGGATACGGACGGGACGCGGACGGGCACCGGAGGGAAACCGGCGCGGATACGGACGGGACGCGGACGGGCACCGGAGGGAAACCGGCGCGGATACGGACGGGACGCGGACGGGCACCGGAGGGAAACCGGCGCGGATACGGACGGGCCGCGGACGGGCACCGGCGCGGATGCGGACGGGCGCGGACGGGCACCGGCGCCGATACGGACGGGACGCGGACGGGCACCGGCGCCGATACGGACGGGATATGGAGGGGATGCGGAGGGGGCCTGCTTCGCCACGCGCCGGTTCACGCCGGTGGGCACTGGCTGCGGGTGTGTGAGGTGTCGTGGGTCACCGTGGTGTGACGGGCCGCCAGGCCTCGTGCAGGAGGGCGGCGGCGGGGGTGGCCTGGGTGTGGCCGGCGCGGTAGGCGGCCTGCCAGGTGGCGGGGTCGGCGGGGCCGGGGGTGTCCAGGAGGCGGGCGGCGGCCGGGTCGGGGGCGAGGGTGAGGGCGCCGGGCGCGGTGGGGGTGCCGGGGTGGCGGTGGGCGAGCGGGTCGATGACGACCAGGGTGCGGGCGCCGGCGGCGAGGTCGGCGTTGGTGCCGGCACGCAGCGCGCCGTCGATGTAGTGGCGGCCGTCGACGGTGACGGGCACCTCGATGCCGGGGAAGGCGCTGGAGGCGGCGACGGCGCGGGCCAGCGGCACGCCGCAGGCGGCGTCCCAGAGGGCGGGTTCGCCGTTGTGCGCGCACACGGCGGTGATGAGCAGGCGCTGTTCGGGCCAGGTGTCGGTGGCGATCAGGGCGGTGCGGCGGCGCAGGAGGTCGGCTTCGGCCTCGGGGTCGGCGCTCTGAAGGGCGAGGCGGCCCACGCGGCGGCGGGCCTCGGCGGGGTCCAGGCCCTGGCCGAGGAGGGCGAAGACGGCGCCGGTGAGGGCGGTGTCGGGACGCCGGGCGGGGGCGGCGCCGGTGGGGGTGGCGAGGCGGGCGGGGTCCTGGCCGGCCGTCAGGACGGCGGCGACGATGGCGCCGGCGGAGGTGCCCACCGTCAGGTCGGCCTCGGCGAGGTCGATGCCGGCTTCGCGCAGGCCGGCGGCCAGGCCGGCCGTCCAGGCGGTGCCCAGGTAGCCGCCGGGGCCCAGCACCAGGGCACGGTCGGCCGCACGGTCGGTGGTGACGTCGTCTTCGGTGCGCATAACGGTTCCCCCCGTTGTCGAGAACACCGTTGTTGAAACGGTTGTTTCATATACTGGCACACCGCACGGGCGTCTTGGAGGAGGGACCGCGCAGATGGGACGACCGGCCGATCCGCACCGGCGCGAGCGCACGGTGGCGCTGGCCGCCGACTACGTACTGGCCCACGGGCTGGCCGGGCTGAGCCTGCGTCCGCTGGCCGAGGCGCTCGCCACCAGTCCGCGGATGCTGCTCTACGACTTCGGCAGCAAGCACGAGCTGGTGGCGGCGGTGCTCGCCGAGACGCGCCGGCGCGGGGCCGCGCGGCTGGCCGAGGGGCTGCCGGCGGCCGACGGGACGGGTGCGGCGCAGCGGCTGCGCGGGATCTGGCGGTGGCTGAGCGCGCCGGAGCGGGCGCCGTTCGTGCGGCTGGCCTTCGAGGTGCACGCCGACCACCTGGCCCATCCGGAGCGCCACCCCGAGGGGCGGCGCTCCGTCACCGACTGGCTCGCCGTGCTGCGCGAGCACCTGGCCGGGGTGTGTGCGGGGCCCCAGGACGCCGTCACGCCGACGCTGGTGATGGCCGTGCTGCGGGGCCTGCTGTTCGACCTGACGCTGACCGGTGACCGCGAGCGCACCGCCCTGGCGGTGGAGCGCCTGGCCGAGCTCCTGGAGGCGCAGGAGCCGCGGGAAGCGCAGGAGCCGCGGGAGGGGCACGAGGCGCACGAGGCGCAGGAAGTGCACGAAGTGCACAAGGCGCAGGAGCCGCAGGAGCCGCAGGAGGGGCAGGAGGGGCACAAGGTGCACGAGGTGCACAAGGCGTAGGAAGTGCACGAGGCGTAGGAAGTGCACGAGGCGCAGGAGCCGCGGGAGGCACAGGGGCCGCGGGAGGGGCACAAGGTGCACGAGGCGCAGGAAGTGCACGAGGCGCAGGAAGCGCACGAGGCGCGGGAGGCGCAGGGGCCGCGGGAGGGGCACAAGGTGCACGAGGCGCAGGAAGTGCACGGGTTTCACGAGGCGCAGGAGGCGCAGGAGCCGCGGGAGGGGCACAGGGCGTACGAGGCGCAGGAAGTGCACGGGTTTCACGAGGCGCAGGAAGTGCACGAGGCGTAGGAAGTGCACGAGGTGCGCGAGGCGTAGGAAGTGCACGAGCCGCGGGAGGGGCACAAGGTGCACGAGGCGCAGGAAGTGCACGAGGGGCACGGGGTGCACGAGGCGCAGGAGCCGCGGGAGGGGGACGAGGTGCAGGAGGTGTAGGAGGTGCACGGGGTGCAGGAGGCGTGAATGCGGGCGGGCCCGCGCCGTCCGTTGCGGAGGGCGCGGGCCCGGGAGCCGGACCGGAGGGTCAGGTGCGGCTGTTGGTGGCGCGGGTGCGCCGGGAGACGGAGTCCAGGACGACGGCGGCGAGCAGGACGGCGCCGGTGATCATGTACTGGATGGCCTGGGCGGCGTGGACCATGTCGAGTCCGGTGGTGATGGACTGGATGACGAGGATGCCCAGCAGTGCGGACCAGGTCTTGCCGCGTCCGCCGAAGAGGCTGGTGCCGCCGATGACGGCGGCGGCGATCGCGCTCATCAGGACGTTGCCGCCGCCCAGTTGCTTGTCGGCGGAGCCCTGCTGGGAGGCGATGAACAGGCCGCCGAGGCCGGCGAGGGTGGCGGAGGTCATGTAGACGGAGATGCGCACCCAGGCGACGTTGATGCCGGCGCGGCGGGCGGCCTCGACGCCGCCGCCGACCGCGAAGACCTGGCGGCCGTAGGCGGTGCGGCGCAGTACGAAGTCGGTGGCGAGGACGACGCCGAGCAGGACGACGAGTGGCAGGGGCAGGCCGCGGTCCTGGTTGAGGGCGTAGGCCAGGGGCAGGGCGAGCAGGGCGAGGGCGCCGGTGCGCAGGGCGATGTCGGCGGTGGGGCGGGCGGTGAGGCCCAGGGCCTTGCGGCGCTGGGCGGTGCGCAGTTGGGCGGCGAGGTAGAGGAGGGGGGCGAGGATCGCCAGGGCCCAGGCGTAGACGATGTCGCCGTCGCCGAGGAAGTGGGTGTCGAGGGTGGCGATGAGGCCGTCGTGGCGGTTGTTGACGGTGCCGAGGTCGCCGAGGACGTAGTCCTGCAGGCCGCTCCAGGCGAGCATGCCGGCGAGGGTGACGACGAAGGCGGGGACGCCGATGCGGGCGAAGAAGAAGCCGTGCAGGGCGCCGATGGCGCAGGCGGTGGCGAGGGCGAGGAGGACGGCCTGCCATTCGGCCAGGCCTTCGCGCACGGCGAGGGCGGAGGCGATGGCGGCGCAGACGCCGGCGACGGAGCCCAGTGAGAGGTCGATCTCGCCCAGGAGGAGGACGAAGACGACGCCGACCGCGATGAGGCCGGGTCCGGCGATGTACTTGGTGATGTTGGTGAGGTTGTCGGCCTGGAGGAAGTGGCCGGTGGCGGACTGGAAGATGACGGCGATGAGGATGAGGCCGAGGACGACGGGGGTGGAGCCGAGTTCGCCGCTGGTGAGGCGGCGGCGGGCCTCCTCGAGGTAGCCGCTCAGGCCGGTGGCGCGTACCAGCAGGCGCGGGTCGGCGACGGGAGCGCCGCCGGCGGCGGGGGTGCCGGCGGGGGTGCCGGCGGGGGTGTCGGCGGGGGTGTCGGTGGGGGTGCTCATGCGGCGTCCTCCTGCGAGGCTCGGCGGGCCTGGCGGCGGGTGACCGCGTTGTCGCTGGCGCCGGTGATGGCGGAGACGATCTGTTCCTGGGTGGTGTCGGCGACGGTGAAGACGCCGTTGTTGCGGCCCAGGCGCAGGACGGCGACGGTGTCGGCGACGGCGCGCACGTCGGCCATGTTGTGGCTGATGAGGATGACGCCCAGGCCGCGTTCGCGCAGGCGCTCGACGAGGTCGAGGACCTGGGCGGTCTGTTCGACGCCGAGGGCGGCGGTGGGTTCGTCGAGGATGACGACGGCGGGCTCCCCGACCAGGGCGCGGGCGATGGCGACGACCTGGCGCTGGCCGCCGGACAGGGCGGCGACGGGGATGCGCACGTCGGGGATGCGGATGGACAGGGTGTCCAGGAGTTCGCGGGCCTGCTGTTCCATGGCGACCTCGTCGAGCAGGCCGCCGCGCAGCTTCTCGCGGCCGAGGAAGAGGTTGGCGACGACGTCGAGGTTGTCACACAGGGCGAGGTCCTGGTAGACGGTGGCGATGCCGAGGGCCTGGGCGTCCTGGGGGCGGGTCAGGCGTACCGCCTCGCTGCGCCAGGTGATGGTGCCCTCGTCGACGGGGTGGACCCCGGCGATGGTCTTGACGAGGGTGGACTTGCCGGCGCCGTTGTCGCCGACGAGGGCGAGGACTTCACCGGCGTGGACGTCGAGGTCGACGTCGGTGAGGGCCTGGACGGCGCCGAAGCGCTTGGAGACCGCGCGCAGTTGGAGGACGGGTGCGCCTGTCACGTGAACCTTCTCGTGTGGTGGGGTGCTTGAGGCGGGACGCAGGCCCGCGGGCCTGGTGCGGGCGCTGCTACTGGAGACCGGCGGCGGCGCAGGCGGCGGCGTAGTCGGCGGTGCAGATGTCGGAGACCTTGTAGAGGCCGTCGGCGACGACGGTGTCCTTGATGTTGGCCTTGGTGACGACCTTGGCGTCCAGGAGCTTGGCGGGGATGGCCTTGTCGGTGTCGCTGTCGACACTGGCGGTGGCCAGGGACTTGACGTCCTTGCCCTTGAGGAGGTCGACGGCCAGTTCGGCGGCGGAGTCGGCGAGCGGGCGGTAGGCCTTGTAGATGGTGTAGGCCTGGTCGCCGGTGACGATGCGCTGGATGGCGTCGAGGCCGGCGTCCTGCCCGCCGACGGGGACCTTGATGCCGGAACCCTGGAGCTGGGTGATGATGGCGCCCGCCATACCGTCGTTGGCGGAGTACACGGCCTGGAAACCGCTCTTGCCGAGCTGGGAGACCGCGGCACCGATCTTCTGGGAGGCCACGGTGGGCTTCCACTCACCGGACTGCTCGTAGACGACCTTCTTGACCTTGCCGTCGAGGACCTTGTGGGCGCCGGCCTTGAACTGCGCGGCGTTCGGGTCGGCCTCGTCACCGTTGATCATGACGATGTTCGCGTCGGAGGCCTGCGGGCCGACCGCGTCCAGCAGGGCCTGGCCCTGGAGCTCGCCGACCTTCTCGTTGTCGAAGGAGGCGTAGGCGGCGACCGGGCCGGTGGCCAGGCGGTCGTAGGCGACGACCTTGACACCCTTGGCGGCGGCCTCCTGCACCCAGCCCTGGGTGGACTTGGCGTCGTAGGCGTCCAGGACGATCACCTTCACACCCTGCGCCATCAGGGTGTCGAACTGCTGCTTCTGCTTGGCGGCACTGCCCTCGGCGTTGTTGTAGAGCACCTTGCAGTCCGGGCACAGGGACTTGACCTTGGCCTCGATGAAAGGCCGGTCGAAGGACTCGTAGCGCGTGGAGGAGGCGTTCTCGGGCAGCAGCAGACCGATGGAGGTGCTGTCGCCGGAAGCGGCGGAGTCCTTCTTGTCGCCACCGGCCTTGCCACACGCGGCCATGGACAGGGCCATCGCGACAGCGGTGGTGGCGATGAGGGCGCGACGCGTCATTGCGTTCATGGGTGGAGTGCCTCTCGTGGACGTCGCCGCGGCACAGCGGCGGAGTGGGGGGAGTTAAACCTGCCCACACGTATGACGTCAATAAGTAAATCCATACTCCGGGGAATCGGCCATCATTCGTTATCTTCATGAACACTGACCCGGGACCCAAACCTGGAGGAATCTCCAAAGGCCAGGTCAGGACGGCGGGCATGGCGGCGGGCTTCGAGACTTGATCCACCTGACGAAGTGTCAGGTCACGGTCAGGTCGTTCCAGGTCACAGGCGCCGGGAGCCGGGCGCCGGGAGCCGGGCGCCGGGAGCCGGGAGTCGGCCGTGAACGCGCAAGGGGGTGCTCGCTGTCCCCCCGCGACAGCGAGCACCCCGGCAATTCGCCTGACCGGTCGTCAGGGCCGGTCGAGAGTGATCGAGTTGATCGGCCCCAGGTCGTACCAGACGCCGTTCCGGGCGGCGATGTCGTAGACGCAGTCGGCGCCGCCCGAGCCGCGGCACAGGTGGGCGTGGGCACCGCCGGTCTGGTTGTTGAGCACCCAGTGGTTGCCGTACTGACCGCTGAGGTTGTGGGCACCGTAGCTCCAGAACACCTCGCTCGGGGCGGCGGCGGGGTCCTGGTCCTGGGGGTAGATGCAGACCGCGCCGGACGGGCAGCCGGCCCACGAGCCGTCGGCGGCGCCGGCGCTTCCGGCACTCAGGGTGGTCAGGGCGGCCGTCGTCAGAGCGAGTGCGGCCGCGGCGTAGGTGATCCTGCGCATCAGGTGGTTCTCCCTTGCTGGTGTGCGCTGGTCTGGCCAGTGCCGTCAGCGTAGGAAGAAGCGGGCGGCGGCGGTCCCTGACAGGTGACAGGGTCTGCGCCGCCGCACGGGACCCTCAGAGCCTGGTGACGGAGAAGGTGTCACACTGGGCCATGTCACCGCCGCGGTAACCCGTGGTGAACCAGCTCTTGCGCTGCTCGGAGGAACCGTGAGTCCAGCTCTCCGGACTGACCTTGCCGGCAGCCTGCTTCTGGATGCGGTCG
>NZ_JAQYXB010000333.1:0-381 GCF_036322405.1 Streptomyces sp. SP17BM10 | reverse complement strand
GGCCGCCGCCATCGCCATCTCCTCGTGCATGACGCCGCGAGCGGCAGCGCCGGCCTAGGTGAGCAAGAGCGAGCCGGTGAGCTTGTAGCACACGACGTCCCTGGCGAGCGGGAGGTCCGTGTCGACCCCCCGGGCGATGTAGCTGGTGCCGTCGTCCTCGATCGTGATATGGGCGCCGGTGTCCTCCTGGAGCTGGGTGATCATATTGCCGGTGGGGCCGATGACCTCGCCGTTCTTGTACACCGGGAACTTGATTGTGATGAAGCCCGGCGCGTTCGGGGACAAATCGTCCGGGGAGTCGATGGCCACGTTCAACACCTCCATGAATTTCAAGCGGGCCTCGCGGGCCAGCATAAGGGCGGCGGCCCCGAACGACCCCCG
>NZ_JAQYXB010000332.1:0-377 GCF_036322405.1 Streptomyces sp. SP17BM10 | reverse complement strand
TGTGTCGGGGGGGCTGGGGGGGGGGGGGGGGGGGTGGGGGGGGTGGGGGGGTTGGCGCGCGTGGCTTGTTGCGGTTGCACCGGCGGCTCTGGTCATTGGGGTGGCGCCTGGTTGGCCTCGCGCGGTCCCCCGCCCCCCCCCCCCCCCCCCGCTCGACATCCCCCGGCGGCCCCCCAGCTCCACACTCGATTGGACACTCGGTCGCTCCCCCAGGCCCTTCCGCTCCGGACGGCGCGCGGCGCGCTCGCGGTACGGGTCGTGGCAGAGCACCCGGACGATGCCGCCGCTGGTCGCGGCCCGGCCCTCGACGAGCTCGAGGGTCGAGGTCTTGCCCGCCCGGTTGGTGCCGAGCTGGGCGAAGTGCTCGCCGCGGCCGG
>NZ_JAQYXB010000331.1:0-760 GCF_036322405.1 Streptomyces sp. SP17BM10 | reverse complement strand
GCCGGCCGGCGCGGAGGCGCTGCCGGTGGACGGCGCGTACGAGCGGATGGCCGAGGCCGGGTTCGGCTACGGCCCGGTGTTCCGGGGCCTGCGGGCGGCCTGGCGGCGCGGCGACGAGCTGTTCGCCGAGGTCGCGCTGCCGGAGGGCGTCGAGGCCGACGGCTTCGGCGTGCACCCGGCGCTCCTCGACGCGGCCATGCACGCCGCGATCCTGGCCGGCGGCGAGCGGGAGACCATGATCCCGTTCGCGTGGACCGGCGTGACCCTGTCGGCCGTCGGCGCTTCGGCGGTCCGGGTGCGGATCGTCCGCCTCGGCGACGGCGGGCTGCGGCTCGACCTCGCCGACCCGGCGGGCGGCCCGGTGCTGGCCGTGGCCTCGATGGTGGGCCGGGCGGTCTCGGCGGAGCAACTGGGCTCGGCCGACCCGCTGTACGGGATCGAATGGGCGGAGCTGCGCAACTCGGCTGCCGCGGAGGACTCCTGGGCGCTTTGGGAGGACGTGTCGCAGTCCTCGGAGCCGGTGCCCGGTGTGGTCGTCCTCGACTGCGGCAGCTTCGTGAGCCCCGTGGACGTCCCGAGCGGCGTCCGCGTGAACGTCCACGCCGTGCTGGAGGTCCTCCAGGCGTGGCTGGCGGAGGAGCGGTTCGCGGGGTCGCGTCTGGTGGTGGTGACGCGGGGGGCGGTGGCCGTTGGTGAAGGGTCGCTGGTGGGTCTGGCGCAGGCTCCGGTCTGGGGTCTGGTCCGGGCGGCGCAGGCGGAG
>NZ_JAQYXB010000330.1:0-313 GCF_036322405.1 Streptomyces sp. SP17BM10 | reverse complement strand
GCCGGCCGCCCGCCGGCCCCCGCGGGCGGCCGCGGCCCCTACACCTTGCATGAATGTTCCGGGCCGCGGTTATTCATGCCCCAACCCACGCGGCACCCCCAGGCCAGGGGGGTCCCCCGTGGGTGGGGCCTTTAAACACCCCCCCCGTTACATACATCCATCGTGTTTGTGGCGGGGCCCCCCGGGGTGGTGGCTTCAATACCCGCTGCACTTCAAGTTATGGAATGTTTTTTGCGCCGGGCCCGCCCGCGGGGGCCGGCGGCCGCCCGGCCCGGCTCAGCGCTGGACGGCCCGCAGCACCACGAACTTGGGG
>NZ_JAQYXB010000329.1:0-24609 GCF_036322405.1 Streptomyces sp. SP17BM10 | reverse complement strand
ACGACCCCGTCGCCGCCTCCTACGCCGACCGCGTCGTCTTCCTCGCCGACGGCCGCATCGTCGACGAACTCCCCAACCCCACCGCCGACACCGTCCTGGACCGCATGCGCCGCTTCGACGCCAAGGGCCGCACCAGCTGACCCCCCGGCACCCCGCCGCCCCTACGCGACTCTCAGGACACCTCATGTACCGCACCGCACTGCGCAACGTGCTGGCCCACAAGGGCCGACTCCTGATGACGGCCCTCGCCGTCATGCTGGGCACCGCCTTCGTGGCGGGCACCATGGTCTTCTCCGACACCTTCGGCAAGGCCATGCGGGACAGCAACTCAAAGAGCTACTCGGACGTCGCCGTCCAGATCGTCGACCGCGCCGCCGGTTCCGGCGCCTCCGCCAGGCAGAAGAGCGAGGGCGGCCCGGCCACCCTCACCGACGCCACCGTCCAGCAGCTGGCCGCCCTGCCCGGTGCCGCGAGCGCCCGCGGCGTCGTCAGCGGCTTCACCGGCGTCGCCGACCGCAGCGGCAACCTGATCGGCCAGTCGTGGTCCGCCAAGGGCGCCAACTTCGCCCCCGGCCAGGACGGCAAGGACGCCCGCTATCCGATGGCCGAGGGTCAGGGCCCCACGAGCGGCAAGGAGGTGGCCCTCGACCGCAAGACCGCCGACAAGGCGGGCTACAAGGTCGGCGACACCGTCCGGGTCGCCTCCAACGGCCCGGTGGTCGAGGCGAAGCTCACCGGGATCTTCACCACCGACGACCCGGTGGTGAACTCCGGCGGCACCCTCACCCTGTTCGACCGCGCCACCGCCCAGCAGCTGCTGCTGGAGCCCGGCCGCTACAGCAGCGTCGTGCTCACCGCCAAGCCCGGCACCACCCAGGACGCGCTGCTCGCCGAGGCCAGGGCGAAGATGCCCGCCGGCTCGCAGTTCACCGCCGAGACCGGCGCCCAGCTCCAGGCCGACGAGCAAGCCATGATCACCAAGGGCACCGACAGCATGCGCACCATGCTGCTGGTCTTCGCCTTCATCTCGCTGTTCGTCGGCATCTTCATCATCGCCAACACCTTCACCATGCTGGTCGCCCAGCGCACCAAGGAGCTCGCGCTGCTCCGCGCGATCGGGGCCAGCCGCCGGCAGGTCACCTGGTCCGTCCTGGTCGAGGCCCTGGTGATCGGCGCCGTCTCGGCGGTGGCCGGCCTGCTCGCGGGCATCGGGATCGGCGCCGGCCTGCAGTCCCTGATCGGCTCGCTGGACGAGAACATGCCGCACGGCTCGCTGGTGATCAAGCCGCTCACCGTCGTGGTGACCGTCGCGGTCGGCGTCCTGGTGACCGTGCTGTCGGCCGTGCTGCCGGCCGTGCGCGCCGCGCGGATCGCCCCCGTGGCGGCGATGAGCAGCGGCGACCAGCCGGTCAGCCAGAAGAGCCTGGTGGTCCGCAACACGATCGGCGCGGTCGTCACCGCCGGCGGCCTCGCGCTGATCGGCTACGGCGCCTCCACGGGCAACGACAGCGGCCGGATGCCGGTCGGCCTCGGCGCCCTGCTGGCCCTGGTCGGCGTGTTCGTCCTGCTGCCGCTGCTGTCCCGTCCGGTGGTCGCCCTGGTCGGCCCCGTGCTGCGCAGGCTCTTCGGCACCCCGGGCAAGCTCGCCCAGCAGAACGCGGTGCGCAACCCGCGCCGCACCGCGGCCACCGCCGCCGCGCTCACCATCGGGCTGACCCTGGTCAGCGGCCTCACCGTGATGGGCGCCTCGGTCGGCGGCGCGATCGACCGGGCCGTCACCAGCTCGATGAAGGCGGACTACATCGTCTCGACGGCCAACGGGATGAGCCTGTCCGGGCAGGTGCCCGCGCAGATCGCCAAGGCCCCCGGCGTCGCCGCCTCCTCGCCGATGACCGCCGCCTACTGGGAGCTCGACGGCACCACCAAGTCCATCACCGGCCTGGACGCCGGCACCGCCGACCAACTGGTCGACCTGAAGATGGTCAGCGGCTCCTCCGCCACGCTCGGCGAGGGCAAGGTCCTCGTGGACCAGGACGTCGCCAAGAAGTTCGGCGTCACCGCCGGCTCGACGCTGACCGTCTCCTACCCGGACGAGTCCACCGGTCAGCTGACCGTCGGCGGCGTCTACCGGACGGGCGGCATGCTCGGCCCGGTCGTCCTCGCCAACGCCGAGATCGCCAAGCACGACCCGAAGCCGTACGTCGCCGACGTCCTGGTGAAGGGCAAGGACGGCGCCACCCCCGCGCTCAAGCAGTCGCTCAAGGACGCCACCGGCGCCAACCCGGTGATCGAGGTCAAGTCCCGCCAGGACGTGCGCGACGACTTCAGCCAGGTCATCACCTTCGCGCTGAACATGATGTACGGCCTGCTGGCGATGTCGGTGCTGGTCGCGATCCTCGGCGTGATCAACACGCTGGCCATGTCGGTCTTCGAGCGCAAGCGCGAGATCGGGATGCTGCGGGCGATCGGCCTGGACCGCCGGGGCATCAAGCGGATGGTCCGTCTGGAGTCCGTGGTGATCTCGGTGTTCGGCGCCGGCGTGGGCCTGCTGCTCGGCTGCTTCATCGCCTGGGC
Organism: Streptomyces sp. SP17BM10; assembly: GCF_036322405.1. Taxonomy (NCBI): domain Bacteria; kingdom Bacillati; phylum Actinomycetota; class Actinomycetes; order Kitasatosporales; family Streptomycetaceae; genus Streptomyces; species Streptomyces sp. SP17BM10. The sequence goes on along the minus strand of NZ_JAQYXB010000329.1, from coordinate 22,035 downwards.
GATCAACGGGACCCTGAAGTCCAGCCTGTCCGGGCTGACCACCGTCCTGCCCTACGGCCAGCTGCTGCTCTTCCTCGCGCTGGCCGGGCTGGTCGGCCTGGTGGCCGCGATCTGGCCGGCCCGCCGGGCGTCCAGGCTCGACATCCTGGCGAGCATCAAGACCGACTGACGCTCCGCCCGGGAACGCGGAAGGCCCCTGCCGGAGGGTTCGGCAGGGGCCTTCCACCTTCTGTACTCCGCCCGGTCACACGGCCGGCTGAGCACCACGGAGGTCGTGGTCCGGCGACACTGCCGGGCGGAGGGCCTCCGACTCATACCCCGGTGCTCCCACACCGGGGTCTCAGTCGCTTACTTGCTCGCGAGTTCCTTCTCGGCGGCCGGCTTGGCGGCCTCCACGGGCTTCGTGGGCGGGGTGACCTCCTGGATGGGCAGGTACGGCTGCTCCATCTGGGACAGGCCGACCATCTCGCGCTTCAGGAAGACGGCGAGCGTCCAGTCGGTGAAGACGCGGACCTTGCGGTTGAAGGTCGGGACCATGGCGCCGTGGTACGCGCGGTGGAACCACCAGGCGAGGCGACCCTTCAGCTTGAACTTGCCGAAGAGGATCGCGACGCCCTTGTGCAGGCCGAGACCGGCGACCGCACCGAGGTTCTTGTGCTTGTACTCCTTCTGCGGGAAGCCGCGCATGCCGGAGATCACGTTGTCGCCGAGGACGACGGCCTGACGGCAGGCGTGCTGCGCGTTCGGCGGGCACCAGGCGCCCTCGCCGGCGGCGAGGTCCGGCACCTGGGCGTTGTCGCCGGCCGACCAGACGTAGTCGAAGCCCTGGACCTGGAGGGTCGGCGCCGTGTCGACGTGGCCGCGCGGGCCCAGCGGCAGGCCGAAGTTGGCCAGCACCGGGTTCGGCTTCACGCCGGCCGTCCACACGATGGTGGAGGCGTCCATCTCCATGCCGTTCTTCAGAACGACGTGGCCGTCGACGCACGAGTCCATGGAGGTCTCGATGTAGACCTCGATGTTGCGCTCGCCGAGCTTCTCCTTGGTCCACAGACCGAGGTCCGGGCCCATCTCGGGGAGGATGCGGTTGGCCGCCTCCACCAGGATGAAGCGCATGTCGTCGCGGCTGACGGTCTTGTAGATCTTGGCGGCGTCGCGCGCCATGTCCTCGACCTCGGCGATCGTCTCGACGCCGGCGAAGCCGCCGCCGATGACGACGAAGGTCAGGGCCTTGCGCCGGATCGCCTCGTCCGTGGTGGACTCGGCCTTGTCCAGCTGCGCCATGACGTGGTTGCGGAGGGCGATGGCCTCCTCAACCGTCTTCATGCCGATGCCGTTCTCCGCCAGACCCGGGATCGGGAAGGTGCGGGAGACCGAGCCGGTCGCGACGACGAGGTAGTCGAAGGGCAGCTCGTAGGAGTCGCCGGCCGCGGGCGCGATGGTGGCGACCTTGCGGGCGTGGTCCACAGCGGTCACGTGACCGGTGAGCACCTCCGCCTTCTTGAGGGCGCTGCGCAGGGGCGCGACGAGGTTGCGGGGCGCGACGTTGCCGCCGGCCGCCTCGGGGAGGAAGGGCAGGTACGTCATGTACGACCGCGGGTCGACGACCGTGACGGTCGCTTCGCCGTAACGCATCTTCTTGAGGATGCGCATCGCGGCATACAGGCCGACGTAACCACCGCCGACAATGAGGATGCGAGGACGCTCCGTGGTGCTCATATCCGAAAGTATCCAGCACCGTCCGGAGCAGCCTTCGTGAGCCCGGTCACAAGCTGATGGACACCCCGTGCTACACTACGCGGCCACAAAACGGCCCCCTCGGCGACATCTCACCGCACCGGCGAGCACCCCGTGAGCACCGGGGGCCACACCACCCGGCTGAGCAGCAACGATCCGCACAGCACACGGGTTCCCGCTTGTGATTTCGATTTTCAAACCCCAAGCGAGGCCTGACCTGCGATCCAACGGGCGACGCGCCGGGGCAGCCTTCGGTCCCACAATTCGGACGTAGCGGACGAGCGGGTGCGACGAATGACTGGATCGCCATGTGAAGAAATTCACGAACTTTTCCGCCCGCGCCCGGGCGAGCCCCGGCCCCGGCCCCCCGTTCGGGGTTCCGGGGCCGGTCGGGTAAGGCCCGCAGCAGGTCAGGAGGCAATACTCCAGGCGATGCCGTCCAGGATGTCGTGCTCGCTCACCACGACCTCGGCGGCGCCGGTGCGCTCCATGATCTCCAGCAGCTCCAGCGCGCCGGCCGCGATCACGTCCACCCGGCCCGGGTGCATCGACGGGATCGCCGCACGCTCGGCATGGGTGGCGGCCAACAGCTCACGGGCGATCTCCGCGACCCGCTCCCGGCCGATCCGCGAGTGGTGGATCGCCGCCGAGTCGTAGGCCGGCAGGCCCAGGGCGATCGCGGACACCGTGGTGACCGTCCCGGCGAGGCCCACCAGGGTGGCCGCACCGGTCAGCGGGACGGTCTCCTCGGCCTTGTCCAGCTCGGCCCGCACGTGCGCCCGGGCCTCGGCGACCTGCTCCGCGGAGGGCAGTTCGGCGCCGCCGAAGTGCCGTTCGGTCAGCCGGACGCAGCCGATGTCCACCGAGCGCGCGGCCTGGACGTCGTCCGTGCCGAGCACGAACTCGGTCGAGCCGCCGCCGAGGTCGAACACCAGGTACGGAGCGGCGAACTGACCGCCGGTCAGCTCCTTGGTGGCGCCGACGAAGGACAGGTGCGCCTCCTCCTCGCCGCTGACCACCTCGGGCTCGACGCCGAGGATCTCCCGCACGCCCTTGACGTACTCGTCGCTGTTCTCGGCGTCCCGGGAGGCGCTGGTGGCGACGAAGCGGATGCGCTCCGGGCCGACCCCGAAGCCGTCGACGACCTCCCGGTACTCCCGGCAGGCCGCGAAGGTGCGGGCCAGCGCGTCGGGGTGCAGCCGACCGGTGCGGTCCACGCCCTGGCCCAGCCGGTTGACGATCATCCGGCGGTCCAGGTCGGTGATCTCCCCGGTCTCCGGGTCGAGGTCGGCGACCAGCAGCCGGATCGAGTTGGTGCCGCAGTCGATCGCGGCCACGCGGGTCGTGCTCACTCGGACTCCCGCGCCTCGGCCTCGTCCGCGGCGCGCTTCTTCGCGGCGCGCTCGGCGGCCTTCTGCGCCTTGGCGGCGATCACGGCCTCGTGGTCCTGGTCCTTGGCCCGGTTGCGCAGGACGCGCTCCCCGGCCGCCTCGACCTCGGCCGGGGAGACGCACGGGCCCTTGGCCCACCAGTCCTCCAGCATGCCGAGCGCCTCGTCGCCGAGCGGATTGACGCCCTCTCCGGCGGCCAGCGAGTGGCCGACCAGCACGTGCAGGCACTTGACCCGGTCCGGCATGCCGCCGGCGCTCGGGAAGCCCTCCAGCACCTCGATGGCGTCGCGCCGGGCGATGTAGTCCTCGTGCGCCTTCTGGTACGCGGCCGCCAGCTCCGGGTCCTCGGCCAGCCGGGCGGTCTGCTCCTTCATCACGCCGTCCGCCTCCAGGGTGCCGATCAGCGAGGCGGCCTTGGGGCAGGTCAGGTAGTAGAGCGTCGGGAACGGCGTGCCGTCGGGCAGCCGGGGGGCCGTCTCCACGACGTCCGGGTTGCCGCAGGGGCAGCGGTGCGCCACGCCGCGCAGGCCGCGCGGGACCCGGCCCAGCTGGGCGGCGATGGCGGCGACGTCGGCGTCGGAGACGGCGGGGTGGTTCTCAGTGCTCATGGGGGGAGGGGTCTCCAGCGGAGGACGGTGGGAGCGGACGGGTCGACGGCGCGGTGGGGGCCAGGGCCGCGGTGTCGGCGGCGTCCACCGAGTCCCAGACGCTGGAGTACCAGGGCTTGGCGGCCTTCACCGCGCTGCCGGCCGTGCCGTCGGAGGGGGCGGGCGGGGCGGCGGAGGACGGGGCGGCGCCCGCTCCGGCCGGGTCCACCGCGATGTACGGGGTCTCCCCGGGCATCGCGTAGTGCAGCCGGGCGCGGGCCTGCGCCTTGACGTACTCGGGATCCTGCCAGCGGGCCTTGTCCCGGCGCAGTTGCTCGACCTGCTGCCGGGCGTGCTCGGCCTTCGCCCGCTGGGCGGAGATCTCGGCGCGCTGGGAGATGAACTGCCGCGTCGGGTAGGCGAGGATCGCCACCAGCGAGCAGAGCACCAGGACGAGGACGGTCGCCCGGCTCGTGAAGCGAGGACGGGCCGCCAAGCCCGGGATCCTCCAGCCAGCCATCTCCGTTCCCCTCCTGGTCGCGACGGTGCCCCGCCGTCCACCCTACGGGGTGAACGGCGGGGCACCGGTCAGGCGTGCACCAGCGGGGGTGTTCAGCCCCCGTGCTTGCCGCGCCTCCTGGTCCGCGGAGCGGAAGTGCCCACTACTCCGCGGAGCGGAAGCGCGGGAAGGCGCCGCGGCCGGCGTACTCGGCGGCGTCGTCGAGGATCTCCTCGATGCGCAGCAGCTGGTTGTACTTGGCGACGCGCTCGGAGCGGGCCGGGGCGCCGGTCTTGATCTGGCCGCAGTTGGTGGCGACGGCGAGGTCGGCGATGGTGACGTCCTCGGTCTCGCCGGAGCGGTGCGACATCATGCAGCGGTAGCCGTTGCGCTGGGCCAGCTCGACGGCGTCCAGGGTCTCGGTCAGCGAGCCGATCTGGTTGACCTTCACCAGCAGCGCGTTGGCGGTGCCGGTCTCGATGCCCTTGGCCAGGCGGGCCGGGTTGGTGACGAACAGGTCGTCGCCGACCAGCTGGACCTTGTCGCCCAGCTTGTCGGTCATGGCCTTCCAGCCGTCCCAGTCCGACTCGTCCAGCGGGTCCTCGATGGAGACCAGCGGGTAGGCGGCGACGAGCTCGGCGTAGTACTCGATGAGCTCGGCGGCCGAGAGGGCCTTGCCCTCGAACTGGTAGGCGCCGTCCTGGTAGAACTCGGAGGCGGCGACGTCCAGGGCCAGCGCGATGTCGCGGCCGGGCACGTAGCCGGCCTTCTGGATGGCCTCGGTGATGAGGTCCAGGGCCTCGCGGTTGCTGTCCAGGTTCGGCGCGAAGCCGCCCTCGTCGCCGAGGCCGGTGGACAGGCCGCGCTCCTTCAGGACGCCCTTGAGGGTGTGGTAGACCTCGACGCCCCAGCGGACGGCCTCGGAGAAGGACTCCGCGCCGATCGGGGCGATCATGAACTCCTGGATGTCGACGTTGGAGTCCGCGTGCGAGCCGCCGTTGAGGATGTTCATCATCGGGACCGGCAGGACGTGCGCGTTCGGGCCGCCCAGGTAGCGGAACAGCGGCAGGTCGCTGGCCTCGGAGGCGGCGTGCGCGACGGCCAGCGAGACGCCCAGGATGGCGTTGGCGCCGAGCGAGGACTTGTCCGGGGTGGCGTCCAGGTCGAGCATGGCCTGGTCGATCAGGCGCTGCTCGGTGGCGTCGTAGCCGACCAGCTCCGGGCCGATCTGCTCGATGACGGCCAGGACGGCCTTCTCCACGCCCTTGCCGAAGTAGCGGTTCTTGTCACCGTCGCGGAGCTCCAGCGCCTCGAAGGCGCCGGTGGAGGCACCCGACGGGACAGCGGCACGACCGGTGCTGCCGTCGTCGAGGCCGACCTCGACCTCGACCGTGGGGTTGCCACGCGAGTCGAGGATCTCACGGGCTACGACGACATCGATGGACGGCACGAGGCATCTCCTTGCGGAAGCAGGGTCCCGCCGACCAGTGGTGCGGTCGGCCGGATGATTGCGGAGTCGTTACGACCAGAGCCTAACCGCACGTGGTCCCGGGGCCGCGCCGACCTCGGTCCCGTCTCAGCGTGTGGCCGGGCTACTTACCGGTAGTTCACCTGAGCTCCCCGGGAAAAGGGGCGGAAGCGGACGAAGGGGGCCGGTCCGGGGTCGGCCCCCTCCTGGCGTGTCGCGCCGTTCCGGCCGGTGTCAGCCGAGGTGCAGCACCTGGCCGGGCAGGATCAGGTTCGGGTCGCCGCCGACGGTGCCCTGGTTGCCGTCGTAGACCGACTGCCAGCCGCCGTGCACGCCCTGGGCGGCCGCGATGCTCGACAGCGTGTCACCGGCGCGGACGGTGTAGTCGTGGCCGCCCTGCTGGGGGACGGCGGCGCGCGGGGCCTGCTGCTGCGGCTGGGCGTACTGCTGCTGGATCTGCTGCTGGGCGGCCTGCTGCTGGGCCTGGCCCGCGTACTGCTGGTAGACGCCCTGGTGGCTGGTCCAGTACCAGGTGCCGTTGTTCTGGTACCAGTACACCTTCGCGTCGGCGTCCCAGCCGGCCTTGCCGGAGAAGCCCGGGGCCTGCGGCTGCTGAGCCTGCTGGGTGTGCTGCTGGTACTGCTGCTGCGCGGGCTTCTGAGCCGGCTTCGGCTGGGCCGGCTTCGCCGCGGGCTGCTGCTGCGCCGGCTGCGCGTGCTGCTGGGCGGCGGGCTTGGCGTCCGAGGTGTCGACGGCGGCGGGGGCGCCGCCCTTCGACAGGCCGGCCTTCTTCGAGCAGACCGGCCAGGCGCCCGGACCCTGCGAGGCCAGGACCTTCTCGGCCACCGCGATCTGCTGACCCTTGGTCGCCTGGTTGGCCTGCGCCGCGTACGCGGTGCCGCCGTACGCCTTCCAGGTGCTGGAGGTGAACTGCAGGCCGCCGTAGAAGCCGTTGCCGGTGTTGATGCCCCAGTCGCCGCCGCTCTCGCACTGGGCGACGGAGTCCCAGGCGGAGGCCGGGGCGGCGGAGGCGCCGGTGGCGGCGAGGAGCGGCATCGCGAGTCCGACACCGGCCACTCCGGCGACGGCGATGGCCTTCTCGGTCTGGGTGCGACGGCGATGACGACCGGTTCCAACGAACAGCATGAAGGGGTCCCTCTCCGCACGCCTGCGAGGTGAGCTGTCGGGTTCGGACCGGGAGGTGGCCCGGCCGCCGTCTGCGGAAACGAATCCGCTCGGGCGGCTTCACCCCAAGCCGTGGAGGAACGGCAACAAACCTGGTTCCCCCGCCCCTGCCCAGGGGTCTGGTCGGTTTCCCGTGGCGCGGCGGGCAGGACTCGGCGTTCCGCACTCGGGGTCCGCAGCTGCGAACTCCACGGAGAGTAGACAGATCCTCAGACCAATCACAAGCTCATATCGCAGACATCACACAGAAATCACGGCCCGTGGTCGATCGCCTACCAACGGCGGCCGTTTGTCCGGATTGATGGGCGTTCATACCGGCTGCCCCTTCAGGTTCGCGACGTTCCGTCAGTGTGTCGGACCGTCGGGAAGCGCGTGCGGCGAACGGCTCTCGGGACTGAATTCGACCGGAAGTTCTCGCAATCCGCGCATGATCAGGCCACCGCGCCACCGCAGGTTCTCCGGGCTTTCCGCCAGTTCGATATCGGGCAGCCGGGACAACAGGGTGGCCAGCGCCGACCGGCCTTCGAGCCTGGCCAGCGGGGCGCCGATGCAGTAGTGGATGCCGTGCCCGAACCCCAGGTGCGGGTTGTCCGCGCGGGCCAGGTCCAGGGTGTTCTCGTCCGAGAACCTGGCCGGATCCCGGTCCGCCGCCGCCAGCACCACGAGCACCGGGTCGCCGACCGGGATGTCCACTCCGCCGATGGTCAGCGGGCTGGTCGCGAACCGCCACGTCGCCAGCTCCACCGGGCCGTCGTAGCGCAGGAGTTCCTCGATACCGGTCTCCAGCAGAGCCGTCTCGCCGCGCGCCACCGACTCCTGCAGCAAGCGGCGCTGCTCCGGGTTGCGCAGCAGCGCGTACGTCCCGTTGCCGATCAGGTTGACGGTCGTCTCGAAGCCGGCGAAGAGGAGGATGAACGCCATCGCGGCGGCCTCGTTCTCGGTGAGGTGCTCGCCGTGGTCGCTCGCCCGGATCAGGCCCGAGATCAGGTCGTCGCCGAGGTCCGCCCGCTTGCGGTGGATCAGCTCCAGCAGGTACGCCCGCATCCGCTTCACGGCCCGCCCCACGCCGCCGCGCTGCGGCCCGCCCTGGCCAGGCTTCGTGTGTCGCAGCATCATGCCGGCCCAGTCGCGGAAGTCGTCCTGGTCCTCGGACGGCACGCCGAGCATGTCGCAGATCGCGTAGATGGGGAGCGGGAACGCGAACTCGTGGATGAGGTCCGCCGAACCGCGCTGCGCGAAACCGTCGATCAGCCGGTCGGTGAGCTGCTGCACCCGCGGCTCGAACTCGGCCACCCGGCGCGGCGTGAACGCCTTCGACACCAGGCGGCGCAGCCGGGTGTGGTCCGGCGGGTCGATGTTCAGCAGGTGCGTCATCAGGTCCGCCTGCCGCTCCCCCGGGATCCCGACCCGGCCGGTGCGGTGCGCCTGCTCGCTGTGGTGCGCCGGGTTCTTCGACAGCCGGGCGTCCGCGAGCGCCTGCCGCGCGTCCGCGTACCGCGTCACCAGCCAGGCGTCCACCCCGCTCGGGAGCGTGGTGCGGTGCACGGGGGCGTGCTCGCGCAGCCAGGCGTACGCCGGGTACGGGTCGGCGGCGAACTCCCACGTGAAAAGCGGCGGACGGGCGGCGTCGGGCTGAACTGGCATGGGACGACCGTATCCGGTGGGCCGGGGGCGCCCCGGCACCTACGGTGAGTGACCGGATCGTCCCCGGGCCGCGGACCGTGTCCCAACACGCCGCGAACGCCCCGTGGACAGTGCGTGGACGGGTTTTGCACAGCTCTTGGACGGCGGGCAGGCGTGAGCCTGGTCACCTGAGGGGTAACCCCTGTTGCGGAGGGTCAGGACCTGCCTACGATCCTCGGCAGAAATCGTGGGCGTCAGTGCGGACCGCCCACAGGGAGGAGCGCACCATGCGGGTCACCGGGGCAGTCGTCGTCATCGCGGTACTCGACGGCGGGTCGGGGGCCGACCTCGCCCGCCGGTTCACCGCGGCAGGCGCCGCCGGAGTGCTGATCGCCGACCAGCGGGTCGGCGTCGCCGAGGACCTCGCCAGCGAACTCGACCGGCCCGGCTGCCCCGTCGTCGGCGTCGGCGGGGACGTCCGCCGCCCCAGCGACGTCGCCGCGCTCGTCGACACCGCCGAGAAGCACCTCGGGCCGATCGACCTGTTCTGCGTCGCCGGCCCGGACGGCGAGCGGATCATCTCCCTCTCCGACCTGCCCGACCACCTCGGCCTCGAGCGCCTCGCCGAACTCGTCACCCTCGTGGGCGAGGCCATCGGCGAGGTCGTCCTGCCGCGGCCGCGGGCCGCCGTCCCGGACGCGGTGACGGCGGCCTGAGGGCGCTCTCCCCCTCTGCTCCGGCCGCTCCGGCTACTCCGGCTTGAGGCCCTCCGCCTCGCGAACCGCGTCCCGGTACGCGCGCGCCGCAGCGCGCAGCGCCGCGTCCACATCCACCCCCGCGTCGTGCGCACGCTGCGCCACTGCCAGCAGCAGCCTGCCCGCGGACTCCTCCGTGAGCTCCGCGGGCAGCTCGTACGCCTCGTCCGGCACGCCCTCGAACCCGGCCCGGCGCACCCGCGACACCAGCTTCGCCGCGTACGCGAGCGACGGCAGACCGGCCGGCACGCCGTCCAGCACCGACTCGCGGTCCGCCTTCTCGGCCGCCTTCAGCTGCTCCCAGTTCGCCTCGACCTCGGCGGCGCCCTCCGCCTCGACGTCCCCGAACACGTGCGGGTGCCGGTACATCAGCTTCTCGACCAGGTCACCGGCCACGTCGTCGATCGAGAAGGCGTCGGTCGGGTGCTCCTCGGCGATCCGCGCGTGGAAGAACACCTGGAGCAGGACGTCCCCGAGCTCCTCGCGCAGCGTCTCCCGGTCCCCCTCCTCGATCGCCTCGACCAGCTCGTACGCCTCCTCGACCAGGTACTTCACCAGGCTCGCGTGCGTCTGCTCGGCGTCCCACGGGCAGCCGCCCGGCGAGCGCAGCCGGTCCATCACCGAGACCAGGTCCAGCAGGCGGGCACCGGGCAGGTCGTACGACCCCGGCAGCACCTCGATCTCCGGCACCTCGCCCGCGCGCTCCACGGCCAGGCGCGCCAGCGCCGCCGTCAGGCCCGGATCCCCGTCGGGGCTGCCCAGCCACACCGTGGGGGCCCCGGCGGGCTCCTCGGTCAGCAGCCGCGCCAGCGCCGGCGCCGAGGCCGGCGCCACGATCTCCACGTCCACCCCGGCCTGCCGCACCGCAGCCACCTGCGGATGCCCGGCGTCCCCCACCAGCACCCGCCCCGCCGACCGCAGCGCCTCCCAAGCCGGCCACGCCAACAACCCGGGGGCCACCCGGTGGGTGGTGGTGAGCAGGATCAACTTCGCGCCCGGAGTATTCGTCGTCACCCCCCGAACCTACCCGCCGCACCCCCCTGCCCCACCACCCTCACCCAGGGCCCGCACTCGACGCCGCCGACTTCTCGCGCACGACTCCCATGAGGGCGGGGATAGGAGGCCCGCTGGCGCAGGGAGTCGATGGGGCCGACTTTTGGGACGACCGGCACAGGAGGGACAGCGTCCCCGCGCGAACGCGCACGGCGGCCCCGGGCAGAGCCCGGGACCGCTGTGCGCCGAGACCGCCCGCGGGCGCTACTTCTTCGCCCCCGCCAGGTCGTCGAACATCGCCGAGAGGAACTCGCTGCACCACCCCAGCAGCTCCCGCCCGACCAGCGGCTTGCCGCCGATCCGGCCGGTGCTCGGCCGGGGCACCAGCAGCTGCCGGCTGGCGGCCTTGATCTGGCTGCGCGGGTACAGCCGGTTCAGCCGCAGCTGCTGCGACTCGCGCAGCTCCACCGGCCCGAACCGGACGTTCGCCCCCTGCAGCGTGATGTCCGAGATGCCGCACCGCCGGGCGTACAGCCGCAGCGCCGCGACCAGCAGCAGGTTCTCCACCGGCTCGGGCAGCTTGCCGTAGCGGTCCACGAGCTCGTCCCGGACCTGCTGGATGTCCGCCTCCGAGTTGACGGCCGCGATCGAGCGGTAGGCCTGCAGCCGCAGCCGCTCGCCCGGCGCGTAGTCGTGCGGCACGTGCGCGTCGACCGGCAGCTCGATCTTGACCTCCAGCGGCTCCTCCTCCGGCTCGCCACCGCCGTTGGCCAGCGACTCGCGGAACTCGGCCACCGCTTCGCCGACCATCCGCATGTAGAGGTCGAAGCCGACGCCCGCGATGTGCCCGGACTGCTCGCCGCCGAGGAGGTTGCCGGCGCCACGGATCTCCAGGTCCTTCATCGCGACGTACATGCCGGCGCCCATCTCGGTGTGCTGGGCGATGGTGGCCAGCCGCTCGTGCGCCGTCTCGGTGAGCGGCTTCTCCGGCGGGTACAGCATGTACGCGTACCCACGCTCGCGCCCGCGCCCGACCCGTCCGCGCAGCTGGTGCAGCTGCGAGAGGCCGAAGGTGTCGCCGCGCTCGACGATCAGGGTGTTGGCGTTGGAGATGTCGATGCCGGACTCGACGATCGTGGTGGACACCAGGACGTCGAACTCCTTCTCCCAGAAGTCGACGACGACCTTCTCCAGCTGGTTCTCGCCCATCTGCCCGTGCGCGGTGGCGATCCGCGCCTCGGGCACGAGGTCCTTGAGCCGGGCGGCCGCCTTGTCGATCGACTCCACCCGGTTGTGGATGTAGAACACCTGTCCCTCGCGCAGGAGTTCGCGCCGGATCGCGGCCGAGATCTGCTTCTCGTCGTACGGGCCGACGAAGGTCAGCACCGGGTGCCGCTCCTCCGGCGGGGTGGTGATGGTGGACATCTCGCGGATGCCGGTGACGGCCATCTCCAGCGTCCGCGGGATCGGGGTCGCGGACATCGTGAGCACGTCGACGTTGGCGCGCAGCTTCTTCAGCTGCTCCTTGTGCTCGACGCCGAAGCGCTGCTCCTCGTCGACGATCACGAGGCCGAGGTCCTTGAACCTGGTCTCGGAGGAGAACAGCCGGTGGGTGCCGATGACGACGTCCACCGAGCCCTCGAACAGGCCCTCGAGGACGGCCTTCGCCTCGCTGTCGGTCTGGAAGCGGGACAGCGCCTTCACCGTGACCGGGAAGTTGGCGTAGCGCTCGGCGAAGGTCGAGAAGTGCTGCTGCACCAGCAGCGTGGTCGGCACGAGCACGGCCACCTGCTTGCCGTCCTGCACCGCCTTGAAGGCCGCGCGCACCGCGATCTCGGTCTTGCCGTAGCCGACGTCGCCGCAGATCAGCCGGTCCATCGGGACGGACTTCTCCATGTCCGACTTGACCTCGGCGATGGTGGTCAGCTGGTCCGGCGTCTCCGCGTACGGGAAGGCGTCCTCCAGCTCGCGCTGCCACGGGGTGTCCGGGCCGAAGGTGTGGCCGGGGGCGGCCATGCGCGCCGAGTACAGCTTGATCAGGTCGGCGGCGATCTCCTTGACCGCCTTCTTGGCCCGCTGCTTGGTCTTGGCCCAGTCCGCGCCGCCGAGCCGGTGCAGCGTCGGGGCCTCGCCGCCGACGTACTTGGTGACCTGGTCGAGCTGGTCGGTCGGCACGAACAGCCGGTCGCCGGGGTGGCCGCGCTTGGCGGGGGCGTACTCCAGCACCAGGTACTCGCGGGTGGCGCCCTGGACGGTGCGCTGCACCATCTCGACGTACCGGCCGACGCCGTGCGCCTCGTGGACGACGTAGTCGCCGGCGGCCAGGGCCAGCGGGTCGATCGCGTTGCGGCGCCGGGAGGGCATCCGGCGCATGTCCTTGGTGGAGGACTTCTGGCCGGACAGGTCGGTCTCGGTGATGACGGTGAGCTTGAGGGCCTCGTCGACGAAGCCGTACTCGATCGAGCCGCACGAGACGTGGACGACGTCCCGGGTGGGCGCGTCGGCGAGGTCGGCGACGAGCCGGGCCGGGATGCCCTCGTTGCCGAGCACCTCCGCGAGGCGGGACGCGGGCCCGTGGCCCTCCGTCACCATGACGACGCGCCAGTCGGAGGCCAGCCGCTCCTTGGCGTCGGCGATGGCGCGCGCGGTGTCGCCGCGGTAGGCCTCGACGGCGTGCATGCCGAGGGTCAGGGTGTTGGCGTCGCCGAGCCAGTCAGCGGCTCCGTGGCGGGCAGGGATGCCGTCGAGCGCCGACTCGCTGGTCGCGAAGGGACTGACGGACCACCACGGCAGCCCGATCTCGTCGGCGTGCTCGCGCACCTCGGCGAGGGAGCGCAGCGAGGCGGCGGAGACGTCGATGGTCTCCAGGTCGATCGGCCGGTCCCCGCCGGCCGCCGCGGCGACCCAGGAGGCGTGCAGGAACTCCTGGCTGGTGGCGACCAGGTCGGCGGCCCGGGTGCGCACCCGCTCGGGATCGCAGACCACGGTGACCGAGCCGAGCGGCAGCACGTCGACCAGCAGTTCCATGTCGTCCACGAGGACGGGCGCGAGGGACTCCATGCCCTCGACCGCGATGCCCTCGGCGATCTTGTCCAGGATCTCGGCCAGCCCGGGGTGTTCGGCGGACAGCTCGGCGGCCCGCGCCCGCACCTCGTCGGTGAGCAGCAGTTCGCGGCAGGGCGGCGCCCACAGGCCGTGCTCGGCGATCTCCAGGGAGCGCTGGTCGGCGACCTTGAAATAGCGGATCTCCTCGACGTCGTCGCCCCAGAACTCCACCCGCAGGGGGTGCTCCTCGGTCGGCGGGAAGACGTCCAGGATGCCGCCGCGGACGGCGAACTCGCCGCGCTTCTCCACGAGTTCGACGCGCGCGTAAGCGGCGGCGGAGAGCCGGCGGGCGACCTCCTCCAGGTCGTGCGACTCCCCGCGCCGGACGGCGACCGGCTCCAGCTCGGCCAGCCCCTTCACCTGCGGCTGGAGCACCGAGCGCACCGGGGCGACGACGACCTGGACGGGCCCGGCCGCCGGGTCGTCCGCGCGCGGGTGCACGATGCGGCGCAGCACGGCGAGCCGGCGCCCGACGGTGTCCGAGCGGGGCGACAGCCGCTCGTGCGGCAGCGTCTCCCAGGCCGGGTACTCGGCGACGGCGTCGGGCGGCAGCAGCGAGCGCAGGGAGGCGGCGAGGTCCTCGGCCTCGCGGCCGGTGGCGGTGACGGCGAGCACCGGACGGCCGCGCTCCCCCGCCGCCGCGGAGGCGAGCGCCCGCGCGAGCGCGGCGATGGCGAACGGCCTGGCGGCGGGCGGCCCGACCAGGTCCAGGTGGCGGCGGCCGCCGGCCGCGGCTCCGGTGGCGGTGGCCGCCTCGATCGCCTCGGCGAGCGCCGCGTCCCGCGCGACGACATCGAGCAGTCCGGTCAGGCTCATTGGGGTCTCTTCTTCGTCCCGTGGCTGGTGCTGCCCCGGGGCGGCGGAGGCCCGCCGGGGCAACGCGAACGGCCCGGCACGCCGAGCGGCCGGGGGTCTCCAGCCTACGCCGCGGTAGCGACACGCACGCGGTGTACGGGCCCGGCGGGGCCGGGCGCGGACGAACCGTTCACCTCGGCCCGCGGGAAGGCGCGCGGACGAACCACTGGACGGAACACCGGACGGGCCCGGGGACGAACCACCGGCGTCGCGGTCCAGCTCGGGCTCCAGGATCTGCCATGAAGTGGACATACTCCTGTCACTGCCCGTCCATGGAGATCGCGCACGATGGTGAACGTGCCCGCCGCACCCAACCGTGGGGGATGGCTGCGGAGGCACTGTCGCACCCCCGATGGGGGTCGGAGGTGCGAGGCCGGGCGACCCTGGGTGGGGGCGCCCGCCCAAGCGCCGGGAACCGTGGCGCCCTTTCCTGGAGGGCGCCACGGGTCTCGGCCTCACACGTCTTCCGGGGCCTCACGCCTCTCCGGGCCCCCGTTCGGGCTGGGCAGCCGCACCCGCCCGGCCCGTACGGGACCGCCGGCGGGCTACCAGCGCGAGAGGTTGATGTCGTACATCATCACTTGGTGGCCCTGGTTGGCGTTGAAGTCGTACTGCTCCCAGTTGAAGACCGTCCAGGAGCCGAGCCCGCCGCCGAGGTAGGTGACGACCCGGTTGTTCCCGGCGTCGATCCGGTCGACGTCGTAGATGCGGACGGCCATCCAGCCGTCGTTCGCGAAGCAGAGCCGCCCGCCGTAGCCGTAGTTGTACACCTTCGCGAAATCGTTCCGGTTGCCGCAGTCGACGCGTTCCACCGCCCGGGCACCGGTCACCGGCAGCAGGGTCGCGGCGGCCGCGGTGAGTACCGCCAGCGCGCCCAGTCGGCGGGCGTTCGCATTTCTCTTCCGGTGACTCGAATTCCGGTGGTCCGAACGGAAATGCGTGCGGATAACCATGGACCCTCCATCGGTCGCGGTATGCGACTCCCGAGATTTGCACGGCGGGGCACCACCGGACAGCTGTTTTCCGGCCAAGCCGATCGCTCCCCGGCGACTGCCGGAACCACGCGCGGAGGAATGCGCTAGGGTCCGAACAAGCTTGCCGCGCTTGAGGATCGGAGCACTCGCCGTGCAACTTCCCACGCCGTCGAGGCGATTCGCCACGGCCGCCCTGGCGGTGACGGTCGCGGCATTTTCCGCCGGTTGTTCCGGGATTTCCGGAAGCGGCTCCTCGGATTCCGCGCCGACCCCGCCGGAAGTCTCCGGGGCGCGCGCGCCGGAATCCGGCCGGGGCGCGATGACCGGACTTCCGCTCTCCGCCTATCAGGCCGACGACCGCAGCGCCGTGAACGAGATCCGGGCGCGGAACATGCTCGTCGTCTCCTGCATGCACCGGGCCGGCTTCGCCGCCTTCGACGGGGACGGCCTCCAGGCCGCCGAGGCACCCGACAACGCGACCGCGCTGCCGGCCGGCGCCTGGGGATACCTGGGCGCGGACGCCGCGGCCGGCCAGGGCTTCCACCCGCCCCGCCGGCCCCGCCCCCGCCCGGCCGCCGCCCCGGCCGGCTCCGGCGAGGCCTACGACGGCGCGCGGGTGGACTGCGACCGGCAGGCGGCGGAGCGGATCAGCGCGCCGCAGGGGCCCGGCGCGGACCTGGTGGGCCGGCTGTTCGACGTGTCGCTGAAGGCCACCGGGACGGACGCCAGGGTCGTCGCGGCGACGAAGGACTGGTCGGCGTGCATGGCCGCGGCCGGATTCGCGGGCACCACCCCGGAGGCCCTTCCGGAGCGCTACCGCGGCACCGCGGAGATCACCCCCTCCGAACTGGCCGCCGCCCGCGCCGACCTCGACTGCACGGCCCGCAGCGATCTGGCCGCGCTCTGGTTCACCGTCCTCGCCGGGTACCAGCGTCAGCTGATCGAGCGCAACGCCGAGGCCCTGACCGCCCGGCGGGAGGCGGTCAGGGCCCAGGACGAGAAGCTCACCCGGCTGCTGGCGGACGGCCCGCCGGCACGGTAGCCGGGGCGCCCCGGCGGCCGGGGTGTCTCCGAGCCCGTCGTCAACCCCGGCCTGCCGCGCGGGCGGACGACGGGGGTTCGAAGCAAGGGCTTCAGCGGCGGCGGTAGGTGACGGTGTTCGGGGTCGCGTAGTCGGCACCGTCGTCCACGATGACGATCTTCGGGATGACCCGGGTCTCCTCCGGCTCCGCGTCCGCGGCGGCCCCGGCCGGACCGGTCCGCGGCGGCGCGACCGGCCTCGGCGGCACCGGGCCGGTCACCACGGCCGCGTCGTCCGGAGCGTCCGCGGGCGCGGCGTCGGTGGGGGCCGCGCCCGGAGCCGGGGCGGCGACCTGCGCGGACGGCAGCCGCAGGACGGCCGTCTCCTTCGCCGCGCCCGCCGCGTCCCGCTTGCGCAGGTCGGGCACCGGCACCTCACCCGTGTCCGCCTCGGAGCCCGCGGGCGCGTCGGCGGCCCCGGCTTCCGCGAGCGCACCCGCAGCCGCCGGCGCGTCCGAAGGAGCGTCCGCGGGCGCGTCGGCGGCCCCGGGCGCCGGCCCGGCCACCGCCTCGATCTGGCCGACCGCCGCCCCGGTGAGCGAGGCCAGCGTGGCCTTGATGTGGTCGAGGTGCTGCTGCACCGTCTCAAGCCGGGCCGCGAACTCGATCTGCTCCTGCTCGCTCGCCGCGTTGATCTTCTCCGCCTCCCGGCGGGCCTGCTCGATGCTCCGGTCGGCCTTGGCCTGGGCCTCGGCCTCCAGCTGCTTGATCCGGCCGAGCACGGCCTCGCGGTGCTGCTCGGCCTCCTTGACCCGGCGCTCGGCGGTCTCCGCGACCTCGGCGTCCTCCGCCTCCGCCCGGGCCTGGGCCTCGGCGAAGGCCTCGTCGGCGGCCCGTCGCCGGTCGGCGAGCTCGGCCTCGGCCTGCTCGCTCGCCTCGGCGGCGGCCACCCGCACCTTGGCGGCGTAGGCGGTGGCGGCGTCCCGGACGGTCCGGTTGTCGCGGTCGGCGTCGCCACGAATCGTTTCCGCTTCGGCGCGCGTGCGCTCCTGGATGCGGCGCGCGGCCTGGTCGGCCTCGCTGCGGACGGTGGCCGCGTACTCCTTGGCGGCGTGCTCGGCGGCCTGGCCGGCCTCGTACGCCTCGTCGCGCAGGTCCTCGGCGAAGCGCTCGGCCTTCTCCCGGACGGCGCGGGCCTCGGTCTCGGCCATGACGGCGAGGCCGGCGGCCTCCTCGCTCAGCACGGTGTAGTCGGGCGCGGGCGCGTCCTGCGCGGCCTGGCGGACCTCCGCCAGCCTGCCCTCCATCTGCCGGATCCCGGCGCCGAGAACGCTGAGCCGCTCCCAGGCCTCGTCACGCTGCGCGGTGAGCGCGGCCAGGGCGCGGTCGACCTGTTCGGGCGCGTAACCACGCCGGGCCGGGGTGAAGCCGTACTGGGGGACGGCGTCGCTCATGGGCTCTTCCCCTCGTGTCGCGGGCTGCGGAGCCCATGATCGGACGGAACGGACGGCCCCGGGACCGGTTCGGTGACCGGGTCCGGAATGGTCCGTCGGGCGGATCGAGATAGGTCGAGGACCGGACGAGTAGACCCATCCTCTTGACCTATTTTGCGCAGATCCGGACGAAACCCCAACGAGGCGCCGCCGCGACGGCACGCCGAAGGGGCCGTTCCGGACACCGGAACGACCCCTCCCCACCTGCGAGGATCCGGGGCGGTCCGCTACAGCAGGCCGTCCCAGAACTGCTCCAGCAGTACGGCCCACCAGGTGTCCGCGTTCTGCAGGGCCGCCGGGTCGATCGCGGCGAGCTCGGCCTGGAAGTCGGCCGTCCAGTGTCCGGCCTGCTCCGGCGTGAGCCCGTACCGCAGCCGCCACATGCGGCCCAGCAGGGCCAGCGAGCGGACGAACTCCGGTACACCGGTGTTGACGAACCGGGGCGGCTGGCCGGTTCCGTCGACGTCCACCGCGACCACGTTCGCGGTGCCGTACTGGACGCACAGCTGGCGGCCGTAGTCGTTGCCGAGCACCAGGTAGCCGGCGAAGTCCGGGCCCTGCGGCAGGCCGCGCTCGGCGGCCAGCTCGGCGAGCGTCGGGATCGGCCGGCCGTCCTGCGCCTGCGCCCAGAAGAACGGCCCGAAGTCGCGCGGCAGCCCGGCCCACATCAGGGTCTGGGCGACCGGCTCCGGCACGCCCTGGCGGGAGACCGCGCGCTGCTCGAAGCGGAACAGGTTCGGCCCGAAGTGCAGCCCCAGCTCCTGCGCCAGCTGCTGCGGCGGGAGCGGCGGCAGCACCTGGACGGTGCCCGGGGCCGGCGGCGGCACCCGGAACGGGCGGACCCGCTGCGGTCCCGAGGCCAGCTGGTGCAGCTCGTCCAGGTGGTCGAGCAGCTCGGCCATCCCCGCCTGCCGGGACGCGTGGTCGCGCCCGTAGGAGGCGGTGTGGGTGAGCCGCACGTTCGGCCAGGACGCGGCGATCATGCGGTTGCAGTAGCCGCCGGGCAGGTCGCAGGACTCCAGCTCGGTGTAGAGCTCCAGCACCTGGTCCGGCGGCACGTTGAGCCGCCGCAGGTCCTGGAGGATCTTCCACTCCGGGTGCGGGGTGCCGGGCTCGCTGCGGTGCAGCAGCTTCTGCTCGGAGCCGTCCGGGCCGCGGTAGCTGAGCGCGGCGAAGTAGCCGGGGCCGACCGTGGGCACGCCCGGCGGCACCGGGGCGGCCTGCGGCGTGCCGGGCGCCGGTGCGCCGCCCGCGTTCGGGTAGCCGTAGCCCGCGGGCCCGGCCGGAGCCGCCGGACCGCCGGGCGGCGGCGGGACGGCCGGACCGCCGGACGGCGGGGTGCCCGGGTCCGCCCGGCCGGCGGCCAGCAGCGCCGGGTCGATCGCGCCCGCCAGCTGGGTCGCCTCGTACGCGATCCCGGGCGTGCCGGGCGCCGGCGTACCGCCGGCGGGCGGCCCCTGGGCGGGCGTGGGCGCCGGGGCGGCCTGCGGCGCGGCGCCGCGCAGACCCGCCGGCGGCGGGGGCGGCGGGGTGGAGGCGGCGCCGCGGCCGCCCGGGTTGGCCGCGGGCGCGCCGGAGCCGGGGGTGTGCCGCAGCCCGGCGGGCGGGGGCGGCGGCGGGGTCGACGCGGAGCCGCGGCCGAGCGCGCCGCCGTGGGCCGCGCCGGCACCGGACGCGCCGCCGCGCAGCTCGCCCGGCGGGGGCGGCGGGGGCGGCGGGGGCACGGAGGCCGCGTTGCGCCCGCGCGCGCCGCCCTGCGCCGCCTCGGCGGGCGCGGGCGGTCCGGGGGGCGCCGGGGCACCGGGCAGGCCGCCCAGGCCGGGGCCGCCGGGAGCGAGCATGGTCGGCGCGTACTCGACGGCCGGGCCGGTGGGCGGCGCGGCGGGGGGCGCCGCGGGCGCGGGCGCCTGGGGGGCGCCGGGCAGGCCCATCAGGCCCGGGACGCCGCCCTGCGGGGCCAGCATGGTCGGCGCGTACTCCACCGCCGGACCGGTCGGCGGCGTGGTCGGGGCGGGCGTCTGCGGAGCACCGGGCAGGCCCATCAGCCCCGGCATCGCCTCCGGCGGCGCCAGCAGCGTCGGAGCGGGCTCGGCCACCGGAGGCTGCGCGGGGGCGGGCGCGGGCTCCGGGGTGGACGGGGGCGGTGCCGGGGGCAGACCCTGGGCGCTCCTGGGCATCAGCGCGGTCGCGGCCTCGGAGCCGGCCGGCGGGGGCGCGTCGGACGGCTCGGAGCCGAGCGTGCGCAGGCCCTCGGGCATCAGCATCGTCGCCGCCTCGGAGCCGGCCGGTGCGGGCCCCGGCGGGACCGGCGGGGCCGACTGCACCCGCGGCGGGACGGCAGGCTCGTCGTGGCCGGGCGGCGGGGCGAGCATGGTCGGCGCGTCCCCGGCGGGCCGGTCGGAGACCGGCGGTGCGGTGAGGACGGCCGGCGGGGGCGTCGGCGGCCCGCTCGGCGGGGCCCAGTCGGCGGCCTCGGCCGGGAGGCCGGTCGCCTCGGGCTCGGCCGGCACGGCCCGTGCGGGCGGGGCGGAAACGGGCGCCGGGGCCGGGACGGGCGCGGGAGCCGGGGCAGGCGTCGCCGCCGGAGCGGGGGCCGGGGCCTCGCCCAGCCGCTCCGCCTCCGCCGCGATCGCCGCCGCACCCGCCTCCTGCAGCCACTGCGGCGGGCTGAGCAGGAAGGACGTCGCCTCGACCGGCCCGGGCGCGGGTTTCGCCGCCCCCGCCGGGTTGGCCGCGACCGGCCGCCCGTACACCTCCTCGTACTGCCGGACGACCTCGTTGACCGGAAGCGCGGGCCAGAGCGTGCTCGCGCCGGAGTCGCGGGCGATCACCAGCCGCGCCCCGCCCGTCGGGCCACCCTGCTCCGGGGTCCCGTCCGCCGGCTGCACCGCCCAGCAGACGAAGCCCAGGTCGAACTCCCGGACCCGCACCTCGCGCTGCTGCGACCCCGGCACCCCGCCGTTGATCCACTCGTCGGCGAGCTCATGCGCCTGCGCGTACGTCACCACGCCCGGTTCACCCCTGTCCCCATCCTCGTCATCCCGGTCGTCCCCGTCGTCCCGGTCACTCGCCCGGGACGGCCCGGGCGAACCCGCCGTCCACCATCAGCTCCGCGACCGTCTCCAGCTCGGGCGGGCTGCCCGCCAGCCGCAGCAGGAACTCGTCGAAGTCCTCGCCGCAGGGCAGCAGCAGCCGCTCGACCCGGTCCTCCGGGGCCTCCGGGACGCCGGTGTCGCGGGCGTCGTCGTACAGGTGGAACCAGACCGTGCCGATCCGGTCGCCGCGGACCTTGAGCGCGACGATGCCGCCCTGGACGTAGGCGATGCCGAGGTAGTCCTTGGTGAGGTGGTCGCGCAGGCACTTGTTGGCGTACACGACGTCCGTCGTCCCGTACTCCTCGCTGAGGGTCAGGAACGGCTGGTCGAGCAGCATGCCCAGCTCGGTGTCGAGCGCGACGCCGACCGGGGCGCGGCCGCCGCCGAGCTTGAGGAAGCTGCGGTAGGCGCCCGGCAGCCGGTAGCCGAGGCGGTCCTCGGCGCGCTGGATCAGGTCCTCGGGGACGCTGATCGGGTCGCTCCCGTCCAGGGCCAGCGGGAAGTGCGCAGGCCGGCGCTCCTGGAGCGGGCGGGTGCCGCGCTGGCCGTGGTCGGCGGCGGAGGTGGCGAGGCCGCCGTGGTGGCGCAGCAGCGCCTTGACCTCGACCGGGACGAGCTCCATGCGGCGCCAGCCGGGGGCGGCCCGGCCGGCGACGTGGTGCCAGGTCCAGCCGGGCGGGGTCGCGACGGCGGTGTGCAGGTCGGCCCAGAGCGGGTGGCCCTGGGTGAACAGCGCGGCGTTGGCCGAGACGTAGTCGGTCAGCCGCAGCTCGTCCACGCCGAGGCCCTCCGGCGGGTCGGCGACCTCGGCCGCCGCGGCGGCGTAGGGGGCGAAGTCCGGGTGGCCGTGCTCGTCCACCCGGACCCCGGCGGGGTAGCGCTCCGCGCGGACCGGGTCCGGGAAGTGCACCACCTGACCTGCGTATGCCGCGTTCGGTGCGGCGGCGGCGCCGGGCCGACCTGTCGTCATCTGGGAGCCCCCACTGGCTGCTGCAAAATCGGTGCGTTTGCTGGGCACCAGCCTAGGGGGTCACCCTCCTGGCGGAACCCCCGCACCCAGGGCCCGTCCTCGGACCCCGCCCGCCGTCCAGGCGGACGACGGGGTTCGAGGGCAGGCCCTAGTAGGGCTTGGTCAGGTCGGTGCCGTGGTGGCGTGTCCTGGGGAGTAGGTGGCGCGTTGTTGGTGTGTGACACCTGGGGAGATGGCCGAGGTCCGGGAGGACCTGGAGGCGTTCACGGCGGGGTTGTTCGAAGCGTT
>NZ_JAQYXB010000328.1:0-388 GCF_036322405.1 Streptomyces sp. SP17BM10 | reverse complement strand
TGGGGGGGGGGGGGGTGGTGTGGTGGGGGCGGGGGCCGGGGGGGGTCGGCCGCCGCGAGTGGGGTTCGGCTCCCCCCCCACCCACCCCCCCCGCCCCCCCCCCCCCGGGGCCGGGGGCCCCCCCCCCCCCCCCCCCGCCCCCCCCCCCCCCACCCCCCCCCCCCCCCGCGCGCCCCGCCCCACAAACCACAAAAACCCACCCACACCCCCCACCCCCCAAAAAACAAAACAACCCCCCAAACCACCCCACACCAAAACCACACACAAACCCCCCCCCACACCACCCCAACCCAACACCCCCCCCCACGCCGCACGCCCCCCCGCCCCCCCCCCCCCCACCCCCCCCCCCCCCCACCCCCACCCCCCCCCCCAACCCCCCACCCCCCAC
>NZ_JAQYXB010000327.1:0-63897 GCF_036322405.1 Streptomyces sp. SP17BM10 | reverse complement strand
TCTGGAGCGACTCGCCGCGGTCGTCCGCAACCGCCTCAAACGGCTCCAGTACCGATCCGACGTCCTCGACGGCTTCCTCACCGGGACCGGACTCTCCCTCGACCTCCCACCGCCATCACCTTGAAGCGCCGAAGTCAGTAACGTGGTCGAGCGCTTCCTGCTCCTGCGGGAACGGGGAGGGGCGTTCCTGGAACCAGCGCTGCACGCGCGGCGGCGCGGGCTTCGGCCGATGTGCCCCCCGAGTTGCCGTCCTTGCCCGCTGCCGACACCCCTGCGCCCTCCCTGGTCCCTGCTTCCGGCCGCGAACGAACCACGGCCTTCCTCCACGGCCTTGACCGTATCGGTCAGGGCCGACAGGTGGAGGCGTGTAGTCCTTCCCGTGATCAACCGGTCCGCAGGTTCTCGCTGCCCGGGGCTGTGGGTCCTTCCAGGGTGGCGGCATTCCGGAGCACGTCGATCACTGTCAGGTACAGTCTGCACTGCTTCGGTGATCAAGCAAAGGGGGAATGGTGATCTTCGCGGCTCGCTATCGGGATCGGCGATGGGCTGGTGCTGTCGCCCTGGCGGTGACGTTGGTTGGCCCGCTGTCGGGCTGTAGCGGTTCAACTCCCCTGTCTGCCGACGGGATTCCCCCGGCGGCCCGGCATCTCCAGGCATTCGACCCGCCGACATCATTCGACTTCGGCGACGGCAACGGCACGGGGGACGCACTCGACGAGGGGGTCCAGCCCTCGACGTCAAGCCCCACACGGCAACGGCCGGCGATCTCTCTGAAGGACACGACCGCCTTCGTGACCACCGAGGACGGCATGAAAGCCGTCGACGCCGTCACCAGAAACACGCTCTGGAGTGCGAGCAGCACCATCCCCGCTACGAAGAGCGGCTTCGGGTCCGAGAGGGCCGCGCCACTGCCCGCCCGCTTCCACGGCGCTGACGCCGTGCTCGCGGCGTTCTCCCGTTTCATCCCGGGCACGGGGACCGGCAGGGGCCGAAACGTGATCGAGGTACTGGCCGCCGATTCCACGACGGGCAGGACCGTCTGGAGCGCTCAGGTCGACCTCGTGATTACGCCTCCGAACAAGGAGGCTCTGAGTCACGACGATTCGCTGCTCGCAGACGGCATCAGGGCGGCGCAGGTGGTGGCCGTGGACGACCAGAGCGTGGTCGTGTCCGACGACGAGACGACCTATGTGGTCGACGCGGGATCCGGGCAGCTTCGATGGACCAGGCCGGATTTCCACGCGATGCAGCTTGTCGATGGCATCGTGGCCGGTGCCGAGGCTCCGACGTACGGCGAGCGTCAGCTCGCAGGCTACGGCGTATCAGACGGCAGTCCCCGATGGTCGGCCGTCCACACGGAAAGCCACGCCGTCGCCTCCTCCACCGGCCCCGGCCTGCTCGCGATGTCGGCCTCCGATGGGTTCGTCATCGTTGACGCCCGTACTGGAGCGATCCGCGCCCACCCGGGACCAGGAGCGTATGTGCACCCCTGGCACTGTGACTTCGACGGAACATCCGTCATTCTCTGCAACGACCAACTCTTCGGCCAGACGCACTCGATCGCGGCCTTGGACGCGACGTCGATGAAATGGCTCTGGTCGATCACAGAGACGCCGGGAGGACGACTCGTGCCAGTGGTCACCGCCGTGTGGCATGGAGCGGTGTACGGCCGGACGACCAACGGCAATGTCATCCTGGACGCCCGCACCGGTGCCGACCGGGCAACCCCGAAGCTGGCTCCCTTCCTGGTCAACGCCTACGTCGGCATCGAGGACCGAGGTCACAGCATGAGCCTGATGCGCTCCACGGGGTAGCGGTACGCAGTCCCAGCAGGCCGCCGACTCCATGCAAGCGGACCGCGCCCGCCACCACACGAAAAGCCTTCGAGTGAGCCGATCACAGCCAGCCCACTCGAAGGCTTTCGTCAGCTACAACCGCTCCGGCGTACCGATGCCGAGGAGGTCCATGCCCTGGCGGAGGGTCTGGCCGGTGAGCTGGCACAGCAGCAGCCGGGTCTCCATGACCTCGCGGCTGGGGGCCTTGAGGACGGGGCAGTGCTCGTAGAAGGTGGTGTACGCCGCCGCGAGGCTGTGCAGGTAGGCGCAGAGGCGGTGGGGTTCGAAGGTCTCGGCGACGAGGTCGATCGTGGCGCCGAACTCGTCGAGGAGGAGGCCGAGGGCGCGTTCGGCCGGCTCCAGGGCCAGGTCCTGGTGGGCGGTCGGGGTGACGCCTTCGGGGGCCTTGCGCAAGATGGACTGGATGCGGGCGTAGGCGTACTGGAGGTAGGTGCCGGTGTCGCCGTTGAGGGAGACCATGCGGTCGGCGTCGAAGATGTAGTCGCGGGTGCGGGAGGTCGACAGGTCGGCGTACTTGACCGCGCCGATGCCGACCTGCTTGGCCCGGTCTTCGAGTTCCTCGCTGGCGAGCTGGGGGCTCTTCTCGGCGACGACGGTGCGGGCCCGGTCGACGGCTTCGTCGAGGAGGTCCATGAGGCGGACGGTCTCGCCGGAGCGGGTCTTGAAGGGCTTGCCGTCCTTGCCGAGGACGGTGCCGAAGCCGAGGTGCAGGGCGCGGACGTTGTCGGGGAGCCAGCCGGCGCGGCGGGCGGTCTCGAAGACCATCTGGAAGTGCAGGGCCTGGCGGCTGTCGACTACGTAGAGGAGCTGGTTGGCGCCGAGCATGCCGACGCGATCGCGGATGGCGGCGAGGTCGGTGGTGGCGTAGCCGTAGCCGCCGTCGCTCTTCTGGACGATGAGCGGGGTCGGTTCGCCGTTGGGGCCCTTGATGTCGTCGAAGAAGACGCAGAGGGCTCCGTCTGAGCGGACGGCGACGCCGGAGGCTTCGAGGTCGGCGCACACGTCGGCGAGCATGGGGTTGTAGTAGCTCTCGCCGATGGCGTCGGCGTCTTCGAGGAGGACGCCGAGGCGGGCGTAGACGGCTTCGAAGTAGACCTTCGACTCGTCGACCATGCCCTGCCAGGACGCGACGGTCTCGGCGTGGCCGGCCTGCAGTTCGACGACGCGCCGGCGGGCCCGGTCGGCGAAGTCGGTGTCGCTGTCGAACTTGGCGCGCGATGCCTTGTAGAGGCGGTTGAGGCGGGACATCGACGGCCCGGAGTCGTCCGGCTCGGCGCCTTCGTCGAGCTCGGCGGGGTGCTCGATGAGGTACTGGATGAGCATCCCGAACTGGGTGCCCCAGTCCCCGAGGTGGTTGCGCCGGACGACCTTCTCACCGCTGAACTCGAGGGCGCGCACGAGCGCGTCCCCGATGATCGTGGAGCGCAGGTGGCCGACGTGCATCTCCTTGGCGATGTTCGGCTGGCTGTAGTCGATCACCGTGACGCCGGCCTCGGTGTTGCTGCCGACACCGAGTCGGGCGTCGGCGGCGCGGGCGGCCAGTCGCTCGAGGATGGCGGTGTCGGTGACGGTGACGTTGATGAAGCCGGGCCCGGAGACCTCCAGGTTCGCGAGCACCTGGTCAGCGTCGAGGTTCTCGAGCACGCGCGCGGCCACCTCGCGGGGGTTGGCCCGCAGCGGCTTGGCCAGGCTCATGATGCCGTTGGCCTGGAAGTCGGCGCGGTCGCTTCGTCGCAGCTGGGGGTCGCTGTCCGCGGCGTCGGGGAACGCAGTGGAGATCGCCTGTGCGAAGCGCTCGCGCAGCGCGTCGGCGATGGAGAGGACCGTAGGCATAGATCGAAGGACCACTTCTGTGAGAGGGCGGATCCGCGGACGGGCCGCGGGAGTCGCACAGCGCCACCCCGTCGAGCGGTCGGCGCCGTCTGCCGAGTATCCCATGCCCCACACAGCCAACGGCCCGATTAACCTCGCCGCGGATCGAAGCCTGCACCCTCAAGGCCCTTGGCTGTAGATCATCCTGAGTGATCATCAGCACCAATGGACGGCGCCCCACCTCCAGGGAGGCACGCGTTCCGCATCCCCCTTGAGCCGAATCCGCAAATTCGATCGAACACAGCGTGATGGAGCGGCTACGGTGGCAAGCCTGCTGTGCGGCGCTCGGGAGGGGAGTGGGGTGAGCAGGCTGTCCGGGGGTGCGAGTGGTTCGCCGGGCGTCGCTGCGGCGATCCGGGCGGTGTTCGCCGGGGACGGCGAGGGGCATGCGCTCGACGATCCGGGGTTCGGTGACGTCCCCGGTGCGGTGCGGCGGCTGCGCTACGAAGGGCGGGAGCTTGTGGCGAAGCTTCGGTCACGGCCGGCGGCGCACGCGGAGCGCTCCCTCGCTGCGGAGGCGGCGCGTCGTCTGGGTGCGCTCACGGTGGACGGGTTCGGGCGTATCGAGGTGTGCGTTCCCGGCCTGGTTCCACTGGACGACTGTTCGGCGGCTCTGGTGTCGCCCTACCTCGGGATCCCGCTCTCCGCCTCAACGGACGGCCTGGCCGGCTTGTCGGTGGAGGAGATCGAGGATCTCCTCCTGGTGGTGCTGGCGCGCGGTGTAGAGGCGTCCGGGTGCATTCCGCGGAACATGTTCCGGCACAGCGGCCGGACGGTCCTGATCGACTGGGAGGACACGCTGCTCGTCCCGGCGGGCACCGCCGCCCCCGGTGCGCTGACGGTGATGAAGTGGGACATCGCGTGGTCCGACCTGTTCGGCCGCGATCTCGGGCTCAGAAGGCGCCTCACGGCGGGGAACGGAAACGAGCCGACGCTGGACGGTTTCGAATCCATTCTCGCCGCCTGGCTGCCGGCCGAACCGGCCGCGCGGGAGGTGCGTCGCCGCGGGATCGAGTTGACGCTCGCGAGCGAACTGCCCGTCGCGGGGGCGAAGTCCGCGAGCGCTGCCCGGCTGGGGCATCTCGCCGAGGACGTCCTGCCGCCCCGTCTCGGTGTCTTCCACACGGTGCTTACCTCACTGCTGCGAGCAGACCAGGGTGAGGACGCCTATGCGGATCTCCTTCACCGCCTGGATGCCCTCACCGAGAGCGCCGGAGCCGACTGCGGCCGTGGCCTGGAGCGATTGCGCCGACCGTGGGTTCTCGCCCTGTTCTCCACGGCCGAGAACAGGTTGACCGCCGGCCTCCCATCGATCGAGCAGCTGGCCGCACGCCTGGAGGAGCTGCGGGGCGTCGGCGGGTGGGATGCGGCGTGTGAGCGCGCCGAGGTCGCCGAGGAAGTCACCGCCCGCATAGCCCGGACTGCTCAAGCTCTCCTGGGGCTGGAGGAGTTGGAGCTCATTCTGCGCGGCTCGTGCGCGCAGGGAGTCCTCGGACGCGGCAGCGACGTCGACTTCGAGCTGAGCTCACCCGACCACCCCGACGGGCATCGGGCTCTTGAGGACCTCGTGATCGAGGTGCTCGCCTGCCTGGGTCTTGCGGCCGAGGGCTCCGCCGCCCGGCCGACCGAGCGGGATGTCGTCAGCGCGGACGGGATGTTGAGCCGCGATCTCCACGAGTGGTTCGAGCTGCGCCGGCCCGGCGTGGACCATCACTCCCCTGGCTGGGTCGCCACCGCCATCGCCGCCCCGTCGACCACCGTCATCAGCTGGCCAAGCGAGTACGAGCAGCAGGGCCGCGAACTCACCGCCAAGTACCTGTGGTTCGAGTCCCGGGCGATGCTGGCCCGGCTCGTGTTCGCCCGTTCCACAGCTGCGCCGCCTCCGGTGAAGCTGGTCCCCCAGCTGTCGCTCCTGCACGAGCTCGTTCCGGGTGACGAGGCCGCCGAGGTGGCAGCCTTGGTGCGCCGAACGTTCGCCCTGCGGGAGGCGGCCGATCCCGCGCTGCCGACCACCAGCCTGGAAACGAAGGTCGCGCAGCTGGCCGACCAGCTGGACGTGCTGCGTCGCCGCCTCGGTCTTCCCGGTCCACGCAACCTGTAATCCCGTTCCGCCCCGATCCGCGCCATCTCAAACCCGAGAGGTCAACCGTGATCAGCGACGCGATTCCACGCTCCACCAGCGATGCCGCCCACGTCTCCTTCGCGGACGGCTACACCTTCCATGTTCTCGGCGGGCAGATCACCGCCCCGGGTCAGCCGTGTCCGTGCGGCGGCCTGGAGCCGGTCCACCAGGTGGCCTCCTACCGTGAGGCGTACCCGCAGGCGCAGCTGTCGTTGACCGACGTCTGCAACATGGGTTGTACGTACTGCTCGTTCCGGGACCGGGTACACGCTGACGGCAAGCCCGTCACCATCCCGCTGGAGACCGTGGTTCAGGGCCTTCGCACCCACCGCGAGCGGCTGATCGAGGAGGACGCCCGGTACAGCCGGATCGACTTCGGCCTGGCCGGCGAGACCATGCTCGTGCGCCACATGCACGACACGGTCCAGGAGCTGGTCGCCGAGAACCTCGCCGACTCCCCCGTCGCCGTGGTCTGGGCCGGGCCCATGGTCACCAACGCGACACTGTCGATGACGACCGAGCTCGCCGAGCAGCTCGGCCCGCCCCAGGACATCAGCCTGGACGGGCCCCGGGACGTCCACGACCGGGTGCGCTTCTACACCGGTGGCCGCGGCGGCACGTACGACCACGTGCGTTCCGTGCTCGACCAGGTGCTGGCCCGCCACCCCGACATGGGGGTCTCGGCCGTCCTCACCGCGTACTGCACCGACTTCGTATCGATCTTCCGCCACCTCTTCGAGGACGTCGGTGCGCGCAACATCTACATGAAGCCGGTCAACGCCACCCACGACAAGGACTACACGCTCAACGCCGAGACTCTGCCGGCCTTCCGCCAGGGCTACGCCGACCTCGTCGAGCACATCCTCGCCCAGCCCCCGGAGGGCATCCTCGCCCGGCTGCTGGCGCTGAACTCCGAGGACTTCTTCATGCGGTTCTTCTACCGCGTGAAGGACCGCGCGGCCCAGGTCTACCGGTGCGGGGCTGGCAAGAGCGGCACCTACCTGGACACCAACGGCAACCTCTACCCGTGCGCGCACTTCATCGGCAAGTCCGGCTGGCACATCGGCCACGCCTCCACCGGCGTCGAGGACACTGAGCGCCGCAAGTACCTCGACCTGGTCGTCGACCAACGGGACGAGTGCTCCTCCTGCCCGTCGCGGTACGTGTGCGGCGGCGGCTGCTACTACCAGGCGGTCCTCGCGAACGGCGACATCACCAAGCCCGACGGCGTGAAGTGCGACCTGATCCGGTTCCTCACTGACCTGTCGATCCGTCTGGTCGTCACCCTGCGCGAGCGGCATCCAGAGGTGCTGGACGCCCTGCCCTTGCCGTACGGACTCACCGCCGAGGCGCTCGCCTCCGCCCCTGAAGCCGCCTACCTCCCGGCGGCCCGCCTCGATGCCACGGCCGACGATCAGCGTGTGCCCATCCCGCTGGCCGGTCCGGGCCGGGTGCGAGGCGGACTGGCCAACCCTGCTGGACTCACCGTCACGCTCACCCGACGTGCCGAAGGGCTCGCAGCTCAGCTGGAGTTGGGCAGCATGCCGGATGCCTGCCAGGCAGTCCGCATCCGCCTGCAGCCGTTGGGCGAGGGCGTCTTCACCCTGCATGATCTTGCCGCCGGGCAGTGGCCCGGCGAGCGGTACCTGCGGTGCACCCGCGACGGTGCCTGGTGGCTCGCAGCACCCTCCGCCCGGTTCCGCCATGTTCCGCATCCCGATCCCGTCTGGGAGAACGCCCACGACGTCCGCCTCTCCTGGAAGGCCGATCACCTGGAGCTCCTGCTGCCTCTTCCCGAACCGGTCGGTTCCGGCCAGGGGCTTGGTGTGAACGTGTTCGCGGACTTCGCGGACGGCGGGTGGACGGCTTTGACGTTGCACGAGCCGTTCGCGGTCCTGGCTCCCGCAGCGGCGGGTCCGCTCCGTCTGTCCGGACCGGAAGCACCAGAGCGGCCGGAGCCGACGGGAGTCAACGGCCGCATGCCCGTTGAACTCACGCCGCTCGGTCGCTGGGCCGGGCTCCAGGGCAACACCTGCTGACGGGAGGCGAGGTGCGCATTCTTCTGGTCACCCACCGCTTCGCGGGCGAGCAGGCCGGCGGGACGGAGATCCTGGCCGACGACCTCGCCCGGGCCCTGACGGCGCGAGGCCTGGACGTCACGTGGCTGGCAGCCGGCGACCCGCCGTCGCCGCCGCGACGCACAGCGGCCGAGTACATCAGCGTGCCCGCGGTCTTCGCACACGACTACCCGGTCGGCTGGCGCGCCCAGGAGGTCCAGCAGGCAGCGCGCATCGAGCTGTTGCTCAATGGGCGACCTGCCGTTGACCTCGTCCACGTCCTGCACTTCAGCCGCATCGGCCTGGCGTTCCTCGACTCCGCGCCGCTGCGCGACGTGCCGGTCGTCGCAACGCTCACCGACTACACCGCCGTCTGTCCCGACCACCAGCTCCTCGTACGCTCCACCGGTGCGCAGTGCACCAGCACCGCGCCCTCCACCAGCTGTGTGGGATGCCTGGGCGCGCCGACCGTGGCGGCGGGGGACGTGGAGTCGTGGCGGGCCCGCAATGTCGCGTGGCTGAACGGGCGGGTGCGGGCGCTGTGGACGCAGACCCCGCACCAGGCCGCGGAGCTGGCGAAGGCCGGCGTCACGGTGGACAAGGTGGTCCGGGACCGGGCCTGCTACGGGCTGCCCGACAGCTGGCAGTCGCCGGCCGGGAGCGGCGGTGGTGGCGAGTACCTGCTGTTCCTGGGCCGGTGCTCACCCGAGAAGGGCCTCCAGGTCCTGCTCGACGCGCTCGCGCACAGCCCGACGACGCTGCCGCTCCTGGTCGCGACGGTGCCGGACGACGCCGCCTACGAGGAGCGGATGCGCCTGGTCGCCGCGGCCGATCCGCGGGTGCGCTGGCTTCCACCGCTCTCCCGCGCCGACGTGGGGCCGGTGCTGGCTGGCGCTCGGGCGCTGCTGGCGCCTTCGCAGTGGTGGGAGAACCATCCGATCGTGGCGCACGAGGCCCGGGCGCTCGGCGTGCCGGTGTGGTCCTCGGCGGTGCCGTCCATGCGCCACCTCGCGGACGACGACGGCGGCGTCCACCTCGTCGAGCAGTACACCGACCCGGCCTCGTGGAGGCAGGCGATCGATGCCGCGGCCGCATGCCAGGAGCCGCGAGTGCCGTCGTTCGGCCGCCGGGCATCCGCGTTCGAGGCGTTCGTCGACGAGATGGTCGGCGTCTACCGGAAGGAGGTGACCGGCTGATGGCCGAACAGGTGCCTGTGATCGTGGTGCCGGAGCGCTTCCAGCGGTTCCTCGTCACCGACGACTTCGACCGCTACGGGCTCGAACCGGGCCGGCCGACCCCGACTCCCCAGTACCTGCAGGTGGAACTCACCGACCTGTGCAACCTCGCCTGCGCCGGATGCGTACGGGCGGTGCACGAGAGCAGCGGCGGGCACCTGCCGCTGGACGCCTTCCTCACCCTGCTCGAGCAGCTGCCCGATCTCGGTCACGTCTCCTTCGTCGGCGCCGGTGAGGCGCTGATCGTCCGCGACTTCGCCGCCTACGTCCGGGCGTGCACCGACCGGTCCGTGTTCACCTCGACGAACACCAACGGCCTGCTCGTGCGCCGTCGCCTCCAGCCGGTCCTCGACGCGGGCCTGGGCCTGCTCGCCATCAGCGTCGACGGCGCCGACGATGCCACGCTGGGGCGTATGCGCTCCGGCCTGCGCCGATCCCAGCTGTCCACCGCACTGCGCGAGGCTGCGGAGATGACGCGACAGCGCGACACCGCGCTGTCGGCCGCGGTGACGCTCTCCACCGCCAACATGGACCAGTTCCCGGCGATCGTCGACTTCGTCGCCGACCACGGCGTCACGCGGATCAGTGTGGAGAGCCTGCACCACTGGGGCGACGACAAGGCCCTCAACGCCGAGTCCCTGTTCGCCGCGCCACCCTCGCAGGTCGTGCCACACCTGGAAGCCGGCCTCACCCGCGCCGACGAGCTGGGTCTGCAGCTGTCGATCTTCGACTACTCCCGGCTGGCCTCCCCGGCCGCCGCGGGTCAGGCCGTGTGCCCGTGGCCGTGGGACGCCGGCTACATCACCAAGGACGGCGACGTCACGCCGTGCTGCGTCCACATGGAGTCCACGCCCGGCAACGTGCTCGGCAACATCCACCAGGCGCCGATGGCCGAGATCTGGACCTCGGAGCCGTACGGGGCACTGCGGGACTCCTTCCTCTCCCGCAACCCTGCCTGGTCCTCGTGCGAAGGCTGCGTGTACCGAATGGAGTTCGGACGTGTCTGACACTCATCTACCCGCCCTCCTGGGCGACCGGCCGGCCGAGGACAGCTGGCGGCTGCTGCACCGGGCGGTCGATCTCGGACTCGACTTCACCTCCGGAGCGTTGCGTGACGGCCTGGTCCTGCGGCACGCGACGGTGAGCGAGCTCATCGACCGCTTCGCCGGCCCGCTCCCGCAGGACGGCGGGAGCGACGGGCAACTTCTGGAGGACCTGGCCGAGATCGCCAGGTGGTCGATCTCCCAGGCCGACCCGCGCTATCTCGCGTTCCCCGACACAGGCGACAGCATCGCCGCCCTTGCGGCCGACATCGTCGCCTCCTTCCTCAACCAGAATCTGATCGCCTTCGACCGCAGCGCTCCCGCAGCCAGCGTGATCGAGGCCCAGCTGATCACCTGGCTCCGGGAGATTGTCGGCTACCCGGTCACGCCCCTGGCCGACTACCGGGGACTCGCATCGCTCGGCGGCATGTGGACCTCCGGCGGCAACATGAGCAACCACATCGCCATCGCCGCGGCCCTCGCCCACACCTACCCCGAGATCCGCACCACCGGACTGCGGGCCCTGCCCGAGCAGCCCCTGATCCTGCTGGCCGGCGGCGTCGAGCACTTCTCCTACCTCGCCGCCGCCCAGGCCCTCGGCCTCGGCAGCGACGGACTCCTGTGGGCGGACGCCACCGCGGACTTCACCAGCGACCCCGACTCCGTCGCCCGCCTGCTGGCGTCGCCGCCTCCCGGAAAGCGGATCTTCATGGTCGTCGGCGTCGCCGGCAACTGCCGGACCACCGGCATCGACGACCTGCAGGCCCTCGCCGAGCTCAGCGGGCAGCACAACGTGTGGTTCCACGTGGACGCCTGCCACGGCGGCAGCCTGCTGTTCTCCGAGAAGCTCAAGGTGCAGCTCGCCGGCATCGAGCACGCCGACTCCGTCGCCCTCGATCCACACAAGGGCCTGTTCGTCAGCTACCCCTCCAGCTACGTCCTCTTCCGCGACCCCGCCGCGCTCGGCCGTTTCGCCCGATACCCGGACCGCGCCGATGCCCCCGACTGCCTCGACCTCGGACTGATCACCCCGTTCTACGGCTCCCGCGGCTTCGAATCGCTCAAGCTCTGGGCGCTGATGAAGCATCAAGGCACCAGTGGCATCGGCCGGCTCGTCGAGGACCGCCAGGCCACCTTCCAGGCGATGGTCGACCTGCTGGAGCGCACCGGCTGCTTCCGGATGCTCGGCACCTCCGACTTCTACCGGTGCGCCTTCGTTTTCTTCCCCACTCCGGTCGCCGAAGTCCTCGACCAGGCCACCCTGCCGGCCGCGCGCCACGCCGCGGTGCGCGACCTCATCTCCTGCTACACCGCCGCGTTCGCCGACCGCCTGTACCGCGCCGGCACGGTCGTCTTCGACCTGTTCGCGCTGCAGGACCTCGCCGACCGGATCGGTCTCGGAATCGGCGCCAAGTACCAGGTCATGGGGATGTGCGTCGGTCACCCCCACATCCCCGACCACGTCGAGCACGGAATCGAGCAGGACATCACCGAAGCCGCCCGCGACCTCACCGGCCGCATGCTGGACGACCTCCAGGCCCTACTCGCGTCCGCGGACCCGGCCGCCGGCACCTCCGGGCCGGACGTGACTGGACCAGCGGGGTGGTGACCGCCGTGACCTACCCGCCCGCGTTCACGATCGCCTACCTCGTCCACAGCGACGTCGAACTCCTTCGCCGCACCATCCCCACCACCCTGGACGCCCTGACCCGCGGCACCCGCCACCTGTACGACCTGGTCCTCGTCGTGGACGGCGCCGAGAGCGCCCCGACCGCAGAGATCCTCGAACTCGCCCACACCACCTGGGGGTTCGACGAGGTTCGGCTGCGCCGGCGTACCCGCCACCGGGCTTCCGGTGACCAGGCGAACAACATCCACACCCACTTCGTCAGCGACAAGAGCCGCTTCCTGATCACCATCGAAGGCGACGTCGTCGCCTTCCGCGACCCCAACGCCGACGATGTCCTCGGCGAGATCGCCGAGACGTTCGACCGCTGCCCGCAGCTCGCGCTCGCCCAGCGCATCGACGACCACGACTGCTGGCAGTGGAAGCTCGAAGAGGCCGGCCCTCCGCTGAGCGACCAGGCCCGCTCGGTCAACCGCGTCTCCTCGCACTTCCTGATCTACGACACCCACCGGGCCCGCCCCGTCATGGCCGATGCTGGCGGCATCCCCGGCGACGGGTTCCACGACGACGGCCAGAGCTGGATGAACTACGAGGACTGGCTCTCCCACACCTTCGCCCAGCCCGTCGGCCCCGGCATCGGCTACCTGCACCGTCTCCCTCTCCGCGTCTTCCACTGCGACGAGAAGACCGCCCCCGGTTCTGCCCACTACCGCCGCGACCGCGCCACCCGCCTGCGTGTCTTCGCCGAACGCGAGCACGCCGTGAAGGAGGATTTCGGTGCCTGACCACCGTCTTGTCCCCTCGCCCGTGTTCCTCCTCTCCCCGATCCGCTCCGGATCGACCCTGCTGCGCTGCCTGCTCGGCTCCCATCCCGAGGTCCACGCCCCGCACGAACTCCACCTCGCCGGCTATACCGTGACCGTCGACGACGAGTTCACCGACCTGTCCATGCGCACCCTCGGCCTCGAACCCACCGGCCTCGAACACCTCCTCTGGGACCGCCTCCTGCACCGCCAACTCGCCGAAGCCGGCAAGAGCGTGCTCGTCGAGAAGTCCCCGGGCAACGTCTTCATCTGGCAACGCCTCGCAGCCTGCTGGCCCCAGGCCCGCTACATCGTCCTGCGCCGGCACCCGGTCGCCATCGCCGACTCCATCCGCCGCGCCGGCGACGCCAACGACCTCGCCGAAGCCGCCGTCACCGTCGACAAGTTCGCCACCGCCCTCGACGAAGCCGCCGCCAACCTCCCAG
This sequence comes from Streptomyces sp. SP17BM10, assembly GCF_036322405.1. NCBI lineage: Bacteria > Bacillati > Actinomycetota > Actinomycetes > Kitasatosporales > Streptomycetaceae > Streptomyces > Streptomyces sp. SP17BM10. Next base: position 50,836 of record NZ_JAQYXB010000327.1, on the reverse strand, counting down.
ACGCCATCCACGTCACCTACGAGCAGCTCACCGCCGATCCGGAAACCACCTGCAAAGCCCTGTGCGAGCACATCGCCATCCCCTGGGAACCGAGCATGCTCGACTACGGCCGCCACGACCACGGCCCGTTCGTCTACGGCATCGGCGACTGGTCACCCCAAATCGCCTCCGGACAGGTCCAAGCCGCCACCCCACCGCCCGCAGACCCAGACATCCCGCCGCTGCTCAACTCCTGGTGCCAGAAGTGGGGCTACGCCCCGTGAACCAGCCGCAATCATCGACCGTCTTCTGGCTCCTCGGGCTGCCGGCCTCCGGCAAGACCACCCTCGGCCGCCACCTCCTCGACCACCTCCGCACCGAGCACGGCGCCGACTGCGGGCTCTACGACGCGGACGAGCAGCGCGCCACCGGCGTCCTCCAAGATCTCGGCTGGTCACCCTCCGACCGCATCGCCACGATCCACGCCCTCGCACACGCCGCCAGCAGGCACCAGGTCGGCATCGTCACCCTCGTGACCTCCACCGAGGCGGAACGGCAGCTCGCAGCAGACCTCCTCGGAGAACGCCTCCACCTCATCCACGTCCACGCACCCGAACCACTGCGCCATGCCCGCGACGCCCTCCGCACCAATCGCGCCTACCGAACCAACCCGGCACCGGACGCGCCGGAACTGTCCTGGTCCGCCCCCGACCAGCCCGCACTGTCACTGGACACCACGGCCCCACTCAGCACCACGATGGGTGCCCTGTGCGCTTTCGCCGCTACCGCTCTCGGAAACGACGCCGGACCGTAGGCCGTCCCAGCGAGTCGGGCCAGGACCTCACCTTCTACTACTGCACGCGCCACTTCCGATAGATGCGGACGATGTCGGTGCCCGCGCCCAGACGGCCAAGAGCCGGCTCGCAGTGAATACCGTTCTCTTCGAGTGCGAGCTGAAGCTCCATGGCGTGCCCCTTGCTCAGGCGAGTCCGGGCCACCGTCATCAGCTCGGCCAATGGATCGGCCCCGGCGTCGGGCGTGCTCCTCTCGACAGAGCTGGAAGCAGTCCAGTCTTCCGCCAGTCTCTTGAAGCCCGCCGCCCGCCAGTTATTCGTCAAATCTCGGCGGGTCACCAGTACGGAATCGTTCTCGGCGAGGCGCCCACGAAGCACCTCCACCACATGATCAACCCGGACGTCGACAGACATGGCTCTCCCCATGAAGAATTTCCCCTGCGCCTTTCTGTAATTACAGGGCACTGCCTACAGGCCCGTCAACCGACTCGACGCAAAGCGTGAACCCGACCACATCCGAGCAGGTAGGAGCCTTCCCCGCCGACATGCCCATGTCCGATTTAACTCCACCGACGAAGGTTGCAATTCGTTTCCACAATTAGAGGAACGGCTTTTTTCTTCGTCAACAATTCGGGGAGGATTTAAGTCGGGCGCACGGCACCGGTCGATCACCGCCCCTGCCCTACTGCCGTCCCACGGCGAGGCAGCGAGAGGCCCCACCGCACCCACGCGCCCCATCGTCGCAGCGGGGCGCCCGACGTACCGGCTTCATGCTGCGACCGAGCCGCCTGGCACCCGGCTCCCGAGCTCCAGCGACATACCCGCCTCAGCCTGGCGCCGCCCAGTACCGCCGCCACGGTGCGCCCTTGAGCGCTCCGCAACTGCGATGAACGCCAGCTCGGAGAAGAAGAAACCGCCGGAGCGATCCGCCTCTCCCACTGCGGCGTACCACTCTTCAATCTCCTCGGGGCTGACGGAGCCGCGGCCGTGCCTGGCCGCGGACAACAGCGCCTTCCGGATCTGGCCGAGCCGGTCCTTCGCGTGCCCCGTGAACGCGGTCGACCACACCAGCAGCGGCTCCACATGGAGAAGACTTAGCGGACTGCCGGCCACAAGCAGCCCGAGCTTGCGGCCAATCCGGCCGTCCGCGTGGTCCATCCAGCTCTGCGCGTCGTCCGCGAACGCGTGGCAGACCCGCCGGTCGAGCTCGGCGTCCGCGCCGGCAATGACCATGGAGTCGAAGTCGACGTGCGCGATAATCGCCCGACCGCCCGGCCGCAGGACTCGTGCGACCTCCGCCAGCATCGCCTGCGGGTCCGGCAGGCACTCGATGGTGTTGTACGACAGGACGACATCCACGCTGCCGTCGGTGCACGGCAGGGGGGCGCGGAGATCGGCAACGATCGTCGCCGCCGCTCCGGCGTGATCCTTCAGGGCAGCGCCCGTCTGGAGCAGGAACTCTGGGGACCGGTCGAGTCCAATGAGAGCAGCTTCCGGCGCTATTCGACTGACGGCTTGCAGCGTCGGCCCCGCGCCGCACCCGAGGTCGACGACCTGCTCACCCGGCTGCGGGCGAGCCAGTTCCGCAATGCGCGCATGGATGGGTTCGGCACGGTCCGACACGGCATAGCCCTCCTCTGTGATTCGCGCCAGAGCCCGAGGTGGCGGTACCGATGGTTCAGTTTTGCACTATATGGCACATTTCAAGGTGATTCATCCCGAGGGTGAAGATGCCGATCACGGTGGCGGCCTTTGCGGACTGCCAAGGGAATACCCCTGGTCAGAGCCCTGGAACGACCCTGACGGTCGCGTGGTGGTCGCGAGCCATCGTCGGGAGACTGGAGATCGGACGAGCTCCGTTCCGGGAGGCGATCAGCATGCATTCCTCACCCGACCACGGTCGCGTCTACCGGCGCTGCGGCTGCCGCGACGACCACCGCCGCCAGTTCGGCACCCGCTGCCCCCACCTCGCCACCGACCCCCACCACGGCACCTGGGCCTTCGCCGTCGGCGCGCCCACCGCCGACGGCCGCCGCCGCCGAACCATCCGCCGCTCCGGCTTCCCCGACGAGACCGACGCCCGCATCGCACTGAGGCGCTTCAACGAGTCCCTGCCCCTCGGCGTCGTCACCGACCCAAGGCAGAGCACCGCCGACTACCTCACCAGCTGGCTCACCGAGAAGGAGCTCCACCTCAAGCCCACCACGATCGCCCGTTACCGCGACTACATCACCCAGGACCTCATCCCCGCCCTCGGCGCCATCCCCCTCGACGACCTCACCCGTCAGCACCTGGCCGCATTCGTCACCGACCAGCTGCGCCGGCACCGGGGCAGAGTCACCGTCCACCGGATCGTGTCCACGCTCTCCAGCGCCCTCGCCACCGCCGTCGACACTGAACGCCTGGCCCGCAACCCCGCAAAGCCCCCGCTCATCTCCAGGCCCGCCGCGGCCGAACGGCACCTGTGGACCGAGGAGCAGGCGGCTCGCTTCCTGCGCTTCACCCATCTCGTCGACCCGCTGTATGCCGACCTCGCCGAGCTGATGATCGGCACCGGCATGCGCAAGGGCGAGGTCCTGGCCCTGCGCTGGGACGACGTCCACCTGCCCGAGCGCACCCTGTTCATCCGCGCGACGCTCTCCGCGATCGACAACAACCAGCTCCTACTCACCGCCCCGAAGACCAAAGGCAGTCGCGCCTGGGTCGCCCTGTCCGATCGTGTCGTCGAGGCCCTCGAGGAGCAGACAGGGTCACGCGCGTTCGGCCAGATCACCCATGCCGGCGGCTACGTCTTCCACCGCCACGGCCGCCCCCTGCACCCCAAGACCGCCCTCGACCGTTTCCACCTGCTCTGCGACAAGGCCGGCGTCCCCCGGATCGCCCTCCACGACCTGCGCCACCTCGCCGCCAGCTTCGCCCTGGCCGCCGGCACGCCGCTCCCGGTCGTCTCCAAGACCCTGCGCCACCGCACCCTGTCGACCACCGCGAACATCTACGCCGAACTCACCCACCTCGCGGCGCGGGCGGCGGTCGACGCCATCTCTTGGACCCTCAACACAGCGGACCGCGCGGTTCGCGGCGAGGCCGCCTGCCGCGCCCGCCGCCCGTGGCACCAGAACCCGCGCCCCCACCAGCGCCTGGCAGCCCATCAGACGTCGCAAGAGATCGAACCGCCTACCGCGTGGCCGATGTGGCCTGGCGACCACACTGCGACCACCAGCCGACAGAACATCAAAAAGGCCGCTCCCGCCAGAAGCGGAAACGGCCTACGACCTGCGGTTAAGCAAGTCGGGACGACAGGATTTGAACCTGCGACCCCTTGACCCCCAGTCAAGTGCGCTACCAAGCTGCGCCACGTCCCGTGGTCTCGGTGCCGGGCGGCGGGGCCTGGGGGGCTCTGCCGGTCGGCTTCTCGACCTTGTCTCCGGTTGTCCCGGCGACGTGGAAAACAATACAGCACGTGGAGGGGTGCTCGCTGCCAGGTTTCGAGGTGGGATGGGTCGGGGGCGCGGGACAGGGCGTGGGTCAGGGAGTGGGGTGGCGGGCGTCGTACGTGAGGAAGGCGGGGCGGCGGGCGGCGAGGAGGAGGACGGCGGCGACGCACGCGAGGCCGCCGGTGATCACGGAGGTCGCGGGGCTGGTGAGGGCGGCGACGGCGCCGGACTCGAAGTCGCCGAGGCGGGGGCCGCCCACCACGACGACCATGAAGATGCCCTGGAGGCGTCCGCGCATCTCGTCCGGGGCCGCGACCTGCATCATCGTGCTGCGGAAGATCATGCTGACGGTGTCGGCGCAGCCGGCGAGGGCGAGCAGGAGGAGGCCGAGCCAGAGGTTGTGGAGCAGGCCGAAGGTGGCGATGGCGAGGCCCCAGGCAGCGACGGCGGCGAGGACGGCGACGCCCTGGCGGTGGATGCGGGAGACCCACCCGGAGAAGAGGGCGCCGATCAGGGCGCCGACGGCGGGGGCGGAGACGAGGAGGCCGACGGTGCGGGCGTCGCCGCCGTAGAACGTGACGGCGATGGCGGGGAAGAGGGAGCGCGGCAGGCCGAAGATCATCGCGGCGAGGTCGGCGAGGAAGCTGGTGCGCAGGTTGGGCTGCTCGCGCAGGAAGCGGAGGCCGTCGAGGACGGAGGCGCGGGCCTTGCCCTCGCCGCCGAGCGGGCGCATCGCGGGCAGGCGCCACATCGCGTAGAGGGTGCCGGTGAAGGCGACGGTGTCGACGAGGAAGGCCGACTGGGCCCCGTAGGCGCCGATGAGGAGTCCGCCGAGCATGGGGCCCACGGTCATGCCGAGGTTCATGCTGACGGTGTTCAGGGCGTTGGCCGCGGGGAGTTGGTGGGACGGGACGAGGCGCGGGATCATCGCCGAGCGTGCGGGCGAGCTGAGGGCGAAGAAGCAGGCCTGGGCGGCCACGGCGGCGTAGAGGACGGCGACCTGGCCGGGGCCTGCGATGGCCTGGACGGCGAGGACGGCGGAGACGACGGCCAGGCCGGCGGCGCCGATCAGGCCGAGCTTGCGCCGGTCGACGCGGTCGGCGATCACGCCGCCGTAGAGGCCGAAGGCGATCAGCGGGACGAACGAGAAGAGGCCGACCACGCCGGTGGCGAAGGCGGAGCGGGTCAGGTCGTAGACCTGGACGGAGACGGCGACGGCCGTCATCTGCTGGCCTATGGACGAGACTGCCTGGCCGACCCAGACCCGCCGGTAGTCGGCGTGGTCGCGCAGCGGGCTGAGATCGGCGAAGGCCCTCCGGTACCAGGGGGCGGCGGCCTCCGGGGCCGACGGAGCGGGGTCGGCGGGCGGCGAGGCCGCTGAAGGACGCGTTGGGGAATGGTGGTCGTTCGGCACAACCGTCCATGTTCCGCCCCGCCGTCCGCACACTCCCCACCGGGGCCCGAAACTCCCCACCGGGGCCGCAAGCGCCACCCGGACCGGCCCTCGCCACGGCTACCGGGTCAGGACCTGCTTCTCCCCCGCCTCCACCGCGAAGTCGAGCCGGTTGCCGGGCGGCGGGAACGGGCAGATGAAGTGGTCCGCGAAGGCGCACGGCGGCAGGTAGGCCCGGTTGAGGTCGAGCACGGTGCGGCCGTCTGCGTCCGGTGCGGGGAGGGTGATGAAGCGGAAGCGGTAGGTGTCGATGCCGCTCGTCGCGTCGGCGATGACGCCGCTGAGGCGGTCGCCCGCGCTGCTCACGGTCAGCGTGCGGTGCTCGCCGGCGACGGTGAACGCGATCCGCCCGGTGACGGCCAGCGGGCGCTCCTTGCCGTCCGCGTTCGGGACGACGACGGACTGCGCGTCGGCGGCATCGAACGGGGTGAAGACGGCGGGGACGGCCCACTCCGGCGAGTAGGGGTAGGCGGAGATGCCGGCGAAGGAGGCTCGGCGGGGCGCAGCGGGGTCGAAGACCCGCAGGGCGAGCTCGCCCTCGCGTTCGATCGGGACGAGCAGGACGTCGCCGAGGGTGGCGGTGGAGGCGGCCGGATCGGTGTCGGGGCGGAGCAGGACCTCGCCGTCGACGGGGGAGGCGGCGCCGCCGACCGTGATGCCGTCGGCCGCCGCCGCGCGCAGCCGGACGCCCTCAGCGTCGGTCCACCAGAGCCCGGGCAGGCCGGGGACCTCACCGGGCTCGGGCTCCAGCCAGTGCGTGCCGGTGAGTGCGAGCGGCCCGTGCGGCGAGCTCACCGACGCCGCCCGGTGCTCGCTCCAGTGCTTCCAGTCCTCCGCGGCCGTCTCCGTCATCGGCAGACCTTCCCAATCCGGTCCGGGGTCCGCCGCCCGGCGGACCGCCCGTCTCGGCGACCAGCCGTTCCGCGGGCCGCCCTTCTCGATCGCCCGGCGCGACACCGGTCTCGATCACCCAGCACAACACCGGCCACGCGGCCGGTTCATTCCCGTCTCCGCCGGCCGACCGGAAACGGAAACGCCACCGCAACGGAACGCAATCCGGCCTCCGCCCACCGGCCCCGCGCCAACCTCCTGACTCCCCTCACCCCTTCAGCCGCCGGAACAGGCCCTCCTGCACGACGGAGACGACGAGTTGCCCGTTCCGGTCGAAGATCTCCCCGCGGGCGAGCCCGCGCGCACCGTGGGCGATCGGGGATTCCTGCTGGTAGAGCAGCCAGTCGTCGGTCCGGAACGGGCGGTGGAACCACATCGCGTGGTCGAGCGAGGCCATGTCGAAGTGTCTGGTGCCCCAGAGCGGCTCGACGGGGGCCCGCACGGCGTCGAGGAGCGTCATGTCGCTCGCGTACGTCAGGGCGCAGACGTGTATCAGCGGGTTGTCGGGCAGGGCGCCGTTCGTCCGCAGCCAGACGCCGCTGCGCGCCTCGACGCCCGTCAGCTCCTCCTTCGTCCAGCGCAGGCGGTCGACGTAGCGGATGTCGAAGGGCTGTCGGCGGCTGATGAACGGGGGCAGTTCGCCGAGCCGGGCGCCGACCTCCTCCAGGGCGCTGGGCAGTTCCTCCGGGGCGGGGACGCCCGGCATGGGGAACTGGTGCTCGATGCCACCCTCCTCGGGCTGGTGGAAGTCGGCGGTGAGGGCGAAGATCGAGCGCCCGCCCTGGATGGCGAGCACCCGGCGGGTGGTGAAGGAACGCCCGTCGCGGATGCGGTCGACCTGGTAGACGATCGGCACGCCGGGCACCCCGGGGCGCAGGAAGTAGGCGTGCAGCGAGTGCACGGGCCGGTCGTCGTCGACCGTGCGCCCCGCCGCGACCAGCGCCTGGCCGGCGACCTGGCCGCCGAACGTGCGCTGCAGCGCCTCCTCGGGGCTGCGGCCGCGGAAGATGTTCAGCTCGATCTGCTCCAGGTCGAGCAGATCGACGAGGTCGTCGACGGGGGTACCCATGGCTGCGCTCCCTTTCCAGGCTCTCCGGGACGGCGGCCCGGACGGAGGTCTTCCGCCCGCCTGCCGGCGCCCGTTCCTCTCGAATTCTCCAGCTCACTCGAAGCCCCCGGCGACCGCTGGAATTCCCGCTCCCCGGGCCCGACCCCCCGATTCACTCGAACGAGTGCCCGACTGTCGCCCGCCACCCACTCCGGGCACCGCCACCCACTCCCCCGCACCGCACGCCGTCCGCCCCTGGCGCCGGGGCCGACCCGCCGGCCCCGCCCTACACCAGCCCCGACTCCCGGACGGTGATGTTGAGCCGCCCGACCAGCCCCAGCGCCGGATCCGCCGTCCCCGCGAGCGTCCGCACCACCCCGTGGTACGCGAACCGGGCCGGCCCGCCGAAGACGAGCAGGTCGCCGCTGCGCAGCTCCAGGTCGGTCCAGGGACGGGTCCTGGTCTCGGCGTTCCCGAGCCGGAAGACGCACGTGTCGCCGAGCGAGAGCGACACGACGGGGGCGTCCGTCCGCTCGTCGCGATCCTGGTGGAGGCCCATCTTGGCGCCGTGCGCGTAGTGGTTGACGATCGCGGTGTCCGGCTCGTACGACGCGGCGCCCGCGATCTGCGCGGTCCGCTCCCCGTACGCGTCCGCCACCGCGCGCCGGGCGAGGTCCCGGAGGAGCGGCGGGAAGGGCTTGACCGGCGCGCCGTCGGCGGTGGTCCGCCGGTAGCCGTAGGGGTACCAGTGCCAGCCGAGGCTCACCATCCGGACGGACATCAGCCCGCCGGTGGGCATCCGGACGGCGTGCAGGCCGGCCGGGCCGCGGGCCCACTCCCGGCAGGCGGTGACGAGGCGCAGTTGGGCGTCGGGATCCAGCCAGTCGGGGAGGAGGACGGCGCCGGGCGCCGGTTCGGAGCGCTCGCGCGGGGCGGGAGGCTCCGAAGGGTCACCGAACAGCTCGCCCTGGATCACGCCCCCATCCTCGCGCACCATCAGCCGGAAACCGACCGGAACCCGACCGACCGGAACCCGACCGACCGAACCCGACCGACCGGAACCCGACCGACCAGAGACCCCAACCAGAAACCCCAGCCAGAGACCCCCTCCGAAACCGGAGACGGACGCCTCACCCCACCAGCCCCAGCTCCCGCGCGCAGTCCGGCCACGCCTCCCACCCCTGCCGCCGGAGGATCTCCTCCCCCACCGTGGTCTGCTCGCGCCGGGTGGCGTGGTCCGGCCGGTCGGCGAAGCGGAGACCGCCCGCCTCCGTCCAGGTGGGTGCCCAGATCTGCAGGCCGCCGTAGTAGCCGTTGCCGGTGTCGGCCCGCCAGTCGCCGCCGCTCTCGCAGTCGGCGAGCTCGTCCCAGATGACGTCCGCGACCCGCACGGCCGACCAGGCGCGTCCCCCGGCCGGCACCAGCACCCCCGCGCAGAGCGCCGTCACGGCCAGCACCACCGCGACCGGCAGCGCAGCCATCGCCACACCCCACCCGGAATGCTCGTCACACGAATGCGGCACGGCAGCCGACCCTAGGCGCGCCGCGGCGACCCCCGCCCCGACACGCCGGACACGCCGACGGCCGCTCCCCCGCGCAGCGGAGAAGCGGCCGTGACGATGACGCAGGAACAGAAGCCGACGCGGGCGAAGCAGCGGACACCCTCAGAGACCGTCGCCGTCACCCGCCGTCGGACGACGTCAGATGCTCAGGACCTGGCCCGGGAAGATCAGGTCCGGGTTGCCGCCGACGACCTTGGCGTTGTTCTTGTACAGGTCGTGCCAGTCGAGGCCCTGCGCGGCGGCGATGGTGCTCAGCGTGTCACCGGACTTGACGGTGTAGCTGCCACCCTTGGCCGGAGCAGCCGGAGCAGCCGGAGCGGCCGGAGCGACGGGCTTGGCGTCGTTCGAACGGTTCCAGGACTGCGCGCCCTTGTCGGCCTTCGGCGCGGCGTCGGCCTTCGGGGCCTGGGTGGGCTTCGCGGCCGGAGCAACCGGCTTGGCGGCCGGGGCGGTGGGCTTCGCGGCCGGAGCAGCCGGCTTGGCGGTGTTCGCGCCCGCCGAGGTGTCGACGGCGGCCGGGGCACCGCCCTTGGTCAGGCCGGCCTTGACGGAGCACACGGGCCAGGCGCCCGGGCCCTGCGAGGCGAGGACCTTCTCGGCGACGGCGATCTGCTGCGCCTTGGTGGCCTGGTTGGCCTGCGAGGCGTAGGCGGTGCCACCGAAGGCGGCCCAGGTGCTGGAGGTGAACTGCAGGCCGCCGTAGAAGCCGTTGCCCGTGTTGATGGCCCAGTTGCCGCCGCTCTCGCACTGGGCGACGGCGTCCCAGGTGGAGACGGAGGCGGCGGAGGCCGAGGTGGCCGTGACGAGGCCGGCCACCGGCAGGGCCGCGACGGCGGCGCCCGCGACGACCGCCATGCGCACGCGGTTGCGCTTGGTGGCGGTGGAGGTGGTGGCAGCGGCGGTCTCGTGACGGAAGGTCATGGGGTTCCTCTCGACAGCCCCGGGCGGGCAGGCGGAACCAGGCCCCGGAGGGGGCCGCGTTCCTTGCCGCGTCCGTCGGACGGCCGTGCACGTGTCGGACGTGCCGCTGCCGCCCCGGCCACCCGGCCGCTCGCCGACGACCTGTTCGAGCGGTCCTGTCGGCGGGCACGTGCCACTGCCGGTGCGGGACCGGCGGGCTGTGCGTCGGGGGTGAACCCGGGTGGCGCTCGTTGCGCCGTCCAAGAAGCTACGAGTCGGTCGGCGGGGAAACCAAAACCCGAACGGTCTGCCCAGCTCACGCCCGGGTTACCAGCGGTAATGGCACCACAATTCTGCCCGAATTGCCCGTTTTGGCCACTAAATCCAAGATCAAACATCCTGGCCGGGTGACCCACCTCACGGTTTCATTCCGGCAGGCCCGCCCATGACATCGACACATTGCGACCACAGGAACACGTGCTGCGGTCGGATCCGGGGCAATTCCCGTCAGCCTCGGCGCCCACCCGTGACGCCTGGCACAGGGGTCCGTTGGTTATGGCGATCTCCCCGTAACCGCAATCAAGACCCACTCCAGGAGACCCTGTGCCGCGCATGCTCGACGTCAGCGACGAGGTCCGGTCCGAGATCGGCGACGACGAGGCCGACCGCCTCCTCGGCGGCGATCGCGCCCCGGACAGTTACGAGTGCACCTCCTGCCGCACTCCCGGTGACACGTACTCGGACCCCACCAGCACGGTGCTGTTCGTGGGCGACGAGACCGCCGTGCTCGCCTTCGCCCACGCCCGCTGCATCCCGTCGCAGGTGGTGCCGGTGGCGGAGGAGCAGCTGGCCGGGGCCGTCCGCAGCATCAACCAGGCCCAGACCGACACCCCGGGCTTCCCCGCCGTCGCCGCGCCCGCGCCACCCGCCGTCGTCACGCCGACCGCCCCCGCCCCCGTCTCCGCCTCCACGGCGACCTCCCCCTCCCCCGCCCTGGCGGCGACCGCCCCGGCGCTCGGCGCCCCGGTCGCCGACGAGCGGCCCGGCACCCCCGGCCAGGCCGCCATCCTCGGCATCACCTGCGGCCTGGTGCTGCACGGCAAGGTCGGCCACGCGTCGCTCGTGGTCGAACCGACCGGACCGGTCGGCCGGCCGGGCAACACCACCGGCGAGGACGAGTTCCTCGACCTGCTCCAGGACGCCGGCTTCCAGCCCGTCACGGACCTCGACGAGACGCCCGATCAGCTCCCGGGCTGGTCGGTCCTGGTGGCCATGGGCAAGCTGCACGCGATCCTCCAGCCCGCGGCGGCCGGCGGCAGCACCGGCTGGTGGCAGGCGCACCAGCCGCTCCAGGTGACGGACGCGTGGCGGATGGCCGCGAGCCAGCTCTCCGAGGTGACGATGTACGCCGTGCCGGTCGGGACGGTCGGCCGGCAGCCGCGCGAGGACCTGCTGCGCCAGGCGCTGGAGCGCGCGGTGGCGATGGGCCAGGTCGTCGCCGCGTCCCTCCCGCTCGCCGGCACCTGAGCCCTACGGCGCCGCGCCCCCGCCGTACCCCCGCCGCGCCCGGCCTGACCCCGGCCACGCCCGGCCCGCACCCACGCCGTCCACACGCACAACGCCCCCAGCCCGACGCCCCCACGGCCGGAAGGCGGCCCTCCGATCGGCATAGGCCACCTTCCGGCCGGGTCCCCGCACCCGCATCCCCTGACGACTTCGCTCGTTGGCCCCTGTGTGTACAGCTACGACGTCTCCGCGACCCCCGGCAGGACCGCCACCGTCCCCCGCTCGATCCCGGGCATGCGCCCGTCGTACGACGCCGAGCACCCCCACTCGACGACGCCGATCTACGACGAGCTGTACTCCGAGTACCGGCGGCTGTTCCGCGCGCTGCCGGGCGACCGGTCGGGCGAGGAGGACCTGAAGTTCACCGGCTTCGCGATCCGGGAGGGGTACCCGATGCCGGTGGACCCTCGGTCGTACCCGCAGCAGCAGGCGTTCCAGACGTACGGGGGCCAGGCGGCGGCCCTGTCGCCCTTCATGCCCGCCCAGCAGGCGAACCCGCACCCCGCCAACCCCACGAGCGACGGCTACGGCCAGGCGATGCAGCACCCCACGGGCCACCACCCGACCGGTCCGCACACCACCGGTGCGCACACCACCGGCCACCACCACATCACGAACCACCAGCCGAACGGCCACCACCCGAACGGTAACCAGCCGAGCGGTAACCAGCCGAACGGCCACCAGGCCCCGCCCGCACCGCAGTTCACCAACGGCCAGGGCTGGGTGGCCGCCGGCTTCCTGGGCGCGCCGGGCCCGATCCCCCACCCGATGCCCGCGCCGCCCCCGGTCCCGTCCCCCGTGATGGGCACGGCCCCGTCGGCCGCCGCCGGCGGACGGCACCGCCAGATGCTGTCCCTCCCCCCGGGCCGCACGGGCGACCACCACTGAGTGGGACGACCGAGGGTGAGTGGAACGACCGAGGGCCTCGCCGCCGAAGCGACGAGGCCCTCACCCGTGCAGGGCGCAGCCACCTGCCCCCTGCCCATGAGCCGTACTGCTACTGCTACTTCTTCTTGCGCTTCTCCCGAACACGCACCGAGATCGAGATCGGCGTCCCGACGAAGCCGAACTCCTCGCGCAGCCGGCGCTCGATGAAGCGGCGGTAGCCCGCCTCCAGGAAGCCCGAGGCGAACAGCACGAAGCGCGGCGGGCGGGTGCCCGCCTGGGTGCCGAACAGGATGCGCGGCTGCTTGCCGCCGCGGATCGGGTGCGGGTGGGCGGCGACGAGCTCGCCGAGGAAGGCGTTCAGGCGGGCGGTCGGGATGCGGGTCTCCCAGCCGTCCAGCGCGGTCTCGATCGCCGGGACGAGCTTCTCCATGTGCCGGCCGGTCTTGGCCGAGACGTTGACGCGCGGGGCCCACTGCACCTGGACGAGGTCGCGCTCGATCTCGCGCTCCAGGTAGTAGCGGCGCTCCTCGTCGAGCTGGTCCCACTTGTTGTAGGCGATGACGACGGCGCGCCCGGCCTCGACGGCCATCGAGATGATGCGGGTGTCCTGCTCGGCCAGGGTCTCGCTGGCGTCGATCAGGACGACCGCGACCTCGGCCTTCTCCAGCGCGGAGGCGGTGCGCAGCGAGGCGTAGAAGTCGGCGCCGGCGGTGAGGTGGACGCGGCGGCGGATGCCGGCCGTGTCGACGAACTTCCAGGTCTTGCCGCCGAGTTCGATCATCTCGTCGACCGGGTCACGGGTGGTGCCGGCCAGCTCGTTGACGACGACGCGCTCCTCGCCGGCGACCTTGTTGAGCAGGCTGGACTTTCCGACGTTCGGACGCCCGATCAGCGCGACGCGGCGCGGGCCGCCGGGGGCGGCGCCGCCGAAGGTCTGCGGCGGGGCCTCGGGCAGGGCGGCCATGACGGCGTCGAGCAGGTCGCCGGAGCCACGGCCGTGGAGGGCCGAGACGGGGTACGGCTCGCCCAGGCCGAGGGACCACAGGTAGGCGGCCTCGGCCTCGGTGGACTGGCCGTCGACCTTGTTGGCGCACAGGACGGTCGGCTTGCCGGCCCGGCGGATGATCTTGATCAGGGCCTCGTCGGTGTCGGTGGCGCCGACGGTGGCGTCGACGACGAACAGCACCGCGTCGGCCTGCTCGATGCCGAGCTCGGCCTGGGCGGCCACCATGGCATCGATGCCGAGGACGTCGATCTCCCAGCCGCCGGTGTCGACGACCTTGAAGCGGCGGCCGTTCCAGGTCGCCTCGTAGCTGACCCGGTCGCGGGTGACGCCGGGCTTGTCCTCGACGACGGCCTCACGGCGGCCGATGATGCGGTTCACGAGGGTCGACTTGCCGACGTTCGGGCGGCCGACGATGGCCAGCACCGGCAGCCGGACGTGCTCGGCGGCGTCGAGGCCGTCCACGTCGTCGAGGTCGAAGCCCTCTTCGGCGGCGAGGGCCATGAACTCGGCGTACTCGGCGTCGTCCAGCTCACCGTGGCCGGTGGCGTGCTCTGCGGTCATGTTCGTCTGTTCCGTTTCCCGGCCCGGCCCTTCCCAGGGGCGCGCCGTGCGTACCTGCCCCGCTCGGGGCAGCGCTAGTACTACTTCTCCTGCGGCACCTCGGCGGTGCCACAGGTCGTTCAAGGCCGGAGCCCGGCGGGGTCACCCCCCGGGGAGGATCACACCGACGACAGGCCGGCCCGCTCCTCCACCAGGGCGGCGATGCGCCCGATCACCTGCTCCAGCGTGAGGTCGCTGGTGTCGACCAGGACCGCGTCGGCGGCCTGGGTCAGCGGGGCCGTCTTCCGGGAGGAGTCGGCGGCGTCGCGGCGGGCGAGGTCGGCGGCCATCGCGGTGATGGTCGCCTCGTCGACGCCCTTGGCGCGCAGCTCGGCCGCCCGGCGCTCGGCGCGGGCGGTCTCGGAGGCGGTGAGGAAGATCTTGACGGTGGCGTCCGGGAACACCACGGTCCCCATGTCCCGGCCCTCCGCGACGATGCCGCGCTCGGCGACCCCGGCGCAGCCGCGCTGCAGCTCGACCAGCCGGGTGCGCACCGCCGGCACCGCGGACACGGCGCTGACCCGCGCCGTCACCTCGGGGCCGCGGATCGGGCCGGACACGTCCTGCCCGTCCACGGTGATGGTGGGCCCGTCGGCGTCCGTGCCCGACACGATCACCGGCTTGCCGCACGCGACGGCCACCGCCTCCGCGTCGTCCGTGTCGACGTCGTTGGCCAGCATCCACCAGGTCATCGCCCGGTACATGGCACCGGTGTCCAGGAAGCTCAGGCCCAGCCGGGCGGCCACGGCGCGCGAGACGGTCGACTTGCCGGATCCGGAGGGTCCGTCGATGGCGACGACGACCGGGGCGTGCGCTCGGTCGGCAGTGTCCACGGGGTCGAACCTCTCTCTGAGCATGGGACCCGGCGCCTGGGCTGCCAGTGGGCAGGCGTTGAACAGGCACACGACCGGGGATTGTCTCCCTCAAGGTTAATGGACCGCCGCAGCACCCCGCCCCGCCAGGTCCGGCCGCCCCCACGGCCCACCCCCTGCCCCGCCTCCCCTATCCGCCCGACCGGCTCCGCCACCGCGTTCCCCGGCCGGGGCCGGACGTGCTCGCCGTCCCGCTCGGTGCCGAGCTCGGCGCCCGGGAAGGCCATCGCGAACTGCCCGTCCGGCCGGTCCCACCCGAAGGGCACCGTCGAGAGGGGCGACGGGAAGCGCTCTCCTCGATCCGCTGCCCCCCGCCGCCCGAAGGCCGTCCGCGGTGCCGGCCCGGACGGCCTTCGGGTGTGCGCGAGGAACACCGTGATCCACAACTCCCCGCCTCCGACGGCCGCCAGGAACACGTCGTTCCCGACGACGTCCAACTCGCCGCCGTCACCCGGCCCTTGGCCTCACCGAGCGGCATCTCGACGATCCCGACGGTTTTCTCTCCCCCTGGGGCCCTCAGTCCCGAACGCTCCACCCGCTCGTCCGCAGCGCCGCCGTCAGCGGCTTCACGGCCGCCGGGGCCACGGACAGCTGGACGAAGCCGACCTGCTGACCGTCGGAGTGCTCGATGACGACGTCCTCGATGTTGACCCCGGCCGCGCCGACCTCGCCGAAGAGCCGGCCGAGCTCGCCGGGCTGGTCGCCGAGGACGACCGAGACCGTCTCGTACCGGGTGGGCGGTGCGCCGTGCTTGCCCGGGATGCGGGCCTGCCCGGTGTTGCCGCGCCGCATGACGGCCTCGATCCCGGCCGCGCCCGAGCGGCGTTCGGCCTCCTCGGCGGCGTCCAGGGCGCGCAGCGCGGTGACGGTCTCGCCGAGGTCCGCGGCGACCTCCTCCAGGATGTCGGCGACGGCGCCCGCGTTGGCGGAGAGGATGTCGACCCACAGGCCGGGATTGGAGGCGGCGATCCGGGTGACGTCCCGGACACCCTGCCCGGAGAGCCTTATCGCGGTCTCGTCGGCGTGCTCCAGCCGGGCGGCTACCAGCGAGGAGACCAGCTGCGGGGCGTGCGAGACGAGCGCGACCGCCCGGTCGTGCGCGGCGGCGTCCATCACGATCGGCATCGCCCCGCACAGCGCGACGAGCTCCAGGGCGGCGTTGAGCGTCTCGGTGTCGGTGTCGGCGGTGGGCGTGAGCACCCAGGGCCGGCCCTCGAAGAGGTCGGCGCGGGCGGCCAGCGGGCCGGAGCGCTCGCGGCCGGCCATCGGGTGGCTGCCGATGTAGTGGACGGTGTCGCAGCCGAGCGCGGTGACCTCGGCCCGCGGGCCGGCCTTGACGCTCGCGACGTCGGTGTACCAGCGGGCCAGGTTGCGGCGCTGGCAGTCGGCGAGCACCTTGCCGACCAGCGCGGGCGGGACGGCGATGACCGCGAGGTCGACCGGGCCGTCGGCGGGCTCGGTGGTGCCCGCGCCGAGCGAGGCTGCCGTGCGGGCGGCGTCCGGGTCGGCGTCCTCCAGGTGGACGGTCAGCCCGCGGCCGGTCAGGGCGAGGGCGGCGGAGGTGCCGATGAGTCCGGTGCCGACGACGACGGCAGTGCGCATGGCGGGTCGCTCTCCTTCTGACGGGCCCGTTCACGCTGACCGGCCTGGTCACGGGCCTGGCCGGCGGGCCGGGGTGTACTCGGCCCCATCCTCTCGCATGGCGCCCGCACTCGCGCCCACCGCCCACCCCACGAGCCCACTGCCCACTGCCCACCCCGACGAGCCGCCACCCCCACGAGCCCGCCACCCCACCCCACCAGGAGACAGAACCACCGGCGCCCCGCCCCCGTCCCACAGAGTGCACACGCCACCGCGCGGGCGAAATCCTCAGACGCCCGCCCGGAGGCGGGGCAGACTGGCCGCCCGAGGCAGGGACCGTCGGCGCAGGCGGCAGGACGCGAGCGAAGGGGTTGCGCATGGACGATCAGCACAGCGGCGAGGGCGGGCGGCGGAAACCGGCGGCCGTACCGGCACACCCGTCGGCCCTCGACTCGGTCGTGGTGTATGCCGAGGGCGCGGTCTGCCGTCGCCGGGCCACCGTGCCCGTCCCGGCCGGCGGCCGCCTGCGGCTGACGGGCCTGCCCCGCACGCTGGACGGCCGGTCGCTGCGCGCCCGGGTGCTCGCCGGCCCGGCGGGCACGGCCGTGACCGAGGCCCGGGTGGAGCAGCTGGCCGAGATCCGCGACGAGTCCGAACTCCCCGCCCTCCGGCGTGAAGTGGACGAGGCCAGGGAGCGCCTGAGCGCCCTCGTCGAGCGCCACCGCCTGGTGCTCGCCTCGATCGCCGAGACGAGCGCCCTGCGCGCGGTGCCGCCGCAGCGGCGCCGGCCCGACGAAGCCCTGCGCCGCACCCCCGCCGACGCGTGGCTCGAGCTGGCCGAGTTCGTCGACGAGCGGCTGGCCGGGCTCCAGGCCCGCGCCGAGCAGCTCACCCGGGAGATCGAACTCGCCGACCACGCGTGCGAGTCGATCAATGACCGGCTGGAGCGCGCGTCCACCGCGGGCCCCTCCCGCCCGGTGGAGACGGCCACCACCGTCCTGCTCACCCTGACGAGCGCCCCGGCCCCCGCCGGCGAGCCGGACACCGCCTCCACGCCCACCACCCCCACGTCCACCGACGACCTGAACACCGACGCCCTGGACACCACCCCCGCCCACCTGGAGATCGAGCTGGAGTACGGCGTCGCCGCCGCCCGCTGGATCCCCGCCTACCGGCTGTCGTACCGCCACGGCTCCGACAGCGGCCGCCTCGTCCTGCGCGCCTCCGTCGCCCAGCAGACCGGCGAGGACTGGACGGGCGTGCGCCTCGCGCTGTCCACCGCCGACCTCGACCGCCGCACCGACCTGCCCAAGCTGCGCTCGCTGCGGATCGGCCGCAGCCAGCCCGCGCCGCCGCCGTCCGGCTGGCGCGAGCCCCCGAGCGGCCTGTCCGACCTGTTCACCGGCTACGACGCCGCCGACGAGCTGCCCGGCAAGCCCCGGCCCCGTAGCGGACCGATCGCCGTCTCGGCGCCGACGCCCAACCCCCCGGCGTGGCCGCACCAACCACTCGCCGCCGGTCCCCACCCCGCAGCACCCGGCCGCCCGGGGCGCGCAGGCCGCCCCGGCGGAAGGCCGTACGGCGTGAGCGGCCGCGGCGGCGGCACCCTGGACTCCGCCGACGACGAGTACCCGCTGCCCTCGCCGCCCCCGCCCGGCCCCGGCTTCGCCGGCTACGGCGGCGCACCGGGCCCCCAGGCGATGCCCCCTGCACCCGGTGCACCCGCCGCCCCCGGCGGCCCCACCCCGGCCGCGTACGGCGCAGCACCCGCACCCGCGCCCTCGGCAGCCCCGATCGCGCAGTCCGGCCCGCCCGAGGCCATGAAGCGGATGGCCCACCGCAAGCGCGCCGGCGCCGTCGAATCCGCAGACCTCTGGAGCGACGGCCCCCCGGGCACCCCCGGCACACTCACCCCCGCCGCAGCCCTGCTCGACTACCCCGAGCTCGTCCTGGCGGGCCCCGACGAGCCCGCCAACCGCCGCGGCACCCTCCACCCGCCCACCGCCACCCCGGACACGGGCCCCGGCAGCCCCGGTGCCCTCGGCGGCCTCGGCCGCGTGCGCGGCCTGCGCCTGCCCCGGCACGCCGTGGCGCCGCGCGTCTCGGCCGGCTCCTTCGACCACCGCTTCGACGCCGCCGCCCCCGCCGACATCCCGTCGGACGGCACCTGGCACACCGTCACGGTGGACGAGATCCCGCTGTCCGTCCGTCCCGAGTACGTCACCGTCCCGGCCGTCGAGGAGAAGGTGTACGCGACGCTCGTCCTCGCCAACCGCACCGACCGCGCCGTCCTGGCCGGCCCGGTCGAGGTCACCGTCGACGACGAGTTCCTGCTCACCGCCGCCCTGCCCACGCTCGCCCCCGGCGGCGCGCGGCGCGTGGGCATCGGCGTCACCGAGAGCATCGAGGTGGCGCGCCGCACCGAACTGCACGAGGCCGCCGCGGGCAAGCTGAACGTGCTGAACAACAGCACCGTGCTCGACCACCGGGTGCACGTCGAACTGGCGAACCGGCTCGGCCGCGCCGTCACCGTCGAGGTGCGCGAGCGCGTGCCGGTCTCCTCCGACGCCGAGATCCGGATCGAGGAGCGCGCCGACTGGCACGCCCCGACGGTCCCGACCCCGCAGTGCCCGCCCAGCACCCGGCTCTGGCGGGTCGAGCTGCCCCCGGGCGGGCGCGCCGAGCTCGACGGCGGCTACCAGATCAAGATCCCGGCCGGAAAGGCCATCGTCGGCGGAAACCGGAGGAACTGAGAATGACCGGCCCCATCCCCCTCCCCGTCACCGCCGTCACCTGCCTGGAGGACCGCAGCCAGGTCGAGCGCACGGCGACGGTCGACCTCGTCGCGGGCGTCCAGCGCCTGCGCCTCGGCCCGCTCACCGCGCTCGCCGTGGACCGCACCCTGCGCGCCGAGACGAGCGCGCCCGGCAGCCGCGTCCTGGACGCCCGCCTGGTGCGCAGCTGGACCCCGCGCTCCCCGCTGCCGCCGGGCCCGGACGACTCCGAACTGCGCCACCGGCTGCACCGACTGGACGCCGAGACCCGGCTGACCGACCAGACCCGCGCCCGCCTGGAGGCCCGGCTCGCCCTGCTCGCCCAGCTCTCCGCCGACCTCCTGCGCGAGATCGGCGAGGGCGCGGGCGTCGGCGAGGTCGAACGCGCCCGCTGGACGCGCGAGCTGGACCGCGTGGACGCCGAGCGCGAGCGCCACGGCGAGGAGCTGCGCGCCACCCGCTCCCGGCTGCGCCGCCTGGAGGAGGAGCGCTCGCAGGCGCTGACCGCGCTCGACGAGGCCGAGGAGGAGCCGGCCGAGCTGGTCGCCCACCTGGACCTCACCGTCGAGGCCGCCTCGGCCGGCCCCGGCGCGCTGACCGTCACCCACCTGGTGCCGTGCGCTCTCTGGCGCCCGTCCTACCGCGCCACGCTCACCGGCGGGAGCCTGCGCCTGGAGTCGGAGGCCGTCGTCTGGCAGCGCACCGGCGAGGACTGGACGGGCGCGCGGCTCACCTTCTCCACCGCCCGCTCCGCCCTCGCCACCGATCCGCCCGCGATCACCGAGGACGTCCTGATGCTGCGCGAGCGCACCACCGAGGAACGCCGGACGGTCGAGGTCGAGCTGCGCGAGGAGGCGGTGAGCACGCTCGCCCCGGACGCGGCGGTGCCGGGCGTGGACGACGGCGGCGAGGTCCGGGTGCTGCCCGCGCCCGCCCCGGCCACCGTCCCGTCCGACGGCCGGGCGCACCGGGTGCCGCTGGGCGGCTTCGACGCACCGGCGAGCAGCGAGTACGCGTGCGCGCCGGAGCTGTCCCCACTGGTCACCCAGGTGGTCCGGTTCCGCAACGCGGCCGGGCACCCGCTGCTGGCCGGCCCGGTCGAGCTGGTCCGCGGCAGCGGCTTCACCGGCCGGGGCGAGCTGCGCTTCACCGCGGCGGGTGCCAAGGCCGAGCTGGCGTTCGGCAGCTCGGACGGCTACCGGGTGGTCCGCGAGACCGAGGAGCGCCAGGCCACCGCCGGGCTCACCGGCCGCCAGACGACCACCCGGAAGGTCCGGCTGCACCTGTCCCGCTTCTCCGGCCCGGAGGAGCGGGACGAGCAGGTCGTCACGGTCCGCGAGCGGGTGCCGGTCTCGGAGGTGTCGGCGGTGGAGGTGCGGCTGCGCAAGGAGGAGTGCACCCCGGCCCCGGACGCCTTCGACGCCGAGGGCATCGTCCGCTGGGACGTGCCGCTCGGCCCAGGCGCCCGCCGGACGGTCACGCTGGTGTACGAGGTCTCGGCGTCCTCGAAGGTGGCCGGGCTCTGACACCCGCACCGCAGTGACACCGGATCAGCACCGGCCCGCACAGCACCAAAGGGACCGAACCGGGTACAAAAGGAACATGATCCTCCACCTCGCCCCCCTGGACGACTGGCTGGCCGACCCCGGCCGCCCGTACGCCGCCGCCTCGCTGCTCACCGACGGGTTCATCCACTGCTCGGCGGACGAGCGGACGGCGCTCGCGGTGGCCAACCACTTCTTCGCCGACACCCCCGATCCGCTGATGGTGCTGCTGATCGAGGAGTCGCTGGTGGAACCGATGGTCAAGTGGGAGGCCCCGCACGGCGCACCGCCGCCCGGGGCCACCCCCGGCGTGCAGTTCCCGCACATCTACGGCCGGCTGAACCGCTCCGCCGTGGTGGGCCTGGAGAAGGTCCTGCGCGGCCCGGACGGCCGCTGGGCCTCCCTCACGCCCTGGAGCTGAGCGTCCAGGAGCCGAGCCCCGGAACCGAGCCCGGAACCAGAGCGAGGGCTCACAGCCACCCGCGCTCCCGCGCCGCCATGCCGGCCTGGAAGCGGGTGGTGGCGCCCAGCGCCCGCATGAGGCTCTGCAGCCGGCGCTGGGTGGTGCGGGCGCTCCAGCCAAGCGAGCGGGCGATCGACTCGTCGGTCAGGCCGGCCGCCAGCAGGCCCAGCAGCTTGCGGTGGTCGGCCGCCGGCTCCAGCGCCGTGTCCGTCGCGCCGATCGCGGCCTGGAGCTGGACGGCCCGCTCCCACTCGGCCTCGAACAGGGTGTCCAGCGCCTGGAGCAGCGCCGAGGGGTGGATGACGTAGGCGGCGTCGAGGACGCTGTCGCCGACGCTGATCGGGATGATCGCCATCCGGTCGTCCGAGATGATCATCTTCATCGGCAGCGTGGGCCGGACCCGCGCCTCCTCGCCGTCCGCGACGCCGACCAGGATGTTCTTCTCCAGCCGCCCCGGCCAGGCCACCGCCTCCCGGTCGTAGATGGTCCGGAAGCGCAGCCCCTCGCGAAGCCGGTCCCGCTGCGTGGGCATGAGCCCGACCGGGTCCTGGATGTACGGCGGGCAGTCGAAGCCGCGCACCTGGTACTGGCTGGTCTCGGTGATGTGCTCCAGCCGCTGGGCGATCGCCTCGCCGCCGGTGAGCACCTCGACCGAGTGCGCGGGGTCGGTGTAGCGCGACGCCTCCCGGAAGGCGTCCATCAGCCGGTGCATCTCGGCCCGCGCGTGGCGCAGTTCGGACTCGCGGTGGCCTATCAGGGTCCCGATCGCGACGTCGGGGGCGACCGGCAGGTAGCGCTGGCGGTCCACCGGCGCGCGGGTGGCCATGCCCTGCTGGGCGAGCCGGTCGAGCGCGCGCACGCTCTGCTGGAGGGTCAGGCCGCAGCTCTCGGCCAGGTCCTCCGCGGTGGACTGCGGGTTGGCCACCAGCGCGGCGTAGACCTGTCCGTCCGGCTCGGCCAGTCCCAGTGCGCTGAGTGGTGCATCGGACACGACGCCGTCTCCCCCTTGTCGCCCCCACCGGCGCCCGCCCTGGCGCACTCCCGCCACGTGGCGCGGCGGTGGTCGGGTGGCCATCCTCTGCCACGGATCATGGCGCTGACAAGGCCGTGACCAGCGGGTGCGTCCCGGCTCACACGCACGCCGGAGGGTCCCCCGCCACCACGGGCGGGAGACCCTCCGGAGAACAGTCGGTGAAGCGGGGGCCTACAGGCCGACCTCGTGCATCAGCCGGCCGACCTCGGGGTTGGTGAGGCGGCGCAGCCAGCCCGACTTCTGGTCGCCCAGCGCGATCGGGCCGAAGTGGGTGCGCACGAGCTTCTCGACCGGGAAGCCGACCTCGGCCAGCATCCGGCGCACGATGTGCTTGCGGCCCTCGTGCAGGGTCACCTCGACCAGGTAGTTCTTGCCGACGTTGGAGATGACCTTGAAGCTGTCGGCACGGGCGTAGCCGTCCTCCAGCTCGACGCCCTGGGCGAGCTGCTTGCCCAGGTCGCGCGGGATCGGGCCCTGGATGGCGGCCAGGTAGGTCTTGGTCACGCCGTACTTGGGGTGGGTGAGGCGGTGGGCCAGCTCACCGTGGTTGGTGAGCAGGATGATGCCCTCGGTCTCGGTGTCCAGGCGGCCGACGTGGAACAGCCGGGTCTCCCGGTTGGTCACGTAGTCGCCGAGGCACTGGCGGCCCTCCGGGTCCTCCATGGTGGAGACGACGCCGGCCGGCTTGTTGAGCGCGAAGAACAGGTAGGACTGGGTGGCGACGGTCAGACCGTCGACCTTGATCTCGTCCTTCTCCGGGTCGACGCGCTTGCCCTGCTCGGTCACGGTCTTGCCGTTGACCTCGACGCGCCCCTGCTCGATCAGCTCCTCGCAGGCCCGGCGGCTGCCGATGCCGGCCCGGGCCAGCACCTTCTGCAGGCGCTCGCCCTCGGGCTCGCCGAAGGTCTTGGGCAGCTTGACGGCGGGCTTGTCGTGCCGGGCGAGGACGGCGTCCTCGATCCGGGCCTGGAGCTCGCGCGAGCGCTGCGGCTGGCGGCGCGGGTCGCCCGGGGCGCCCTGGCCCTCGCGGCGCGGGCGCGGGGCCGGGCCGGGGCGCCGGCCGGCGAAGCTGCCGCGGGCGGGGGTGGCGTTGGGGCCGCCGCCGAACTCGGGGCGGTCGTAGCGCCGCTCCTCGGGCCGCAGCGGGCGGTCCGGGTAGCGCCGGTCGTCCCTGCGGTCGTCGCGCCGGTCGTCACGGCGGGAGTCCCGGCCGGAGGAGCCGGAGCCGCCGCGCGAACCCGAACCGCCGCCGTAGGAGCCGCCCCGCGAGCCGCCACCGTACGAACCGCCGCCGGACGAACCGCCCCGCGAGCCACCGCCGTACGAACCGCCGCCGGACGAACCGCCCCGCGAGCCCGAGCCGCCGCGGCCGCCGCCGCCCCCGTAGGAGCCGCCGCCCCGGCCCCCGCCCTGTCCGCCGCGACCGCTTCCGCCGCCGCTGCTGTTCCTGCCGTTGCCACTGCTACGCATCAAAGTGTCCGTACGTCGTTCCGTCTGGGATGTGCGGTCGTTTCGGCCGACCTCACCGCCCCCTGCCGATCGTGCTCAGCCCGACCGGCCTCGCCACTGCCGTCCGCGGCCTGCGCGGCAGCGGCGGCGACCGCCTCCGCGATCATCGTGCCCTCCAGGGACTCCGCTTCCACGTCGTCGACCTCGGGCAGGAAGGGAGCGAGCTCCGGCAGCTCGTCCAGGCCGCGGAGCCCCATCCGTTCCAGGAAGTAGTTCGTCGTCCGATACAGGATCGCACCTGTTTCGGGCTCGGATCCGGCCTCTTCCACCAGTCCTCGCTGTACCAGGGTACGCATCACGCCGTCACAGTTCACACCGCGGACGGCCGAGACGCGGGATCTGGACACCGGCTGACGGTAGGCGACGACCGCCAGGGTCTCCAGCGCGGCCTGGGTGAGCCGGGTCTGCTGGCCGTCCAGGACGAAGCGGTCGACGGCCGGCGAGCAGGCGGCCCGGCTGTAGAAGCGCCAGCCGCCGGCGACGTGCCGCAGGTCGAAACCGCGCCCCTGGGCGGTGTACTCGGCGGACAGCCCGCGCAGGGCGTCGGCGATCTCGGCCCGGGGCCGCTCCAGCACGCCGGCCAGGCGGTCCTCGGTCACCGGTTCCTCGACGATCATCAGGATCGCCTCCAGCCCGGCCCGCAGCCCGAAGCCGTCCTCCCGGTCCTCGCCGGGCTCCCCGTCCTCCCCGTGGCCCGCGACCGGCGGCACCTCGGCGGTCGGCGGAGCCGACTTCTGGTGCACCACGCGCGCCTCGGCGGCGGGGGCCAGGGACTCCGTCAACGGCTCCGGCTCGTCCAGCACGAGCTCGAAGGCCGGTTCCAGCCACTCCTCGGCCCGCGGCCGCCCGGGCAGCCCCAGCCGGCGGCGCTGCGGCCGCCCGCCGCCCTCCGCAGACGTCTCCGTCACCCGTCGTCCTCCTTCTGCCCCGCCGGCCGGTCGAACTCGTCCGTGACCTCCACCGCGCCGCGTCCGGGCTCGGCCACCCACCGCACGGTCAGCTCCCCGAGCGCCTCCGGCTGCTCGAAGGCGAGCGCCTGCTCGCGGTAGAGCTCCAGCAGCGCGAGGAAGCGGGCCACGACCACCAGGGTGTCCGGCGCGTCCGCGACGAGGTCCCGGAACGACGCCTCGCCCAGCTCCGTGAGCAGCGCCACCACCAGCCCGGCCTGCTCGCGCACGCTGACCGGCGGGGTGTGGATGTGGTCGACGTACACGACCGGCGCCGGCCTGGGCTCCATCGCCTTGGCCGCGAGCTGCGCGAGCCGCTCCGCACCGATGGTGAGGACCACCTCGGGCAGCAGCTCGGCGTGGTGCGGCTCCAGCCCCGCGGTGCGCGGCCGCAGGCGCAGCTCGGCGGCCCAGCGCTCCCCGAACACCTCGGCCGCCCGCTTGTACGCCCGATACTGCAACAGCCGCGCGAACAGCATGTCGCGCGCTTCCAGGAGGGCGAGGTCCTCCTCGTCCTCGACCTCGGCGGCGGGCAGCAGCCGGGCGGCCTTGAGGTCGAGCAGGGTGGCGGCGACGACGAGGAACTCGGTGGCCGCGTCGAGGTCCCAGTCCGGGCCCATGGCCCGGATGTGCGCGAGGAACTCGTCCGTCACAGTGGCCAGCGCCACCTCGGTGACGTCCATCCGGTGCTTGGCGATCAGGCCCAGGAGGAGGTCGAAGGGGCCCTCGAAGTTGTCCAGCCGCACCCGGAACCCGCCCCGCGACCCGTCGTCGGTCCCGGGGCTCGCGGCGGTCGCAGGCGGTTCGGCGGTGCTCGGCATGACGTTCCATCTTCACCCGGCCCCGGCGCCCGCCCCGCCCCGGGGCACTCGACACGCCGTGCGCCGGGACGCCGGGGCGCCCCGACACGCCCCGGTGACGTGGCGCTAGCGGCCGCGCAGGCGCCGCACCAGGATGGAGGCCTCGCCGCGCTGCTCCAGGTCCGCCAGGACGACCGCGATGGCCTCCCGGACGATCCGCCCGCGGTCCACGGCCAGGCCGTGCTCGCCGCGCAGCACCAGCCGGGTGTGCTCGAGGTCCATGAGCTCCTCGGCGGACACGTACACGGTGATCTTCTCGTCGTGCCGCTCGCGTCCGCTGGGCCGCCGCGGCGCGCGGCCGCGCGGGCGGGCCCGTCCGGCGGCGCCCGCCTGCTCCTCGGAGGCGCCGCCGACCCGGGCGGGCGCCGGGGCGCCGGCCGACGTGGCGGCGGCGGCGCGGCCGCCCTGGACCCCGGCGGAGCGCTGCACGGGCGGCTGCGCGGGCGCCGGGACGGTGGCGGCCGGCTGGTCCTGCGGGGACGGCCTGCGTCCCGTCTCGCCGGTGCTCTGGGCGTCCTGCGTGCCCTCGGCGCCCTCGGCGCCGTCCGTGCCGTTGCCGGTCCGCGCGGTCTCCGGTCTGGATGCCTCGGCGGCCGGACGCGGCGCGAGGGACGGCGACAGCGCCATCCCGCCGGTGGTCCGGAACAGCTCGTCGGCACCCGGGAGACTCACTCGGCGGGGCGGCACCGGTCGAGCACCTCCCTGGCGAGCTGGCGGTAGGCGGCGGCACCGACCGAGTTGGTCGCGTACGTGGTGATCGGCTCGCCGGCGACGGTGGTCTCCGGGAAGCGCACGGTCCGCCCGATGACGGTGTGGAAGACGTGCTCGCCGAAGGCCTCGACGACGCGTGCGAGCACCTCGCGGCTGTGCACGGTGCGCGAGTCGTACATGGTGGCGAGGATGCCGTCCAGGCGCAGCTCGGGGTTGAGCCGCTCGCAGACCTTCTCGATGGTCTCGGTGAGCAGCGCGACGCCGCGCAGCGCGAAGAACTCGCACTCCAGCGGGACGATGACGCTGTGAGCGGCCGTCAGCGCATTGACCGTCAGCAGGCCCAGCGAGGGCTGGCAGTCGATGATGACGTAGTCGTAGTCCGGCAGGAGGGGCTTCAGGGCGCGCGCCAGCGCGGACTCCCGGGCCACCTCGCTGACGAGTTGCACCTCGGCGGCGGAGAGGTCGATGTTGGACGGCAGCAGGTCCATGCCCGGCACGGCCGTCTTGAGGAGGACCTCATCGGCCGTCAGGCCGCGCTCCATGAGCAGGTTGTAGACCGTGACGTCGAGTTCCATCGGGTTGACGCCCAGTCCGACGGAGAGCGCGCCCTGCGGGTCGAAGTCGACGAGCAGCACCCGGCGGCCGTACTCGGCCAGCGCGGCGCCCAGGTTGATGGTCGACGTGGTCTTGCCGACGCCGCCCTTCTGGTTGCACATCGCGATGATCTGCGCGGGGCCGTGCTCGGCCACCGGCGCGGGAATCGGGAAGTAGGGCAGCGGACGGCCGGTGGGGCCGACCCGCTCGCGGCGCTGGCGCGCGGCGTCCGGGGCCAGCGTGGCGGCGTACTCCGGGTCCGGCTCGTACTCGGCGTCCGGGTCGTCGTAGGCGCCGTAGGCGAACTCGCCGTAGGCCAGGCCGTAGGCCGCCAAGTCGGTGTCGTGATCGGTCACCGTGGTCACCTGCGCTGTGTTCTGGCGTGCTTCGAAAGTACGGAGTGCGACCGAGCCGACCTCGGCCGAGCCCACGGTGGGCTGCCGGGCCCCGGGCTCCTCACTCGGCTGGCCGGCGGTGCGTTCCGCCAGTCCTGGCTGACCACCCCCGGGAGCAAATGTCGACTCATTCACAAGTCGTCTTACCTCCTTGGGCATCCAGGACTCTATGTCGATTCGTCAGCGTGGCAGCAGCCGACGGTTTGCGACTCTAGGCCGTTCAAGGCGTTCGCAGCAACACAATCCACGGTAGTGGGCATGATGTGTCGACTATCGGGCGGGCCGCTGTCAAGGGATGAGTGGCCTGTTGACCCTAACGTTTCTGCGCCGGGGTGCGGTGGGGTGACACGACCGACGGAAATTGACGACAGAGCGATCCGCCCGCGCCACCGACCGTTCACGCGCACGGCGAAGCCCCCGACCCGAGGGGAGAGGGTCGGGGGCGAACGACCGCCGTGCGGTCAGGGTGTTCAGGCGAGCACGCTCTCCAGGGACACCGACTCCAGGCCGAAGGCCTCGGCGACGGCCGGGAAGGTGATCTGGCCCTCGTGCACGTTCAGGCCCTTGGCGAGCGCCGGGTCACGGCGCAGCGCCTCCTTCCACCCGCGGTTGGCCAGCTCGACGACGTACGGCAGCGTCGCGTTGGTCAGCGCGTAGGTGGAGGTGTTCGGGACGGCGCCCGGCATGTTGGCCACGCAGTAGAACACCGAGTCGTGGACCTGGAAGGTCGGCTCGGCGTGCGTGGTGGGACGCGAGTCCTCGAAGCAGCCGCCCTGGTCGATGGCGATGTCGACGAGCACGGAGCCCGGCTTCATGCGGGAGACCAGCTCGTTGGTGACGAGCTTCGGGGCCTTGGCGCCCGGGATCAGCACGGCGCCGATGACCAGGTCGGCCTCGATGACGGCCTTCTCCAGCTCGAAGGTGTTGGAGACGATGGCCTTGATCTTCGTGCCGAAGATGCGGTCGGCCTCGCGCAGCTTGTTGATGTCGCGGTCGAGCAGGGTCACGTCGTAGCCCATGCCGATGGCGATGGTGGCCGCGTGCCAGCCGGAGACGCCACCGCCGATGACGACGGCCTTGGCCGGGTGGGTGCCGGGCACGCCACCGGGCAGCACGCCGCGGCCGCCGGCCGGGCGCATCAGGTGGTAGGAGCCGACCTGCGGGGCCAGGCGGCCCGCGACCTCGGACATCGGGGCGAGCAGCGGCAGGGCGCCGTTGCCGAGCTGCACGGTCTCGTAGGCGATCGCGGTGGTGCCGGACGCGACGAGCGCGTCGGTGCCGGCGCGGTCGGCCGCCAGGTGCAGGTACGTGAAGAGGGTCTGGCCCTTGCGGAGGCGGTGGTACTCCGAGGCGATGGGCTCCTTGACCTTCAGCAGCAGGTCGGCGGTGGCCCACACCTCGTCGGCGGTGGGGAGGATGGTGGCACCGGCGGCCACGTACTCCTCGTTGGGGATCGAGGAGCCGACACCGGCGTTGTCCTCGATGTAGACCTCGTGTCCGTTGCGGACCAGCTCATGCACGCCGGCGGGCGTGATGGCCACGCGGTACTCGTGGTTCTTGACCTCGCGGGGGATGCCGACCTTCACGGCTAAACACGTCCTCTTGCCATGGGGGTCCCTACCGGAGAAGACCGGCGGGCGACGCGCACGGGGGGAAGCCTCCGGGGGCAGCCCGGGGCATGGATCGCTGCGCGACTGAGTTCGAGTGTAATGAAGCCCAGTCGGCGTGTCAGCCTTCCAAAGTGACTAATTTTGCCGGACACATTGGCAGGTTCGTAGGCTTCCGCCCTGATGTTCCCATCAAAAATGTCCGAACCGGACAACTAAGACAATACCCCCGAACGGCCCATCATCACCCGGTCTGGAGGCGTTCGCGCAGGTCCGCCAGGCTGGCCCCGACGGCCTCCTGACCCCGCTCGTCGCCCAACCTGCGGAGCACCGCCAGGGCGGCGCGGTACTCGCGCTCGGCCTCCTCGAAACGGCGCTGGGCGGTGTGCGCCTCGGCCACCCGGGCGAGCAGCCGGGCCTCCGCCGCCTGCTCCCCCATCGCCTGCCGCAGCCCGAGCGCCCGGCCGTACCAGTCGGCGGCGCGCACCGCGTCCCCGAGCGCCCGGTGGCACCCGGCCGCGCCCTCCAGCGCCCGCGCGCAGAGCGGCTGGTCGCCGACGCTGCGGGCGTGCTCCAGGGCGGCCCGGTAGTGGGTCCCGGCGAGCTCCCAGCGCCCGGCGGCGGCCTGCAGGTCGCCCAGGTTGAGCAGCGCGGCCGAGGCTCGCCGGGGCCGGCCGTTGCGCTCGGCGACGGTCAGCACCAACTCGTGCAGGCGGTGCAGGTCGGCGGGGCCGGCGCCGCCGGTGAGCGGCAGCGCCCGCAACAGCGCGGTGACCAGCCGCCCGGCCGAACCGTCGAGGTCGCCCTGGCCGATCGCGTCGCCGACGGCGCCGAGCAGGAGGTCCCGCTCGCCGAGCAGCCACTCCCGGGCGTGCGCGGCCGAGCGCAGCCGCAGCGCGGCGGGCAGCGGCTCCGGCGCGGGCCCGGCGGCCGGGTCGAGCAGCGCCCGGGCCGACTCGGTGAGCCGGACCATCCGCTCCAGCAGCCGGGCCCGGGCGAGCTCGGTCTCGGCGGGCCGGTCCTCGTGCTCGCGCAGCCGCACGAGCCGCGGGTAGAGCCGCGCGGGCACCCGGTAGCGCGGCGTGCCGTCGGGAGCCGGCGGCTCCTCGGCGAGCAGCTCCCGCTCGGCGAGCGCGGCCAGCGTCGCGGCGGCGTCCGGGGCCGGGCAGCCGACCAGGGCGGAGGCGGTGCGGGGGTCGGCGGTCTGGGCGGGGGCCAGGGTGAGGGTGCGCAGCATCCGCGCCTGGGCGGCCGGCAGCGTGCGGTACACCAGGGTGAACGCGCCGACCAGCGGGTCGTTGTCCGGGACGGGCACCGGCTCGGCGGGCTCCGGGGCGGGCTTGACCCAGGCCGCCGGGTCCGTGGCCGGTTCGGCGGGCGGCTCCGGCGCCGCGACGGCGCCACCGGTCCCGGGCCCCTTCGCGTCCTTGACGCCGTTGGTCCCCTTGCCTCCCTTGGCGCCCCTGGCGGCCTTCGCCCCCTTCGCGGCCGCCGTCTCCTCTTCTCTCTTCCGCTCGTTCGGAACGCTCTTCACGACGCTCTGCGCGGCCCCCGTCGCCACGTCGTTCAGAACGTTCTTACCGGCGTCCTTCCCCACGCCCTTCTCGCCGTCGTTCGCGCCCTTGGTCCGGTCCGCCGCCGGCCGGGCCGCCTCCTCGCCGAGGACGCCCGCGAGCTCGCGGGCCGCCTCCGTGACGGCCGCCTTGGGGTTTTCGCGGAGCCACCCGGCCATCAGCCGCAGCGCGGCCGGCCGGGCGGCGCAGGCCTCGGCGAGGTCGGCGCCGCCGACCGGGTCGCAGGAGATCCGGGTGCCCCCGACCAGGTCGGCGAGCAGCTCGCCGGAGGCCTGCCGGTCGAGGCCGCCGAGGATGACGGGGTCGATGTCCTCGATGCCGGTGAGCGGCCCGGCGGTGGTGGCGAGCACCAGGCAGCCGGGCTCGTCGGCGAGCAGCGGCCACAGCTGCCCGGCGTCCCGGACGTCGTCGAGCAGCAGCAGGACCCTGCGCCCGGCCAGGGCCTCGCGCAGGGCGACGCAGGCCGGCTCGTCGCGCCCGTCCTCGGTGGCGCCGGGCAACGGCACGTCCGCGTCCGGGTCGAGCTGCTCCAGCAGCAGGCGGGCGGCGCGGGCGGGCGGCACCCGGAAGCCGTCGGGCGCGGACAGGCGGGTGAAGAGCACGCCGTCGGGGTAGTCCGGGGCCGCGGTGCGGGCGAAGCGCACGGCGAGCGCGGTGCGGCCCGAGCCGGGGCGCCCGGCGAGCACGAGCACCGGGCTGCGGCCGACGGCCGGGCGGGCCGCGGCGGCCCGCAGCGCGGCCAGTTCGGCGCGCCGCCCGGCGAACACCGCGGGGCCCGCCGGCAGCCGCTCCACACCGGGCACGACCCCGGCGGGCACTCCGGGGCCGGTGTCCATCGTCACCGTCTTCCTCGCCACCCGTGCCCACTCCCGACGTCGTCCGGCGCTCAGCTCACGCGGCCCGGGACGGACCGC
Organism: Streptomyces sp. SP17BM10; assembly: GCF_036322405.1. NCBI lineage: Bacteria > Bacillati > Actinomycetota > Actinomycetes > Kitasatosporales > Streptomycetaceae > Streptomyces > Streptomyces sp. SP17BM10. The sequence continues at coordinate 19,337 of NZ_JAQYXB010000327.1, read as the reverse complement.
CTGTCTGCGAAGCGTAGTTCGGCCGTCCGGCCCGGCCGAGGTGACATCCGGTCGTACGAACCGGCGAATCACCCCGCCGGATCAACGGGAGCGCCGGGACGGGCCGCACGGGCCCCGGCTCAGACCTCGAAGGGCCGGGCCGGCCAGGGCGCCTGCGGCGGGCGCAGCGCGTCCAGGCCGCCGGGGCTCGTCAGCGCGGCGTGCACGGCGAGGGTGCCGGTGATCAGCGTCGGGTTGTGGAGCTGCCCGGCCTGGATCAGCCGGATGAGCTCGGGCACCGGCACCCGGGCCGTCTCGATCTCCTGCTCCTCGCCCTCGGCCGAGTAGCGCTCGCCGCCGGCCTCGGACAGGTCGGTCGCGAGGAACATCCGCAGTGCCTCGTCGGTGCCGCCCGGGGAGGTGTAGTAGTCGGCGAGCACCCGCCAGGTGCGGGCCTCGACGTGCGCCTCCTCGTACAGCTCCCGCTTGGCCGCGTGCCACGGGTTCTCACCGGGCACGTCGAGCAGGCCCGCCGGCAGCTCCCAGAGCCGCTGGCGCACGGGGTGGCGGTACTGGCGCAGGATCAGCACCCGCTCCTTGTCGTCCAGGGCGAGCACCGACACCGAGCCGGGGTGGGTCTGGTAGTCGCGGCGGGCCCAGCTGCCGTCGGGCATCCGGACCTCCTCGCTGCGCACGCCCGTGACCCGGCCCTGGAACGGGGTGCGGCCCTCCCGGACCTCCCACTCCTCGGCCGTGTCGGCGATCACCCGGTCGCTGCTGTCGTCCATCGCTCTCCCCTTTTCGTCAGTACGACACAATCTAACGCCGGACGGCGGCCCCGCGGGAATCGCGGGACCGCCGTCCGGTGAACGACCGGGGCCGGAGAGGTCGTGACTACTCGGGCGCCGAGGTCTTGATCTCGATGGCCGCCTTGACCAGGCCCGCGAACAGCGGGTGCGGGCGGGTCGGACGGGACTTCAGCTCCGGGTGGGCCTGGGTGGCCACCAGGTACGGGTGCACCTCGCGCGGGTACTCGACGTACTCGACCAGGTCGCCCTTGGGCGAGAGGCCGGAGAACTGCAGGCCGGTCTTCTCCAGGTCCGCGCGGTAGGCGTTGTTGACCTCGTAGCGGTGGCGGTGGCGCTCCTCGACGTACTGCTCGCCGCCGTAGACCTCGCGGACGATCGAGCCCTCGGCGAGCTTGGCCGGGTAGAGGCCGAGGCGCATGGTGCCGCCCAGGTCGCCCTTGCCGTCGACGATCGCCAGCTGCTCGGCCATCGTCGAGATGACCGGGTGCTTGGCCGCGGCGTCGAACTCGGTGGAGTTGGCCTCCGGCAGGCCGGCCAGGTTGCGGGCCGCCTCGATGACCACGCACTGCAGGCCCAGGCACAGGCCCAGCAGCGGGACCTTGTTCTCACGCGCGAAGGTGATGGCGCCGACCTTGCCGTTGACGCCGCGGTCGCCGAAGCCGCCGGGGATGCAGATCGCGTCCACGTCGCCGAGCTGCTCGCGGGCGCCTTCGGGCGTCTCGCAGTCGTCGGAGGTGACCCACTTGATCTCGACCCGGGCGTTGTTGGCGAAGCCGCCGGCGCGCAGCGCCTCGGTCACCGACAGGTAGGCGTCCGGCAGGTCGATGTACTTGCCGACCAGGGCGACCTTGACGATGTGCTGCGGCTCGTGGACGCGACGCAGCAGGTCGTCCCAGGTGGTCCAGTCCACGTCGCGGAACGCCAGGTCGAGCCGGCGCACCACGTAGGCGTCCAGGCCCTCGCCGTGCAGGACCTTGGGGATGTCGTAGATCGACTTGGCGTCGATGGCCGCGACCACGGCCTCCTCGTCCACGTCGCACATCAGCGAGATCTTGCGCTTGATGGCCTGCGGGACCTCGCGGTCGGCGCGCAGCACGATCGCGTCGGGCTGGATGCCGATGTTGCGCAGCGCGGCGACGGAGTGCTGGGTCGGCTTGGTCTTCAGCTCGCCCGAGGGGCCGATGTAGGGCAGCAGGGAGACGTGCACGAAGAACACGTTGTCCCGGCCGACCTCGTGGCGGACCTGGCGGACGGCCTCCAGGAACGGCAGCGACTCGATGTCGCCGACGGTGCCGCCGACCTCGGTGATCACCACGTCGACGTCCTCGGTCGCCATGCGGCGGATCCGGGACTTGATCTCGTTGGTGATGTGCGGGATGACCTGGACGGTGTCGCCCAGGTACTCGCCGCGCCGCTCCTTGGCGATCACGGTGGAGTAGACCTGGCCGGTGGTCACGTTGGCCGAGCCGTGCAGGTTGGTGTCCAGGAACCGCTCGTAGTGGCCGATGTCCAGGTCGGTCTCGGCGCCGTCGTCGGTGACGAAGACCTCGCCGTGCTGGAACGGGTTCATGGTGCCCGGGTCCACGTTGAGGTACGGGTCGAGCTTCTGCATCGTGACGCGCAGTCCGCGGGCCTTGAGCAGGGCGCCGAGGCTGGAGGCGGTGAGCCCCTTGCCGAGCGAAGAGGCGACACCCCCGGTGACGAAGAGGTGCTTGGTCGTCACGGCGCGGCCGTTCGCTGCCTTGCCGGAATGGGGCTGTGCCAAGAGGGGGCTCCCGTGGGTCGCGAGTCGAAAGTGACGTGGGTGGGGGCTCACCGGCTCGCCGGGCGACGAGGGGGGCGGTGCGGGGCACGGCTCCCGAAGGGTCGTCGGTTCGGCTGGTCCGGGGCGTTTGATCCCACCGGTCCACGGGATACCAGGGTATCAGTGACCCGACCCGGACGCCTTCCGGGCCGCTCGCGCCACCGTGACGGCGCACGCGGGGCGCACCACCGGCGCACCATTCGCCGCATCCGTCACACCGGTCGCACCACCACCGGACCGGGCCACGGGAACACTCCCCGACCGGGCCATGGCGACTCCTCCCGGTGGACCCCCCGGAACTGATCCGTCCGGACCATCCTTCACGTCACCTCCGCGATGCACGGCATTTCCCCCGAATTGTGGCGCCACACGGGGCAGCGTCCGCGTGCTTCGCCCCTTTCGTCCGTCGTAAGCTGCACGGACGCATCGCCGACAACACGAGCACGCGGAGGGCGTGGGAGGGTCAGGACGCTCCCGGTCCCCGATGCGCGACCGGACACCTCCGTGATCCAGCTCCTCCCCACCCACCCCGGGGGCTCCACCGAGCCCCGCGCGGACACTCCGGCAAGGCCCGCCACCACCCACCGGCGGGCCGGACGTCCCGGGGTGGACCTCCGGCCCCGCAGACCGCTCGCTCCTCTCGGATCGCCGATGCGTCGTGACCACATTGCGAACTGGAGATCCACGTGGCCGGCCGTATCGAGGACTACGCACTCATCGGGGACATGCAGACCGCCGCCCTGGTCAGCAGGGACGGGGCGGTCGACTGGCTGTGCCTGCCCCGCTTCGACTCGCCGGCCGTGTTCGCCGGCCTGCTGGGCACCGATGAACACGGCTTCTGGCGGATCGGCCCCGCCGAAGCCGTCGCGACCGAGGTCCCCGCCCCCACCGCCGCCCCGGCCCCGGTGGCCGGCCGGGTCCGCTTCGCCGACACGGCCGACCTGCGGGTCCCCCCGCCCACCGCCGCCGCCCCGGCCGTGCCCGCCGACCGCCGCCGCTACCGGGGCGACTCGCTGATCCTGGAGCAGGAGTGGGACGCCCAGGGCGGCACCGTCCGGGTGATCGACTTCATGCCGCCGCGCCCGCTGGCCGGCCGCGACGCCGTCCCCCAGATGATCCGGATCGTCGAGGGCGTGACCGGCACCGTCCGGATGCGCTCGGCGCTGCGGATGCGCTTCTCCTACGGCCGGATCGTCCCCTGGGTGCACCGGGTCGAGCAGCCCGACGGCGGCCACCGCACCGTCGCCGTCGCCGGGCCCGACTCGGTCTGGCTGGACGGCGAGGCCGACACCTACGGCCGCAACCTCACCACCTACGCCGACTTCACCGTCCGGGCCGGCGAGCGGATCGCCTTCGCCCTCACCTGGCAGGCCTCCCACCTGGAGGCGCCCAACGTCCCCGACGCCGAGGGACTGCTCGACGCCACCGCCGACTTCTGGCACGAGTGGGCCGACCAGTGCACCTACCAGGGCCCCTACCGCGAGGCCGTCGTCCGCTCGCTGATCACCCTCAAGGGCCTCACCTACGCCCCCACCGGCGGCATCGTCGCCGCCCCCACCACCTCCCTGCCCGAGGACATCGGCGGCGAGCGCAACTGGGACTACCGCTACACCTGGCTGCGCGACGCCGCGATCACCCTCTCCTCGCTCCTGCGCACCGGCTACCGCGAGGAGGCCAAGGCCTGGCGCGAGTGGCTGCTGCGGGCCGTCGCCGGTGACCCGGAGAACCTGCAGATCATGTACGGCATCGCCGGCGAGCGCGAGCTCACCGAGTCCTCGCTGGACTGGCTGCCCGGCTACGAGAACTCCCAGCCCGTGCGGATCGGCAACGGCGCCGCCGGCCAGCTCCAGCTCGACGTCTACGGCGAGGTCGTCGAGGCCCTGCACCTGGCCCACATGACCGGCCTCGTGCGCAACGACCACGCCCACCACCTCCAGTTGCGCCTGATCGAGTACCTGGAGGACCACTGGCAGAACCCGGACGAGGGCATCTGGGAGGTCCGCGGCCCGCGCCGGCACTTCGTCCACTCCAAGGTGATGGCCTGGGTCGCCGTCGACCGCACCATCAAGCTGCTGGAGCAGACCCCCGAGGACGCCCCCTGCGACGACCAGCTGGAGCGCTGGCGCGAGCTGCGCGACACCATCCACCGGGACGTCTGCGAGAAGGGCTACGACCCGGAGCGCAACACCTTCACGCAGTACTACGGCGGCAAGGAGCTGGACGCCTCGCTGCTGCTCATCCCCCAGGTCGGCTTCCTCCCGCCGGACGACAAGCGCGTCATCGGCACCATCGAGGCGATCCAGCGCGAACTGTCCACCGAGGACGGCTTCGTGCTGCGCTACCCCACCCACGACGAGAGCGGCAACAACGTCGACGGCCTCTCCGGCCACGAGGGCGCCTTCCTCGCCTGCTCGTTCTGGCTTGCCGACGACCTCGCCATGATCGGCCGGGTCCAGGAGGCCCGCGAGCTGTTCGACAAACTGCTCGGGCTGCGCAACGACCTCGGCCTGCTCGCCGAGGAGTGGGACCCCCGCGCCAAGCGCCAGGTCGGCAACTTCCCGCAGGCCTTCAGCCACGTCCCGCTGATCGACACCGCGCTGCGCCTGACCGCCTGCGGCGGCGCCTACCTGTCGGCCCAGCCCGACGGCCTGGCCGGCGAGCGGATGGAGCAGGCGACCGTCTGACGGTGCGGGGGCCCTAGGCGCGCTGGACCAGCTCGTCGTAGGTGCTCAGCACCTGGGCGACGGTGGCGGCCTCGTCCGGCCAGGTCTCGGCCTGCTGACGGCCGGCCGCCACCAGCCGCTCCCGGCGTCGCGGGTCGGCCAGCAGGTCGCGCACGGCCCGGCCGAGCGCGACCGGGTCCCCGGCGGGCACCAGCTCGGCCGCGTCGCCGACCAGTTCGGGGATCCCGCCGACGGCGGTGGCGACCACCGGCACGCCGGCCCGCATCGCCTCCTGGACGACCAGCGAGCGGGCCTCCCAGCGGCTGGAGACGACCACGACGTCGGCGGCCGACAGCAGGTCGGGCACGTCGGTGCGGTAGCCGAGCAGCCGTACCGGCAGCTTCTCGGCGGTGACCCGCTCGCGCAGCGCGCCCGCCTCGGGGCCGTCCCCGGCGAGGAGCAGCAGCGGTTCCGGGTCGAGCGCGGACAGTTCGCGGGTGGCGTCCAGCAGCAGTCCGAAGGCCTTCTGCGGGACGAGTCGGCCCACCGCCAGCACCAGCGGCCGGTCCGGGCCCCCGCCGAGCAGCGCGGCCCGCGCCGAGTCCCGGTCGAGCCGGCCCTCGGGCATCGGCGGGGCGGCCACCGGGCCGAGCCGGGCGTCGGTGGCGCCCAGTTCGCGGGCCCGGGCGACGAGGTCGGAGGAGGCCCCGAGGACGAGGTCGGCGGCGCGCGCCACCCGGCGCTCCATGAGCCGCTGGAGGCGGCGCTCCATGCCGGTGGCCAGCAGCGCGTGGTGGGAGGTGACCACCAGCGGCGTCTGCGGGCGCAGGCCCGGGAAGCGACCGGCGGTGCGCAGCGCGAGGTCGGAGAGCAGCCCGGCGCGCAGGCCGTGGGCGTGCACCACGTCGGCGCCGGTGAAGGCGCGGCGCAGTTCGCCGATCGCGGTGGCATCGCTGCGGGCGCCCGCGGTGGGGGTGATGTCGACGGTGTGGAACCGGGCACCGGTGCGGGAGAAGCCGAACAGCGCGTCCGTGCCGGCCGGGGCGCACACCGTGACGCCGACCCCGTGCGCGACCAGGCCCTGGGCGAGGGAGCGGACATGGGCACCGATCCCGCCGGTGCTGGCGGCCAGGACGAGCACCACGTGCAGCTGGCCCGGCTCGGGGGCGGCCGGGGTGACCCGGGCGGCGGAATGGTCCACGTCGTCTCGCATCCGACTCGATCAGGTTCGCGCGCCCCGCTGCGGGGGTTGCCCGCCGGCGGCGCTCGGGACTGGAAAGCCAGTGTCCAGCCGCCACCATGCCAGGTCGGCGGCCCTCTTGGACAGTCGGCGCCACCGGGGCGCGTCGTCGTGCCGCGAGGGCCGCCGGACCCGGCGGAGGGGCCGGCTAGCGCTGGCGCGGGGCCCGGGCGGCGGCCAGCAGTTCCTCCGCGTGGGCCCGGCCCAGCTCGGAGTCCTCCAGGCCGGCCAGCATCCGGGAGAGCTCCCGCACCCGCTCCTCGTCGTTGAGCACCTTGACGCCGCTGCGCGTCACGGTGCCGTCGTTGGTCTTCTCCACGACGAGGTGCCGGTCCGCGAACGCGGCGACCTGCGGGAGGTGGGTGACGACCACGACCTGGGCGGACTCGGCCAGCTTGGCGAGCCGACGGCCGATCTCGACCGCGGCCTTGCCACCGACGCCCGCGTCCACCTCGTCGAACAGGTAGGTGGGGACGGGGTCGGCGTCGGCGAAGACCACCTCGACGGCGAGCATCACCCGGGACAGCTCACCGCCCGAGGCGCCCTTGGCGATCGGGCGGGGCTGGGCGCCCGGGTGCGGGGCGAGCAGCACCTCGACCTCGTCCACGCCGTGCGGGCCGTAGGCGACGGTGCGCCCGTCGACCTCGATCCCGGCGAGGTCGTCGACCAGGGAGAGCGCGAAGGTCACCCGGGCGTGCGGCATGGCCAGTTCGGCGAGTTCGGCGGACACGGCCTCGGCGAAGCGCCCGGCGGCGGCGTGCCGGGCCGCCGACACCTCGGCCGCGAGCTCGGCCAGCTCGGCGCGCAGCTCGGTCTCCCGGGCGCCGAGCTCGTCGATGCGGTCGTCGTCGCCGTCGAGCTCGGCGAGCCGGGCCGATCCGGCCTCGGCCCAGGCGAGCACCTCGGCGAGGGTGTTCTCCGCACCGCCGTACTTGCGCAGCAGCTGGGCCAGCGCGCCCCGGCGGTCCTCGACGGCGGCCAGGCGCACCGGGTCGGCGTCCAGGTCGTCCGCGTAGCCGGCCAGGTCGCCGGCCACGTCGGCGAGCAGGTAGCCGACCTCGTTGAGGCGGTCGGCCAGGGCGGCCAGCCGCTCGTCGTGGTGGCGGACGGCGTCCAGGGCGCGGCGGGACTGCGCGAGCAGGGTGCCGGCGTCCAGCGCCTCCGGGTCGGCCGGGTCGCCGGCCAGGGCGGCGTGGGCGAGGGTAGCGGCGGAGGACAGCGCGTCGGCGTGGCCGAGGCGCTCGGCCTCGGCGGCCAGCTCGACGTCCTCGCCGGCCACCGGCTCGGCGGCGGCGATCTCGTCCAGGCCGAAGCGCAGCAGGTCCGCCTCCTGGGCCCGTTCGCGGGCCCGGGTGGTCAGCTCCTCCAAGGTCGCCGAGACCTCGCGCAGCGCCCGGTAGGTCTCCCGGTAGCGCGCCAGCGGCTCGGCGACGCTCTCGCCCGCGTACCGGTCGAGCGCGCCGCGCTGGCGGGCCGGGCGCAGCAGGCGCTGCTGGTCGGTCTGGCCGTGCACCGCGATCAGGTCCTCGCCGAGTTCGGCGAGCAGCCCGACCGGCACGCTCCGGCCGCCGACGTGCGCCCGCGAGCGCCCCTCGGCGGAGACGGTACGGCTGATCAGCAGGGCGCCGTCGTCCAGTTCGGCCCCGGCCTCGATCGCGCGGGCCGCCGCCGGCGAGCCGGGCGGCAGTTCGAGCCGGCCCTCGACGACGGCGCGTCCGGTGCCGCCCCGCACCAGCCCCGGGTCGGCCCGGCCGCCGAGCAGCAGGCCGAGGCTGGTCACCACCATGGTCTTGCCTGCACCGGTCTCACCGGTCACGGCGGTGAAGCCGGGGGCCAGTTCGACCACCGCGTCGTCGATGACCCCAAGATCCCGTATCCGCATCTCGTCCAACACGGAGACGACCTTACGAGGTTCCACCCCCGCCGCGCGACGAGCGGCAACGACGCGCGGCAACTCCGCGCCCGGAAGTTCATCCCTTCCGGGAGGTTTGCCCCGGGCCGGGCACGGTGCACCAGGGCAGGAAGAACTGCACCAGCGGGCCGATGGCCAGTGCGTACGCGACGGTGCCGACCCCGGCGGTACCGCCGAGGAGGATCCCGGCGGCGAGCACGGTCAGTTCGATGCCGGTGCGGATGAGCCTCAGCGAGCGGCCGGTGCGCCGGTGCAGGCCGGTCATCAGGCCGTCGCGCGGGCCCGGACCGAGGCGGGCGCCGATGTAGAGGCCGCCGGCCAGGCCGTTCAGCAGGACCGCAGCGGTCATCAGGGCGATCCGGGCGGGCAGCGCGCCGACGCCGCCGACGAGGGTCAGGGTGAGGTCCATGGCGGCACCGATCACCAGCACGTTGGCGACGGTACCGACGCCGGGCCGCTGGCGCAGCGGGATCCACAGCAGGAGGACGAGCGCGCCGCAGATCGTCACCCAGGCGCCGACGGTCAGGCCGAGCGCGCGCTGGAGGCCCTGGTGCAGGACGTCCCAGGGATCGAGGCCGAGGCCGGAGCGGAGCATCAGGGCCATGCTCGCGCCGTACAGCGCGAGGCCGCCGAAGAGCTGCGGGAGGCGGCGGCCCAGCGCGTGGGTGTCGCCGAGCACGCGGACGGCGAGGGAGGTCCGCCCGGACGGGACGGCGGTCGGGGGCGCGGTGGTGGCCAACGGTGCTCCTGCGGTGGTGCCGCACCCCGGGGAACGGCCCCGGCGGTGGCGGCTCCGAGGGCCGCACTGTCATGATGAGCGGGCCAAACGGGCCCCTTCCAGGGCCAATCCCGAGCAAGTGGACTGATCACCCATGGCCGACTGGCACACCACCGTCACTCCCCCGGCACTCGCCCGGCTGCTCTCCACCGCGCGACTGCCCGACCCGGCCACCGCCCGCCGACCCGCCTACCGCACCCTGGCCGGCCAGATCCGGTTGCTGGTCACCGAGGGCCGCCTGCCGGTCGGCGCCCGCCTGCCCGCCGAACGCGAGCTCGCCACCACCCTGGAGCTCAGCCGCACCACCGTCGCCACCGCGTACGAGGCGCTGCGCGCCGACGGCTACCTGCGCAGCCGCCGCGGCTCCGGCAGCTGGACCAGCTTGCCCGAGGGCGCCCCGCCGCCCAGCGACGCCCTGCACCCCGTCCCGCCGGACGAGCAGAACCGCACCCTGGACCTCGGCGTCGCCGCCCTGCCCGCCCCGCAGCCCTTCCTCGGCGAGGCCGCCGCCCGCGCCGTCGAGCAGCTGCCCCGCTACGCCGCCGGGCACGGCCACTACCCCACCGGCGTCCCGGTGCTCCGCGAGGCCGTCGCCCGCCGCTTCACCGAGCGCGGCCTGCCCACCACCCCCGACCAGATCCTGATCACCACCGGCGCGATGGGCGGCCTCCACCTGCTCCAGCGGGTGCTGATCGGCCGCGGCGACCGCGTCGCCGTCGAGGCGCCCACCTACGCCCACACCCTCCAGGCCCTGCGGCTCGCCGAAGCGCGGCTGGTGCCCGTCCCGTACGCATGGCCGGACGGGCCGCTGCGCGGGCCGCGCTGGGACCTCGCCGAGTGGCGCCGGGTGCTGCACGGCGCCGCGCCCCGGCTCGCCTACGTCCTGCCGGACTTCCACAACCCGACCGGCGCACTGATCCCCGAGGAGCAGCGCCGCGAGCTGCTCGCCGCGGCCCGCACGGCCGGCACGGTCGTCCTGGTCGACGAGACCACCGCCGAGCTCGGCTGGGGCCTGCCGCGCGGAACGCCGCCGCCGCGCCCGACGGCCGCACTGGACCGCACCGCCCAGGTGGTCACCGTCGGCTCGGCGGGCAAGCTGCTCTGGGGCGGCCTGCGGATCGGCTGGGTGCGGGCCGCGCCCGCGCTGGTGCGCCGGCTGGCCTCCGAGCGCGTCTACAGCGACGTCGGGACGCCGGTGCTGGACCAGCTGATCGCCGCCGACCTGATGGGCGATCCCCTCCCCGCCGTCCGCGCCCACCAACTCGACCGGCTGCGGGCCACCGCCGACGCGTTCGGCGCGGCACTGCCCCTCCACCTGCCCGGCTGGAGCTACGCGCCGCCGCCCGGCGGCCTCTCGCTCTGGGTCTCCACGGACGGCCTGTCCGGCGCGGCGCTCGCACTCGCCGGGGAGCGCGGCGGCGTGCGGATCGCCTCCGGCAACCGGTTCGGCGCGGACGGCGCGTTCGAGCACCACGTCCGGCTCCCGCTCACCGTGCCCGCGCCCGCCGTGCCCGCCGCCGTCGAACGGCTCGCCGCCGTCGCCGCGCAGGCGCGCAGCGGCGGCCGGTTCGGCACGGCGGACGACGGCCAGCCGCTGGCCGTGTGACGCCGCCCCCGGGTGCCCCGGGTCAGCAGGACGTGTTCGAGCGCCCGCGCCAACCTGTCACCGGGAGTGCGAACTTGGCGACCAGCCGGTCGGTGAACGGCGCCCGGTGCAGCCGTGCCAGCCGCACCGGCGTCTGCCCCCGGCGCACCTCCACCCGCGCGCCGGCGGGCAGTTCGACCGAACGCCGCCCGTCGCACCACAGCACGCCGTGCGGGGTCTTCGGCTGCACCTCGACCGCCAGCACCGAGTCCGGCGAGGCCACCAGCGGGCGTGCGAACAGCGCGTGCGCCGAGATCGGCACCATCAGCAGCGCCTCCACCTCCGGCCACACCACCGGGCCGCCGCCCGAGAACGCGTACGCCGTCGACCCCGTCGGCGTCGCGCACACCACCCCGTCGCAACCGAAGTTGGAGACCGGCCGGCCGTCCACCTCGGTCACCACCTCCAACATCCGCTCCCGGGACGCCTTCTCGATCGAGGCCTCGTTCAACGCCCAGTCCTGGTGCACCACGTCGCCGTTGGTGCGGACGATGACGTCGAGCGTCATCCGCTCCTCGACCTCGTAGTCGGCCTTCACCACGCGCTCGACCACGACCGCGAGGTCGTCCCGCTCGGCCTCCGCGAGGAAGCCCACCCGGCCCAGGTTGATCCCGAGCATCGGCAGCCCGTGCTCGCGCGCCAGCTCCGCCCCGCGCAGCAGCGTGCCGTCCCCGCCCGCGACCAGGATCAGCTCGCAGCCGTCCGCCGCGCCCGGCCCGCCGCCGACCTTCTCGGCGCCGTCCGGCAGGTCCAGGCCCACCGCCTCGGCCGCCAGCAGCCTGATCCGGATGCCCGCTTTCAGCAGCCCGTGCACCAGGCCCTCGACGCTGCGCAGCGCCGCCTCCCGGCCGGTGTGCGCGATCAGGAAGACCGTACGTTCTTCGTCGCTCATGCCGCTGCCCTCTCCCTCACGCCTGCCGGGTCGCCCTCGGCCCGGTGCGGTCGCGTCACACAGCAATCACACAGCATGACGGACCCGACGTCCCCCGAGCACCTTATCGGGGGCCCTCCGCGACGGCCCGGTCCGCCTCCGCCGGATCCAGCGGCGGGGCGTCCCGCCGCATCCACAGGAAGTACTCGACGTTCCCGGACGGCCCCGGCAACGGGCTCGCGGTGACCGCCCGCACACCCAGCCCCAGCTGCCACGCCTGGGCGGCGACCTGGCGCACCATCTCGGCGCGCAGCTGCGGGCTGCGCACCACGCCGCCACTGCCCAGCCGCTCCTTGCCGATCTCGAACTGCGGCTTGACCATCAGCACGAGGTCCGCGTCCGCGGCCGCGCACCCGGCCAGGGCCGGCAGCACCAGGCCCAGCGAGATGAACGACAGGTCGCCGACCACCAGGTCGACCGGGGTGCCGCCGATCATCTCCAGGGTCAGCTCGCGGACGTTGGTGCGGTCCATCACCGTCACCCGGTCGTCGCTCTGCAACGACCAGGCGAGCTGTCCGTAGCCGACGTCCACCGCCAGCACGCCGGCCGCGCCGGCCCGCAGCAGCACGTCGGTGAACCCGCCGGTGGACGCGCCCGCGTCCAGCGCACGGCGGCCCTCGACCACCAGACCCTGCGGCACGAACGCCGCGAACGCCCCGGCCAGCTTGTGGCCGCCGCGCGACACGTAGTCGGGGTCGTTGTCGTCCTTGGCCACGACGACCGCCGCCGAGGTCTCCACCTGGGTGGCCGGCTTGGTCGCGGTGGTGCCGCCGACGGTCACCCGGCCCGCCGCGATCAGCTCGGACGCGTGCTCGCGCGACCGGGCCAGCTTGCGGCGGACCAGCTCCGCGTCGAGACGGCGTCGTGCCACTGCCACTGGTGTTTCAGCTCCTACGGGTCGTGCGGGTCGTCAATGCGGGTCAGTCCTGGTCGAGCGCGGCCAGCGCGTCGGCCAACCGCCGGTGAACATCTTCGTACACCGCGACGTGCGCCTCGGCCGGCACCCCGTCCAGCGCCTCCAGCCGGGCCAGCCCGGTGTCCACGGCGGGGTGGCCGGTCGGTGTCAGGTCGACGCCGAGCGGCTCGGGAGCGGCGCCGGGAGCGGCGCCGGGGACGGTTCCCGGCGCGGGGGCGTCAGGCATCGGGCTTCTTCGTGCTGGTGGCCTTGCGGACGGTGGTCTTCTTCGTCGCGGTGCGCTTGGCGGGCACATCGGCGGCGGCCGTCTTCCTGGCCGTGCTCTTCGCGGTGGCGGTCTTCTTGACGGCCGTCTTCTTCACCGCCGGGGTCTTGGCGGTCGTGGCCTTCGCAGCCGTCTTCTTCGCCGCCGTCTTCTTCGCCGCCGTCTTTTCGGCAGCCGTCGTCTCGGCAGCGGCCTTCTTGGCGACGGCCTTCTCGACGGGCTCGGACCCGGACGGCCCGGCGGGCGCCTCCCTCACCGGTGCCACCGGCGGATCGACCTCGACCGGCTCGTCCACCTCCACCCGCTCCGCCGCTACCGGCTCGCCCACCGCACGGCCCACCGGCGGCTCGTCCCGCTGCTCCCAGCCACGGCCGAACAGGCCGTCCGCCCGCGGCGCCGGCACCGGCTCCTCGTCCCGCGCCCCCGCCGCGGGCCGCGCCGCCGGGACGGCGTCCTCCTCGACCTCGCGCAGCTTGCTCTCCAGGTACGCGAGCACCACGCCGACCTTGGTCACCTGGTCGCCGACCCTCTCGAAGGCCTTCTCGACCTCGCCGCGCGCCACGCCGACAGCCAGGTCCACCCCGGCCCGCCCGGCGGTGACCGCCTCCTCGGCGAGGGTCTGCAGCTGTTTGGCCGACGGCGGGAACTGCCCGCCCAGTCGGCGCTCGACCTCGGCGACGTCGACCCCGGTCCGTTCCAGGATCGTGGCCGCCGTCCCGACGACCCGCTTGCCGACCTCCTCCACCACCACGGCCGCGGCCTCGACCACTCCCCGCACCGTCCTCGGCAGCATCCGGGTGCCTCCTTAGCGCCTGCGCGCATCGCTCCGTCGCCGTCGGCCCCCGGCCGGTACCGGGCGCCACACTGACGACGCTACCGCCAAAACCCGCCTGCGGTACCGTGGCCCCGCGCCGACCACCGCCGTCGGCCACCGGAACCGGGACGCCCAGGGAGGGGATCCACCGCCATGGCCGACGCCGAGGAGTGCCGCGAGGCACTGGAACAGCTCAGCCGGAACATGGCGAAGTCCACCGGCGACGTCCGCAAGGCAGCCGCCCTCGACCGCTCCCTCTCCTGCCGGATCACCGACCTCGACCTGACCTTCACCGGGCGCCTGCGCGACGGCCGGATCCAGGACGTCGTCTCGACACCCGGCGCCCCCGCCGAGAAGGCCGAGATCCGGCTCACCATGGCCAGCGACGACCTGGTCGCCCTCGTCGCCGGCGGGCTCAACTTCGCCTCCGCGTGGGCGAGCGGCCGGGTCAAGCTGGAGGCGGGCTTCCGCGACCTCCTGCGGCTGCGCACCCTGCTCTGACCCCGGCCGCCGCGGCCCGGCGCCCTGGGGCAGAAGCCCCGCTCGGGCCCGCCGCCCTGGGTCAGAAGCCCAGCTCGGCGAGCGCCTTCCGCCCGTCGGCCGGCTCGCCGTCCGCGTCCAGCGCCGCCCAGGCCGCCGCGCACAGCGCCCGCAGGCCGTCCCAGCGGTCCGCCCCGGCGCCCTCCAGCCGCAGCACGCCCTCCTCGGCGCGCGCGAGCCGGCCGCGGCAGGAGAAGCCGCCGTCCACCGCGTCCACCGCCGGGTGCGGCTCCAGCAGGCCGCGCAGGTCCGCCGCGAGGTACGTCGGACGGTGCTCGACCGGAGCCGTCAGCAGCTGCGCCGCCGTCGTCACCCCGGTGAAGACCAGCAGGCTGTCCACGCCGCCGTTGAACGCGCCCTCGATGTCGGTGTCCAGCCGGTCCCCCACGACCAACGGCCGCTCGGCCCCCGTCCGCAGCACCGTCTCGCGGTGCATCGGCGGCAGCGGCTTGCCCGCCACCTCCGGCTCCACCCCGGTCGCCGCGCGCACCGCCGCCACCAGCGTCCCGTTGCCGGGCGCGATGCCCCGGGCCGTCGGCACCGTCAGGTCGGTGTTGGACGCCACCCACGGCAGCCCGCGCTGCACCGCGTACGACGCCTCCGCCAACTGCGCCCAGCCGACCGACGGGTCGTAGCCCTGGACCACCGCGAGCGGCTCGTCGTCGAGCGACCGGACCGCCACCAAACCGCGCTCGGCCAGCGCCTCCTCCAGCCCGAGACCGCCCACGACCAGCACCTTCGACCCGGCCGGCACCTTCTCGGCGACCAACCGGGCGGCGGCCTGCGCCGAGTTGATCACGTCGGCGGGCTCGGCCGGCACGCCCAGCTCGGTCAGGTGCTCGGCCACCACCCGGGGCGGCCGGGAGGCGTTGTTCGTCACGTACGCGAGGCGCATCCCGGCGGCGCGGGCGGCGTCCAGCGCGTCCACCGCGTGCTCGATCGCGTGCGGACCGGCGTACACCACGCCGTCGAGGTCCAACAGGGCCGTGTCGTACGCCTCGGTGAGCGGGCGCTCGCTGCTCCCGGGGGCGGTCCGTCGCACGGGGGTGGCCGTCTCGGTCATGCCTGCTCTACCTCATTCACTGCATCGTCGTTCCACTGCGTTCACTGCACCGTCGTTCACCGCGTCCGCCGCTTCGTCCCCCGCGGTGGACCGGCCCGCCGCTCACGCGCCGTCGTCGCCCCCGGCGGACCCGCCCACCGGGGGCTCCAGGTACCCGGGCGCCCCGGGCAGCAGCGGGCCGAACGCCCCGGCACGGGCCGCCAGGGTGGCCCGGGTCTGCCGCAGCGCCGCCCGGTAGTGCTCGGTCTGCGGCCGCATCGCCACCGCCAGCGCCAGGTGCTCGGCGGACGTCTCGAAGTCGCCCAACCGGGCCGCCGCGACGCCCCAGCCGAACTGAGCGTAGTCGTCGGAGGGATCCGCCAGCGCGACGGCCTGGAAGTTCTCCAGCGCCGCCGCGTACGACCCCGCGTCGAACTGCGCCCGCGCCAGCGCCTCCCGGATGCTCCGCGAGTGCGGCTCGGCCGCCGCCGCCCGGGCCAGCAGCTGCTCGGCCGCCGCCGGGTGCCCCTGGGCCAGCAGCTGCCCGCCCCGGCGGAACCACTCGTACACGTCGCCGGCGGGCTCGCCAGGCCGCTGAGCCGGGACGCCGCCCACCCCGGCGTCGCCGCCACCGATGGCGCCGTCCCCTCCGCCCGGCTCGACCGGAGCGCCGTCGTCCACCTGGTTCCACCCGTCGTTCATGTCGTACCTCGCCCTCGTTCGCCCCGCAGTCGCCCACCCGTCCCACTGATCGGCACAGGTGTTCCGATCTCTCAACAACGCGTACCCGGTTACGATGCCCAGAATGAGCACCTCCAGTGCAGAAGACGGAGCCGAGACTCCGCAGGGCGGCCCCGGCGATCCCGGGCACGTCGCCACCGCAGGTCTGTCCCTGTCCCCGTTCCGGGGCCTGCGCTACGTCCCCGACCGGGTCGGAACGCTGGCCGCGGTCACTTCACCCCCGTACGACGTCGTCGACCCCGGCCGCCGGCTCGACCTGGAGACCGCCGACCCGCACAACGTGGTCCGGCTGATCCTGCCGCGCCCCGAGCCCGAGGACAGCGGCGACCGCCCCGACCGCGACACCCGCTACCGGCACGCCGCCCGGCTGCTGCACGACTGGCAGCGCGAGGGCGTCCTCGCCGCCGACCCCGAGCCCGCGCTCTACGTCTACGAGCAGCGCGTGCCCGCCACCGCCGAGTCCCCCGAGCTGCTGCAGCGCGGCCTCATCGGCGCCCTCGCGGTCAGCGGCCGCGAGACCGGCGTGGTGCTCCCTCACGAGGACGTCATGCCGCGGCCGGTCGCCGACCGGGTCGGCCTCATGCGCACCACCCGCGCCAACCTCGAACCGCTCCTGCTCACCTACCGCGGCAACGGCGGCGCGGCCGACGTCATCGAGCGCACCGTCCGCGACGAACCGCTGCTCGCCACCGCCACCAGCGACGGCACCCACCACCGCCTCTGGGCCGTCACCGCCCCCGACGACATCGCCGAGATCGGCCGCGACCTCGCCCGCTGCCGGGCCCTGATCGCCGACGGCCACCACCGCTGGGAGATGTACCTGCGCCTCCAGCGCGAGCACCGCCACCTGCCGCGCAGCCCGTGGGACCGCGGCATGGTGCTCCTCGTGGACACCGCCCGCTACCCGCTGCGCGTCCGGGCCATCCACCGGGTGCTCTACCGGCTGCCGGTCGCCGAGGCCCTGGAGCGGCTGGGCGACCAGTGGCAGGTCAAGGAGGTCCCCGGCCCGCTGGCCTCCGCCCTCCAGGCGCTCGCCGAGCAGAAACGACACGGCGGCAACGGCTTCGTCCTCACCGGCGGCGACGACGTCTTCTGGCTGGTCGGCGAGCCCGAGGAGGCCCTCCTCGACGCGACCGTGCCGCGCGACCGCCCCGAGGAGTGGCGCCACCTGGACGCGACCGTCCTGCACGCCACCCTGCTCGACCACACCTGGCACGTCCAAGACGGCCCCGACGACATCGGCTACCTGCACACCGCCGTCGCCGCCGAACGGGAGGCGGCCCGCACCGGCGGCACCGCCGTCCTGCTGCACCCGGTGCGCGAGAGCGTCGTGCGGCGGCTCGCCGAACAGGGCGTCACGATGCCGCGCAAGTCGACGTCCTTCGGCCCGAAGCCGGCCACCGGGCTCGTCCTGCGCAACCTCGAACTGGGCTGACCCGGCCGGGCCCTGACGCAGTGAGGCCCTGCCGCGCTCCGGAATCTCCCGGGGTGCGGCAGGGCCTCACTCGTTGGGTCGAGCGTCAGCTCTTGGTGTCGGCCTCGGCGCCGGCGGCCTCGGTCTTCTCCGTGTCCTTCGCGTCCTTCGCGTCCTTCGCGTCGTTCGAACGCTCGGGCACCACGCCGTCGAAGTCATCGTCGATCTCGAGGTCGTCCTCGTCGTAGTACTCCTCGACGTCCTCCTCGTCCTCGAAGATCACGCGGTCGTCGGACACGTCGCCGCCGCGCTTCTTCGCCGGGGCCTCGGCCTCCTCGGCCTCGTCCTCCAGCTCGGGGTCGAGCGCGTCCACGAACTCCACGCCATCGATCTCGGCCAGCCGCTCGGAGGCGTTGGTCGAACCGTCGGTGTCGGCCTCGACCGCCTTCACGAACCACTCGCGGGCCTCGTCCGCCCGGCCGGCCGCGATCAGGGCCTCGGCGTAGGCGTACCGCAGGCGCGCAGTCCACGGGTGCACGGCGCTGGAGGCCAGCTCCGGGCTCTGCAGGGTCACCACGGCGGCGTCGAACTGCTCCATGTCGGTGCGCGCGCCGGCCGCGACCAGGCGCATCTCGACCTGGCCGGCCTTGTCCAGCTGCTTCACCTCGGGCTCGCCGGCCATCGCCAGCGCCCGCTCCGGACGGCCCAGACCGCGCTCGCAGTCGGCCATGACCGGCCACAGGTCCGCACGACCGGTCATCCGGCGGGCGGCGCGGAACTCGGTCAGCGCCTCGGAGTAACGCTGGGTCATGTACGAGGCGAAGCCGGCCGCCTCGCGGACGGCCGCGACGCGCGAGGCCAGGCGGAGGGCGACGCGGGAGTACTGGTAGGCCTCCTCCGGCTCGCTGTCGAGCAGGCGGGCGACCATCACCAGGTTGCGGGCGACGTCGTCGGCGAGCGTCTTGGGCAGGCTCTTGAGCTCCTGGCGCACGTCCGCGTCGATCTCGAAGCCGGTGACGTCCTCCGGGATCGGCAGGCGCTTGACGGGCTCGTAGTTGCCCCGGCGGTCGTCGTAGTCGCGGCCGCCGCGGTCGTCGCGACGGTCGTCCCGACGGCCCTCGAAGCGGCCACCGCGGTCATCACGGCGGTAGCCGCCGCCACCCTGGCGGTCGTCGCGGCGGTAGCCACCGCCGGACGGGCGCTCGCCACGGTCGTCACGGCGGTAGCCGCCGCCCTGGCGGTCGTCGCGGTCGCGGTTGAAGCCGCCGGAGGGGCGGTCGTCGCGGCGGAAGCCACCGCCGGAGGGGCGCTCGCCACGGTCATCGCGACGGAAACCACCACGGTCGTCACGGTCGCGGTTGAAGCCGCCGGAGGGGCGGTCGTCGCGGCGGAAGCCACCGCCGGACGGGCGCTCGCCACGGTCGTCACGACGGAAACCACCACGGTCGCCGCGGTCGTCACGGTTGAAACCACCCGAGGGACGGTCATCACGGCGGAAGCCACCACCGGAGGGGCGGTCGTCGCGGCGGTAGCCACCGCCGGAGGGGCGCTCGCCACGGTCATCACGACGCGGACGGTCGTCGCGGTCACGGTTGAAGCCGCCGGACGGGCGGTCATCGCGGCGGAAGCCACCACCGGAGGGGCGCTCGCCACGGTCGTCACGACGCGGACGGTCGTCGCGGTCACGGTTGAAGCCGCCGGAGGGGCGGTCGTCACGACGGAAGCCACCGCCCGAGGGGCGCTCGCCACGGTCATCACGACGGAAACCACCACGGTCGCCGCGGTCGTCACGGTTGAAACCACCCGACGGACGGTCATCACGGCGGAAGCCACCGCCCTGACGG
>NZ_JAQYXB010000326.1:0-318 GCF_036322405.1 Streptomyces sp. SP17BM10 | reverse complement strand
GGTCACCAGACGGATACCGGCGTCCACATCGTCGACTACATCACCACCCGCACCACCAATGTGGTGAAGGCCCGCAGCCACCAGTCCCACACCACCGGCGACGCCCAGTGCGGCCCCACCCTCGCCGTCCACCGCCGCCGCCCACCTCGACCGCTACCCGCTCGAGCAGAACATCACCGCCACCCCCGCCAGCACCCGCGAGAACGACGTCGCCCACACCCACTCCCGGCGCTCCGGCCCGAACGTCAGCTCCCTCGCCAACGACGACAGCGCGCTCCGGGACGCCGTCACCAAGGCGCTCGACCAGGTGATCCTCGG
>NZ_JAQYXB010000325.1:0-337 GCF_036322405.1 Streptomyces sp. SP17BM10 | reverse complement strand
GTGCTCGCCGCCCGCTACACCTCCTCCTACCACCTGACCGGCGGCGCGCCGAGCGCCTCGGACTCGCTCGGCGAGGACGAGGTCGCCGCCCAGGGCATGCCCACGGACGCCGCCGCGACGGCCGTGCACGCCGCCAAGTCGGCCTTCGACGCGGCGTTCTCGACCGCCGCCCTGGGCGGCGCCGGGGTGGCGCTGCGCGGCGCGGTCGCCGCGATGGTGCTGCTGCCGGCCCGGCTGCGGACCGCAGACGAGGAACAGGCCGCCGAGGAGGCCCCCGTGGAGCCCGCGCTCGTCGCGTAACGCGGGCTGTTCGACGCGCACGGCTCCACACGCTGTC
>NZ_JAQYXB010000324.1:0-322 GCF_036322405.1 Streptomyces sp. SP17BM10 | reverse complement strand
GGACTTCAGCGAGCCGAGCAGGAGCGGCCGTTCGCGGTCCTGCCCGTAGGTCGCGAGGAGCGCCTGGGCCTCGATCGGGTCGCCGAGCGGCGTGCCCGTCCCGTGGCCCTCGACGGCGACCTTGACGATCGTGCCCTGCATCGGCGAGGCCAGCGTGTCACCGCTGACGGCCGAGCCGGCCTTCTTCGCGCCCACGCGGCGCTTGGCCTTGGCCGGACGGTAGGAGGTGGCCCTGGTGAGCGCGCCGGGCGGCGCCGCGGCGACGAGCGCGGCGTGGTCCGCGTCCACCTCGGCGTCGGTGGCGGCGTGGGCGAAGCGGTAG
>NZ_JAQYXB010000323.1:0-379 GCF_036322405.1 Streptomyces sp. SP17BM10 | reverse complement strand
TTGCTCGCTGCGCCGCGGCTGGTGGGCCGCGGTCCTCCCCGTGTGGTCGGGGACGGCGCCCGGCCCTGCCGCGCAGGGCCCGCAGGGGCGCCGAAGAGCCTGTTTTCGAATCCCCGTCTGCCGTGGGGGGCCGGGGCCCGCGCCCCCCCGCCCCGGCGGCGGGGGGCGGGGTGCCCCCCCCCGGGCGCCGGGGGGTGGCCCCCCCCCCCGCCGCCCCCCGACCCCCCGCGTGGCACCCACCCCCACCCCCCCCCAGTGCCCCCCCCCCCCCACACCCCCCACCCCCCACCCCCCCCACCCCCACCCCCCCCAAACCCCCCACCCAACCACCCCCCCCCACCCCCCCCCCCCCCCAACCCCACCACCCCCCCCCCCACCC
>NZ_JAQYXB010000322.1:0-6270 GCF_036322405.1 Streptomyces sp. SP17BM10 | reverse complement strand
TGCCCCGGGCCCGGCCCCGCGCACACCGTTTTTCGCGCCGGGCAGAGGACGGCCCGCCGGGACCCCGATGGCTCGACGCTCGTCCTTCCCCTGAGTCCTGGCCCCTCTTCCACTCCTGGGCCACGGGCCCGGAGGCGTAGCCCCGATGGGGTGGGCGCGGAGCGCGAGCACCCGCTCCACGTAAGCGTCCCGCGCTGCGTCGACGCCGCCGTCCTGCTCGCGGGCCGCGATCATCGCCCGGTCCGCCTCGACCACGGCGATGTGCAGGGGCAGGACTTGACTTCCTCCCCGCGTTAAAGCACGGGGACTCCGGCCGCGCGTGCCGCCATCGCACGAGAGGCCCCGGACAGGACGTCCTCGCCCATTAGGCTGCGGGCATGACGATCAAGGCAGTGGTGTTCGACGTCGGCGAGTGCCTGGTCGACGAGACCCGGGAGTACGGCACCTGGGCGGACTGGCTGGGCGTGCCCAGGCACACGTTCGTCGCCCAGTTCGGGGCGGTGATCGCCGAAGGACGGGACTACCGGGAGACGTTCCAGGTGTTCCGGCCGGGGTTCGACCTGTACGAGGAGCGTGAGAAGCGCGCCGCCGCCGGCCGACCCGAGTGGTTCGGCGAGGACGACATCTACCCGGACGTGCGGCCCGCGTTCGCGCATCTCAGGGCGGACGGCATGTGGCTGGCCATTGCCGGTAACCAGACCGTCCGCGCCGGCGGACTACTGCGGGAGCTTTTCACTGGGGACGTCGACCTGATCGGCACCTCGGACGACTGGGGCGCAAGCAAGCCGGACCTGGCGTTCTTCGAGCGGGTCGCCGAGGTGGTTCCGGCGGCCGTGGGCGAGATCCTCTATGTCGGCGACCGGCTCGACAACGACGTGCTCCCCGCCGCGCGGGCGGGGATGAAGACGGCGCTGATTCGGCGTGGCCCGTGGGGTTGGATTCAGCAGCACGCCCCGGCTGCCGAGCAGGCCACGTTTCGGATCGACTCGCTCGCTGAGTTGCCGGAGCTGATCGCCAAGTTCAACGCTGGAGCGAGTTGAGCATCGCCGGCCAGGAGTAGAGGCGGTCGTCCACTCGTTGGACGGCCGCCGAGTCCTGCCACGGGGCGAGCGCTCGTCGAGCCTCGCGGACGCGTTCCATGCCGGTCGCGTACCAGGTCGTGGCGAGCTGGTCGAGGGCCTGTTCTAGCAGGGCGCACGCCTCGTCTGGGCGGCTGGCGGCTGCCTCGACGGCCGCCAAGTCGCCGAGGACGACGACGCGTTGCTTGCCGTCGGTCTCGGGCAGTTCGGCGAGTGCGCGTTCGAGGGTCGTGCGGGCCTGGGGGATGAGGCCGGCGGCGAGTTCGGTGTTGCCCTTGAACGCGTGCAGGCGCACTGCCGAGAACCAGGTGAACCAGTCGGGTGGTGGCACGGTGCCGCCGGTGGCGAGGGTGTCCTCGGCGCGTCGGAGTAGGGAGAGAGCGCCGCGCTGGTCGCCGCAGCGGGTGAGGCATTCGGCCTCGACTGCGTCGAGCCAGGCGAGGATTTCGGGAGCGGCTGGGGCGCGGCGGGCGTAGGCGCGGGCGGCCTGCATGCGTTCGCGGGCCTCCGGCAGGCGGCCGGCCCAGCCGGGCACGAATGCGGCGTGAGCGAGGATGGCGGCGCCGATGAGGCTGTCGTCTGCTTCACCTGCGGCTTGGAGGGCGCGGACGAGGGTTGCGTCGGCGGTGGCGGGCTGGCGGAGGTCGAAGAACTCGATGCGCCCGAGTAGCAGGGTCGTTTCGGCGAGGGCTGCGGCCAGGATGCGGCGTGCGGTGCCGGAGGTCTCACCGAGCAGGGAGGTGCCCAGGGCTGCGTGTTCGGCTACGGCGCGGTGGAGCGCGGCGGGCGCTACGGAGAGGTAGAGGCGTCGGTGGGCCTCGGTCACTATGGCGTAGTCACCGCCAATCGTGCCGGGCTGGGTGCCGAGTTTCACCGGTCGCGGGAGGGCTGCACGCAGTGCGGTCGAGGGGAGCGCGGGTTGTGGGGCGGGTCCTCGGGTGGGCTCGATCGCGGGTTCTGTACCGCGGCTCCATGGCGCGCGGAAACCGAGGTCCTCGATGGGCTGGCGCAGGACGTGGACGATGAGTCGCTGGTAGTCCTCGCCTGGCCAGGGTGGGTTGCTGGATTCCCATCGGCGGACCTGCCGGGTGCTGACCTCGATGCCTCGTAGGCCGAGCTGTTGTGCGGCTCGGGTGAGCGCGCTGGCGAGGGCCTGCTGGCTGCAGTAGCCGGCGGCCTGTCGAGCGGCCTTGAGTGCGGTGTTGGACACGAGTCCTCCGGCGAACCTGATGGTGGTTCAACGATAGGCCGAGGGAGGACTGCTAGGGGACGCTTGTGTCATATGACCGACACCGCCGTCCTCTTCAAGTCCTCCAGGAGTCCTCTGCAAGGCCTTCAGGACGTCCGCTCCGAGAACGACGATTACCCCTGTCACCGAACGGTGACATCAGCTTACTGACAGTGGGGACCTGATGCCCGAGACGGCTCACCTGCCGACGCCAGGCCAACTCCCGTCCAAAGAACCTGGGGTGGCTGTGGCGACCGCCGACCAGCCCCTCGACGCCGCGGGACAGGCTGGCATCGCTCCCGAATCCCGTCGCCCGACACCGCGACGTCCTCCGAGCAAGTGGGCTTCCGCGGCGCCGATGGCTGTTTGCCGCGAGGACTACCAGCGAGGGCGGGCCGAGGAGAAGCGCCGTCGTGCCCGCGCGTAAGGCGAAGCCGCAGCCCAAATGCGCCGTCTGTGCGGCGTTCGACCGAATCGCAGATCCGGAGCTGCGCAGAAAGTACCCCGAGGCTCAGGCTCCCGGCGTGCTGGCAGAGCTCGAAAAGATCCGTGCGCGACACGCCAAGTCCTGCAAGGCGGTGGCCCGTGTCTCTTCGTGAGATCGCACAGCGAGCACAGGAACCCGCCGCCGACGCCGACCAGTGCCCCACGTGCCAGTTGCTCGACGCCCAGGACGCGGAGCATGCCGGCCACCCGAAGATCCTGGGCAGGATCGCCAGGTGGCGTGCTCAGCACGTGGCCGACGGCGAGTGCCTGGCGGTGCCGGATGACGACGAGTGACCCGGCGCCCCCGGCGCCGGCCTGGACACACTTCCTCGGCGGCCCCGTGCCGTACCCCGACGAAGCCGGGCGGGATGGTGCTGAGCCGCTTCCCTCCGCCTTGGAGCCCGCAGCGGAGTCACTGACGCTCAGCCGCCTGCGGGCCGAAGTGCGCAGGATCAACGCCCGCTACTGAAGGCTCTGATGCGTCCCTGGTGGTTCCCGCCGTACTGGCGCCGTATCCCGCGGTTCTACTCGGGTCGGCCGCCGATCCGGGGCATGCGTTCCTCCACGCGCCCGCGCGGCTGAGGGGATCGCGCCCCACAGACTCCGCCCGCGCTTCCCCGGTTGGCACACCGGCCGGGCGGATCCGGTGCCGGCCGGCCACGAGCTTGCGGTCGGCATCACCCTCGGCCCTCCGTCCCGGAGGGCCGAGAGCCCATCGAGCACGAGGGAGCGACACCATGTCCGTCCTGACCGATCGACTGCCCACGCTCAACATGACCGTGGACGGCGAGCCGTCCGGCCCGCTCGCCACCCGCCCGTTCGGGCTCGACGCCGTCACCAACCCGGTGACCGTCGCCGACCTGCCGGCCGTCGCCGTCGACCCCGACACGCAGCTCTCGCTGATCGACGGGCGGGTGGCCATCGACCTCCCCACCATGGAGACCTCGGGCTGCCAGACCGAGAGCGACGGCCAGACCGTCATCAGCGTCGACTACGACCAGAACGACGACTGATGACCCACGGCGCCGAGAGCACGCGGGGCGCCTCGCCCCGCGTGCTCGTCATCACCCACGACCTCGACCCCACCGCCGACTACGTCCTACGCGAGCTCAACGCCCGGGGCGTCCCGTTCTGGCGCACCGACCTCGCCGACTTCCCGCAGCAGATGACCATGACCGCCGAGCTCGGGGCCGACGGCCAGTGGGGCGGTACCCTCACCGGCCCACTGCGCGGCATTGACCTGTCCGAGCTCGCGTCCGTGTGGTGGCGCAAGCCGACCACGTTCCGCTTCCCCGACGGCATGTCCGGCCCGGAACATCGATTCGCCGCCGGGCAGGCCAAGCGGGCGTTCGCCGGTGTCCTCGGCTCCCTGCCGCAAGTGCTGTGGGTCAACCGGCCGGAGCGCAATGCGGACTGCACGAAGCCCACGCAGCTTGCCGCGGCTGTGGCAGCGCGCCTGCCTGTGCCGCCCACTCTCGTGACCAACGATCCCGCCGCGGTCGCCGACTTCGCCGGGCGGTGCGGCGGCCGGATCATCACGAAAGTCCTCGGTGGCATCGTCCACACCGAGAACGGGCAGCGCGGACAGATGTACACCACCCGAGTCCCCGCCGACCGGTGGGCCGACCCTCGTGTGGCCTTGACCGCTCACCTGTTCCAGCGGGAGATCACGGACAAGGCGTACGAGGTGCGCGTCACGTGCGTGGCCGGCCGGCTGTTCCCTGTCAGGGTCGACGCGCCCGATGGTCCCGGCCGGCTCGACTGGCGTACCGACTCCAAACGTCTCGCCTACTCACCGGTTGACCTCCCCGACGCGATCCGTACCGGCATCCTGGACATGCTGTGGCGCCTTGGACTCGTCTACGCAGCCGTTGACTTGATCGTGGACCAGGCTGGTACCCACTGGCTGATCGATGTGAATGCCGGCGGCCAGTGGGCGTGGATCGACTGCACCAGGGCCGCCATCACCACCGCACTGGCCGACCTTCTCCAGAAGGGCACCCCGTGACCACCACCACCGAGTCGGACGCCGGCACTCTGCGCGCCGCCATGGTCGATGCGCTCACCGCCGACGGCTCCCTGACCGACCCCGCCTGGCAGCGTGCTTTCCGCGACGTTCCTCGGCACCTGTTCGTCCCGTACTTCTACCGGCAGGGCGCCGACGGCCGGCAGCAGCGCATCTCCGGCGACGACCCCGGCCAGGCCGGCGAGTGGCTGCGGTCCGTCTACGAGAACCGCCCGCTCGTCACCCACCTGATCGACGGGAACGCGGCCTCGTCGTCCACGCAGCCGTCCCTCATGGCGGTGATGCTGCAGGCCCTCGGCGAGTTGACCACCCCGAGGGTGAAGGAGATCGGCACCGGCACTGGGTACAACGCCGCACTGCTCTCCCGCCGATATGGCCACGACCAGGTGGTGACGGTCGACGTTGACCCCGACGTGACAACCGCCGCCCGCCAACGCCTCGCTGCGGCCGGCTACCAGCCGACCGTGATTACCGCCGATGGCGCCGTTCCCGCCATGGACGGACCAGCGTTTGGGGCGATCGTCGCAACCTGCGGACTCGACCGCATCCCGCCGGCGTGGCTGGCCGAACTCGCCGACGACGGTGTGATCGTCGCCCCGCTCGGCTCCGGCGTCGTAAGCGTCGTGAAGACCAGTGACACCGAGGCCACCGGCGGGTTCCTCGCCACCCCCGCCTACTTCATGCCCCTGCGCGCCGAGGGTGACAGCGGAATCATCCGCCGGCCGGCGCTCCCGGACGGCGACGGCCGGCGGACGGAACTCGGCGTCGGCGTCGTGGTGGATGAGAGCTTCCGGTTCCTGGTCAGTGTTGCCCTCGGCCCGCTGGGCTGGAACTACGAACTCGCCGATGACGGCCGACCGGTTGGCGCCTGCCTGTGGGACGGCGCCGGGTCCGTCGCCGAGCTGCGGGCCGACGGCATTGTGTGCGAGGAAGGCCCGCGCGCTCTGTGGTCCGACCTCGAAGCCGTCCACCGCCTGTTCGTGGTCAAAGGCCGACCGGCCCGCGACCGGTACGGCATCACCATCACCGCCGGTGAGCAACGTGTGTGGCTCGACGATCCTGATGGCCCAAGGTGGCTCCTGCCCGCATAGGCCCGCGTTGCGCTCCATGGCCGGCCGTACGGCGGTGCGGCCGGCCAGGACCTTAACCGTGGAACGGCCGCCATGTCTCGACTCCCAGGGCGCGGGCCACGGCGACCAGGTCGTCGAGCCCGGGAGGCGTGCGGCCGATCTCGTAGTTGCTGATTGACTGCCGCTCCCGCCCGATCATCTGGCCGAGGCCATCCACAGCGGCAGTTCGCTCCACGGCTCGACGGCGTCCGGGCCCTCGGCGAGCAGCGGCGCGTCCGGGACCCAGACGAGCTCGGCGCGCCCCTCCCCCGCCACCTGCGCGCACGTGTCCAGGAACTGCCCGTAGGTGAGCAGGCCGGGCGGCGCGGTGGTGAGGAAGCG
>NZ_JAQYXB010000321.1:0-314 GCF_036322405.1 Streptomyces sp. SP17BM10 | reverse complement strand
GTTTGTGGGTTTGTGGTTTTGGTGGGGTGGGGGGGGTGTGTTGGTGGGTTGTTTTGTGTTGTGGGGGTTTTTTTTTTGTGTGTGGGTGGGGGGGGGGGTTGTTGGGGGTGGGGGGGGGGGTGGGGGTGGGGGGGGGGGGGGTGGGGGTGGGGGTTGTGGGGTGGGTGGGGGGTTTGGGGGGGGGGGGGGGGTGGGGGGGGGGGTGGGGCGTGGGGTGTGGGGTTTTTTTTGTTTTGAGGTTTATTTTTTGTTGTTGTGTGCGGGGTTTTTGGGTTGTTGGGTTGGGGGGGGGGGATGGGGGGTGGTGGGCCCAG
>NZ_JAQYXB010000320.1:0-401 GCF_036322405.1 Streptomyces sp. SP17BM10 | reverse complement strand
GTTTTGAGGGGCGGTCCGGTCAGTGCGGGGTGGGCGGGGCGGCGTTGGCGCTGGCGAGGAGCGAGGCCAGGGGTTGGCCGGTGGGCAGGGGGAGGGGGGTGTGGGTGGCGGCCGGCGGTGAGAACGGCGGCGGCACGTTGACTGTCGGCGCGGTGTGGAAGAGCCAAGAGACGATGATCCAGACGACCAAGGCTAGGGCCGCGATTGAGACTGCAAGTGACCGCCGCAACCCCGAGCACCAGAGCCCCTCCCCTGCCTTCGGCACGCCCGACCCCACGCTCTTCCGGCCGCCCGCACCGCCCGGCCCGCCCTGTCCATTCGAGTGTAGATAACGCTGCTCGCCGTATCAGAAAAAAGGGGTGGGGGGGGGGGGGGGGGGGGGGGGGGGGGGGGGGGGGGGG
>NZ_JAQYXB010000319.1:0-356 GCF_036322405.1 Streptomyces sp. SP17BM10 | reverse complement strand
GTTTTGTTTTGGTTTGTGTGGTGTGTGGGGTTGGGGGGGGGTGGGGGGGTTTTTTTTTGGTGGGGGTGGGGGGGGGGGGGTGGGGGGTTTGTTTTTTTTTTTTTTTTTGGGGGGGGGGGGTGGGGGGTGGGGGGGGGGGGTTTTGTTTTTGGTTTTTTTTTTTGTGGGGGTTTTAATAATATTGGTGGTTATATTTTTGTTGCTCGGGGGGGGCGCCCGCGCCGCAACCGGTTGAGGATAGCAACACATAATTCAAGACCACAAAAGGCCAAAACACCACCCCCCCCCCCAACACACACACACCCACCAACCGAGAACAACAACACAAACCCACACACCCAACCACCCCACACAAC
>NZ_JAQYXB010000318.1:0-315 GCF_036322405.1 Streptomyces sp. SP17BM10 | reverse complement strand
GTCATCGTGGCCTCGATCGTCCTGTTCAACCGGAGCAGCCGGGCCCCGGCGCCGCCCACCGCTCCGGCGGCCCCGGTCGGCGCCGTGGCCCGGACGGCGGACCGCTCCTGAGCGCGGCCGGGGCGGGGGGCGCCCCCGCCGGGGCGGGGGCGGCGGGCCGGGGGGGGGGGGGGGGGGGGGGGGGCCCCCCGGGGGGGCCCCGCCGCGCGGGGGGGGGGGGGGGGGGGGGGGTGTGGGTGGGGGGGGGGGGGGGGGGCGTGGGTGTGTTGGGGGGGGGGGGGTTGTGGGTGGTGGGGGGGGGGGGGGGGCCCCCCC
>NZ_JAQYXB010000317.1:0-207 GCF_036322405.1 Streptomyces sp. SP17BM10 | reverse complement strand
GTGCGCCTCCACGGCATCCACGTCGGCAGCCGACAGCCCCGCGCTCGCCAACGCCTGCCGGATCACCCGCTGCTGCGACGGACCGTTCGGCGCCGTCAGACCGTTCGACGCCCCGTCCTGGTTGACGGCCGAGCCCCGCAGGACGGCCAGCACCCGGTGCCCGTTGCGACGGGCATCCGACAACCGCTCCAGCACCACCAGACCGAC
>NZ_JAQYXB010000316.1:0-332 GCF_036322405.1 Streptomyces sp. SP17BM10 | reverse complement strand
GTTTTTGGGTTGTTGTTTTTTGTGGGTGGGTTGTTGTTTTTTTGTGGTTGGGGGGTTGGTTGTTTGGGTTGTTTGTGGTGTTTTGGTTTGGTTTTTGGTGGTTTTGTTTTTTTTTTTTTTTTTTTTTTTTTTTTTTTTTTTTTTTGTTTTTTTGTGTTTTTGTTTTTTTTTTTTTTTTGTGTTGTGGTTGTGTGGTTTTTGTTTGTTTTTGTTTTTTGTGTTTGGGTGGGGGGGTGGGGGTGTGGTTGGTGTTTTGTTTTTTTTTTTTTTTTTTTTTTTTTTTTTTTTTTTTGGTGTTGGTTTTTTTTGTTTTTTTTTTTTGGTTTTTGCCC
>NZ_JAQYXB010000315.1:0-376 GCF_036322405.1 Streptomyces sp. SP17BM10 | reverse complement strand
TCAGGGGCGGTGTGGTTGTCGTGGGTGGGTTGGTAATTGTCGGGCCCCGGCCGGGACCAGGGCGGGGCGGACCCGGGTGGTGCGGGTTAAGGACACCAGGTCCGCGGGGTCGACCTGGGCCGCGCCGTCCTCCGCGCGGCCCGATCATATGCCCCGACGCCGGGCAGGACGCCCCGCCCCCCCCCCCCCCCCCCCCCCCGCCCCCCACACCCCCCCCCCGCCCCCCCCGCCCCCCCCCTACCCCCCCCCCACCTCCCCACACCCCCCCCCCCCCCCACCCCCCCCCCCCCCCGGCCCCCGGCGGGCCCCCCCGGGCCCCCCCCCCAGGGCCCCCCCCCCCGGGGCCCCCCGGGTGTGTGGGAATTGGGGGGCCCCC